>JAOADM010000006.1 GCA_026417315.1 Limisphaera sp.
TGTGTATAAGAGACAGCAGCATATCAGCGCCATCGATCAGCTCGGCAATGCGCCGCAGCAGCCGGGCGCGTCCGGCCGCGGGCCACAACCGGAATTGTCGAAAGGCCTCCCAGGCCAGGCGCGCTGCACGATCCACGTCGGCAGCGTCGGCCCAGTAATACGCGGGCTCGAGGTTCTCCCCGGTGGCGGGGTTCACCGCACGAGTGGGCGAACCTTTCGGCTCTGCGCAACCATGCCCGATCAGGGACAGACCCTCCAGTTTCATAGGCTCTCCGGCGCGAACCCTGTGCAAACCGGTCCAACGCGACCGCGACCTCGCGTGCCGGTTCTTCGCAGCCGCGCAGGTCCGGCGCCACGGGCGGGACGAATCGCTTCCCGGATCATGGTCGAGAACGCGTGCAAACGGACGCGTCTTTGGGTCGCTGCGCGAGGCAGCGGCGGATGAGTTCCAGCGCCCTTTTGCGCTCGGCACCTGCCAGGGGCAGGCGCGGCGGTCGCACGCGCTCGCTGCCCGTACCCGTCTCCTGTTGGACCAGTTTGATCAGTTGCACGAATTTGTTGCTGGTGTCGAGGCGGAGCAGGGGAAGAAACCACTGGTACAGCGTTTCCAGCCGGGATTCCGGACCGCGACGGGCCAGTTCGAAGAGCGCCACCGATTCCCGCGGCAGGGCGTTGGCCAGCCCGGCGATCCATCCCACCGCCCCGGCGCGCACCCCTTCCACGATGAGGTCGTCCACCCCCACCAGCAGCGCCAGTCGCTCCCCGCACAAGGCCCGCAACGCGGTAATCCGACGGACATCGCCACTGGATTCCTTGACGGCGTGCAGATTGGGGTTCCGTTCCGCCAACTGCGCGATCTGCTCGGGCAAAAAATCTGTCCGATAGGCGATGGGATTGTTGTAAAGCATGCCGGAGAGGCCGCTGCTTCGCAGCACGCTCTCCACATGGCTCAACATCTCACGGGCGTCGCCGGCGTACACGTAGGGCGGCAGAATCATGAGCCCGGAGCAACCGATGCTCTCGGCCTCGCGGGCCAGTTCCACCGCCTCGGCGGTGCTCAGGGTGCCGATACCGGCCACCACGGCGGCACGGCCTTCGAGGGCATCAACGACCGTGCGCAAGATGGCCACCTTTTCCTCAAAACGCAGGGTGGGACTTTCCCCGAGGGACCCGAGGGCGACCACCCCCGTGCAACCGTGGTCCACCAGCCACCGTGCATGGCGCCTCAGGAATTCATGGTCCACCTGCCCATCGGCACGAAACGGGGTCGTGATGGCGGGCAGTACGCCCTCCCAGCGCATGGTGGATTGCTTTGCCTTCATGATGTGCGCGGTCTCAGTGGTAGCGGTCGGGCGCCAGCAAAGGCGGCGCGCTCTCCGAGCGCCGCCCGGCAATCGCCTCCGCCAGCCATTGTCCCGTGGCGGGCCCCAAACTCAATCCCAACATTGCATGCCCGGTGGCGATCCACAGATTCTCCCAGCCACTCGGGCGCCCGAGGTAGGGCAGGCCGTCCGGTGAGCAGGGCCGCAAGCCGGCCCAGGGCGGAATTCGGTTGAAATCCTCCGGACGGAAATCCGGAAAGTACCGGCAAAAAGAATTGACGAGGCCGCGGATCCGCACGGGGTTGATGGACGGATCCGTGCCCACCAGCTCCATGGTTCCGCCGACGCGCAGCGCGCCGTTCATCGGGGTGACCGCCACGCGGGCCTCCGTGCAGAGGCAGCCCGTCTGGGGCCGCTGGCGCGGCGCGGGAAGGGTCAGACTGTAACCCTTGCCCCCCTGCAAGGGCAGTCGGAGCCCGAGTTTGGCAGCCAGTTCGGCGGACCACACGCCCGCTGACAAGACGAAGGCATCCCCCTCGACGGTGCTGCCGTCTCGGAGGCGCACCCCCTGGATGCGGTTGGCCTGCACCACCCAATCCTGCACTTCCGCCTGCCAGAGAAACCTCGCCCCCGCCTCGCCACTCATGCGCTGGAGCGTGCTCATGAAGCGCTCCGGTTTGAGATGACAGTCCATCGGATAGAACGCGGCTCCGACAATCTGCAGTTGCAGGTCGGGATTCATGCGCCGCACCTGTTCGGCGTCCAAGACCTCGGCGGGCATTCCCAGTTGCCGCGCCTGGGCCGCGGCTTTCGCCTCCTCTTCCAGCCCGTGCCCGGTGGCACAAAGCATCAGGAGTCCCTTTTTCTCGAGCCCGAGCTCCGGGCCGGCGTTCGCGGCCAGTTGCTCGAACGCCTGTCGACCTGCCAGGAGCAGGTCCCGCAGCACGGGGGCCGCTCGCTCGACGTGAGCCCGGGTGGCCGCTCGCCAAAAGCGCCACGCCCACCCCCACAGCCCGGGATCCAACCGCGGCCGCACGTAAAATGGCGAGTCGGGGCGGAACATCCATTTCAGAGCCAGTTTCACCATGCCGGGGGCCGCCAGCGGAATGAAATGGCTCGGCACGACGAGCCCGGCGTTGCCGAAGGAACAGCCGTCCCGCTCCGGTCCGTTCCGATCCAAAACGCAGACGTCCATCCCCCGGCGGACGCAGTACCACGCTGTGGAAAGTCCGATCACCCCCGCCCCCACGATGACCACCCGGGTTTTCATATCGCAAAGTTTCCCTCGGGCCTGCGGCGTTGACGAGGCTGCCGCGCCAAGCCGCCATGGCCCTGGACAGCCGGCAACTGGGCCGCGGCGCTCCATGGGCAGCCCGAAGCCCACACCGGGACCGCCACCGGCAGGCGGGTCGCGATCTTACGAACCGGCTGCCGGGCACCAGCGGCAGTTTACGAGGAGCCCAAGACACGCGCAAACTTCCGGGCCGGGCACCAGCCTGAATGAAACCCGGCATCGGGGCGCACTCGTGCCGCCCTGGAATCCCACGGCGCGCCCGCGGGCGTGCCCCCTCGAACCTGATCGGCACAGCCATGGCCGGCATCCTAAACAGCGGCTGCGCCTCTTCCAGCACACCGCCTCACCAACTCGGCACACAACGCGGTGCGGTCGGCCAGCCAAAGCGGCTCGCCCCCGTGTTCGACAATCGCAAAAGCCTCGCCACACGCAGGCCCGTTGAGCACACAGGCGTCGGTCTGGTACCGCGCCAGTTGGGCACGCGCCTCTGCGACTGCCTCCTGAGGGTTGCCGTCCACGACGTACTTCCAGCCCACCAACCAGGCGGTCGGAAACCAGCGGCGCAGCGAGGCAATGAGCTTGGGCGTGGGGATCAGCTCCACCCAAATCGGCCCCAGCTCCGTGGGAATCTTTCCAGCCGTGATTGGGCGGCGCAGCCCGGACGGCCCGATTTGCCACGCGGTGCCCGGCTTGTAGTCGCTAACCGCGGCGGCATGGAAGACGGCACCGAACCTTGTCCCGCTGCACTCCTGCAACAAACGCTCCAGACTCTCCGTGGTCGTGAATCGGCGCAGCTCCGCCGCGCGGGCGGGGAGGCTGCACGTGGCCAATTCACCCAGCAGCAACGTCACCCGGTGTCCGGCCTCCGCGAGCGCGTTGGCGAGTTCGATGCCCAATCGGCCCGTGGAGAGATTTGTGAGCCTGCGCACGCGGTCCAAGGGCTCCCAGGTTGGACCGGCCGTGACCAGGCAGTTCATCTGGCGAAGCCGCAGTGCACCAGCCCGCAGCGCTACGTCAGGCGCATGGGCATCACGACGTAGAGGAACGGGCCGTTGACCTTGAGGACGCCCGGGCTCAGCTCGTCCGTGAGCTCGAGGAAGACCTCATCGTACTCGGTCAGGGCCGTCAAAGGTTCGATGAGGTAGCGCGGGTTGAATGCGATGGCCAACTCGTTGCCGGCATAGTTGATCGCCAGGCTCTCCCGTGCCTCACCCACGTCGGGTGAATTGGCCGTGATCGCCAGATTATTGCGCGTGAAGGTGAGTTTCACCGAGTTGGCCTTGTCGCTGGTCATGAACTCGGCGCGACGCAACGCGTGCAAAAATTCCTCGCGCGGCAACGTGACTCGTTCGCGCGCCTCCGTCGGGATGACCTGCCGGTAATTGGGATAGTGGCCCTCCACCAGCTTCGTGATCAGCAGTACCGGAGCGCCCTTCTCGTCCTTGAACTCGAAAGCCGCCTGATTCTCCGCAAAGCGGACCAGCACGTTCCCCGGGCCCGGAAGGAGCCGCGCCATCTCGCCCACGGCCTTCGCCGGCAGAATGAACTCCCCCTGCCCCTGCTCCGGCAGGTCCACCTCCTCCTCCACCAGCGCCAGGCGACGACCGTCGGTCGCCACCAAGGTGAGCTTGTGCTCCTTGAGGCTGAAGAACACGCCATTGAGCACGTACCGGGACTCGTCGGTGGACATGGCAAACGAGGTCTTGCGCAACATCCCGGCCAGGCGCTCCCGGGGCAGCTCGACCTGTTGCGCCTTGGGAAACACAGGCAACGGAGGAAATTCATCCGCACTGATGCCCCGCAGTCGATAGTAGGACGACGCAGCCCGCAAACTGCAGGTGTTTTTCTCGTCCACCTCCATCTCGATCTCGAGGCCGTTGAGCTCGCGGACGATGCCGAAAAGTGTCTTTGCGGGGACCGTCGTGGCACCCGGACTGCCCACGGTGGCCGGTACACTGCACGAGACGGTCATGTCCAGGTCCGTGGCGGTCAGTTCAAGCTGACCCGGTTGTGCGCGCAGCAGAACGTTGTGCAGGATGGGAAGCGTCGTGCGTCCCCCGGCCACGTTCTGCACGGCTTGCAGTCCGCTCAGGAGGTGCTCCTTGGCGATGGTCAGGTTCATGCGCTGCCTGGGCTACTAGGGTTCAACGAGCTTTCAAAACCGCCGTATTCTTAGGGGTTGTGAATAAGGCAGAATGCGCGCAGGTGTCAAGGAAAGGCGGGGAAATCAGGCCCTGATCCATGGTCGATAACCTGGGGACAAGCTGCGTGCCGGGCGTCCTCGGGCGAAGTTGTTCAGGACGTTCCTCCATTGTTCGCACTCCGTTGGACTGGTTATCCACAAGTTCTTGCACGTTCGACCACCCGCCGGAAGGCCTCGGCAATTCGGGGCACGTCGTCCGGAGTGTTGTCGCGACCGAGGGAGAAGCGGACCAGTCCGGCGGCCACCTGGGGCGGAACACCGAGGGCCATTGCCACGTGCGAGGGCTCCATGGCACCGGCCGAGCATGCCGATCCTGCCGAGGCGCAGACACCCTCCAGGTCGAGTCCGGCCACCAATGTGACGCTGTCGAGGTCCTCGACGGCCACTGCCAGCGTGTTGGGGAGGCGCGCCGTCCGCGGGCTCAGCAGATGAACGCCGGGGATCGACAAAAGCTCCGCGGCGAGCGAATCGGTGAGCGACTGGAGCCTTGCTGGGTCGAAGACCGGCGGCCGCAGGAAGCGTTCCATCGCAGCCACCAGACCCGCGATTGCCGGGAGGTTCTCGGTGCCAGCCCGGTTCTCGTTCTCGTGCGGCCCGCCGAACAGCAACGGCTGTACCCGCAATGGCGAGCGCACATACAACAGCCCTGCCCCCTTGGGACCGTGAAACTTGTGGGCGCAAAGGGACACCAGGTCGGCCCCGAGATCCCTCACCGAGGTGAAGGGCATCTTCCCGAAAAACTGGACGGCGTCCGTGTGGAACCAGACGCCCCGCTCCCGGCAGAGAGCAGCCAGCGCCGGTACCGGTTGCAGCGTGCCGATTTCGTTGTTGGCGGCCATGATGGACACTAGGACCGTGTCGGGTTCGAACGCCGCGGCGAGGCGCTCCGGCTCCACGAAACCCTCGCGGGTCACGGGTAACCGGGTCACGCGAAACCCCTCGTGCCGCTCCAGGTGCGCCATCGCCTCCAGCACGGCATGGTGTTCGACGGCCGAGGTGATCAGGTGCCGCCCCCTGTCCCGCAGCGCGCGCGCCGCTCCCAGCACCGCCAGGTTCACGCTCTCGGTCCCCCCGCTGGTGAAGATGATCTCGCTCGGCTTGGCACCCAAGACGGCAGCTGCCCGTTCACGCGCCTCGTCCAACGCGGCGCGGGCACGGCGGCCGTATTGATGAAGGCTGGACGGATTGCCCCAGATCTCCGTCAAAAACGGCCACATCGCCGACCGCACCTCCGGGTCCAGAGGAGTGGTGGCGTTGTAATCGCAGTAGATCGTGTGCATCGATGCTCCCAAATCTAGCCTGCGGCCAACGAACCGCGAGCCCGAAGGCGCCCCGCTGTTCCCGTTGGCAGGGGAGGGGGACAGCAATTCGCGCCCGACAACCCCGGCGCAAGGCCAGACCGCAACGCCGGCTTCTTCCAGCCTCGGGACCACCATCGCATCGCTTGGGAATCGCGACGCCGTCAGGCGCCCGAGGTCCGGCTGCGGAGTGCGGATGATGCAGGCTCGCCTGCGGGCGTCCCCTCGCAACGGACCGGCCCGGGCCGGGTGGAACCGCAGACGTGCAACATCAACGCTGCTCGCCCGATGCCGGCGGGGTCGGACTGGCGAGACAAGCTCCCGGGCTAGGCGGCGTTGCCGGCGGCTTCCGCCTCGGCGGCCACAACCAGCAGCCCCCGGTACTGAACTGGATCCACCCCCATCGCAGCCAACGCAGCAGCGATACTGCCAGCCACAATGCCCAGGCCAACATGGCCAGCCGGTACCACCAAAGCGATACCGCCCACGCCTCGGGCAGGGGTAAATGAGGGCCGGTGCGCGGGCTGAACCAGCGATGCTCCCAGGTCGTTGAGCCATTTCCCGTGATGAACATCTCCACCCGACCCAGGAGACCAGCAGAGACCGCCATGTAGAGCACCGCCAACGCCATCACCGTCAGGAACACCAGGAGGACCTGAAACAGGTCTGCCAGCCACCAGCGCTGCTCCACCAGATTCCAGCTGCCCCGCAACTGGAGCCCCGCGAACCAGACCACCACCAACCATGCCACCCACACGGGCACCTGGGTCAATCCAACAAGCAGCAAAAACCATCCGAAATGACCCAACGGGCCGGCCTTGAGCCGGCTCAGGATCACGGCCATCACAGCCGCCAACGCCAGGACAGCCCAGAAGCGCACGGCCGGCCCGAGCACAGGTCCCCGCGTGCCAAGCACCCATCGATCTGTTGGCAACCGTACTACCTGCTGGACATTGGCGGCCTCCACCGGCAATCCCACAGCCGACGGGCGGATGCGGGACTGCAAGGGTTCGGACTCTTTCCATGAAACCATGATTTCCTGCTCGCCCGGCACCACCGGGACCAGAAGGCGATGCCCCACCCGCTGTGGCGGCAGGCTGTTCCCGTCGCGCTGCACCGACTCGATCTCCGCCCCCTGGGGGAGTTCCAAAACGAAGTCCTGACCGAGGCTTGAAAGGACGCGCAGTCGCAGGCGGGTTGTGCGCAGCCGATGTCCCACGTCGGTCACGTGATCGACGGAACGCACCGTCAGGGTCGCGCCCGGGATCGGCTCCGGACGCGAGACACGCAGACGCGTTTTCTCTCCGGGCCACGGCCGCCAAACCGGGGCCAGGTCTCGGCCCTCCTCATAAACCGGGGCGAGTTCCTCGAACGCCACGTTCCACACCGGACCCGCCAGCAGCCGCCACTGCTCCGCCCACGTGTCGTCAGCGCGTGCCTCCAATACGAGGACCTCCACCGGGGCCAGTTCGCTTTCCCAGGAGAATTCTGCCTGCCCGGGACCCAGGTTGACCTCCACCCGACCCTCCTTGGGCGTGATGCCGCCGGTGAGGATCTGTTCCCCCGGCAGGATGGGCACGGCCACCGTCGCCGCCCTCACCGGCGGGGACAACCGACGCACCCGCGTCCGGACCTTCCAGCGCAGACCCAGCTCCAACTCTCGAAGCACTTCGAACGCCGGGACAAGCGGTTGCTGATCGTAGGCGGTGGATTGGGCGGTTCGGGCTCGTGCGCCGGGCTCGGCGGCCACGCGCTGGAAAAACACCTGCGATTGCGGGACACCTTCCGGGTCGATGCCGGTGAGGGTCCACCCGGGGGCCTGCACCGCCACACGACGCGGCCGCAAGAGGAACGACCACACCCACTCGTCCACTTCGGCCAGGAAGCCCTCCAGACGCACGTGATGGACGCCGGGGGACACAACGACCCACAAAGAGTTGTCTTCACGCCGCAAAGCCGCCACCGGCGCCCCGTCCAGGGTCACGCGGAGAGGGGACCACTGGGCAAACCGGGCCGGTAACGGCACCGCACACGTCGCCGCGGCTTCGATGCGGCTTTCCAACACAAGGTGTCGATTGGTCAGCGTCAGCGTGGCGAAGGGAATCTCGGCTGCGCCCGGAAAGGCCGGGGGAGCGGCCAGGAGACGTTCCCGCAACTGATTGAGCAGGTCGAGCGGCGGAAATTCGGACGCGGACAGCGGCCGCGGCCCCCCGAGGACCAACAACAACGTGGTGAACACCACGGCGGCCGAACCACCTGCGGCGGGTCGGGAAGCCTGGGGCGGGGCCACCGCGCCTAGGGGCCGGCTGGCAGCAGAGCGGCCGGAGGCACGCACCAGGACCAGCGCCAGCCACAACAACAACAGTGCCCGCAGCGTGCTCAGGCATCGCTCCAGCCAGCGCGGTATCAGCCACCAGCGTACCGTCTGATCCGGTTGGACCGGCCCGTTCCATTGGAACTCCACCCTGCGCCACGTCCATTCGGGCACGCCCGGCCCGGTTTGAATCCGGGCAGAAAGATCCTGTGCCAGATTCGCCGCGAGACCGGCATCCGCCGCACGATCGGGAGCGGCCGCCTCAAATGCGGCGCCCAGTTCCACTTTTCGCCAGGCAGATGGCAAGACGGCCCTCCTGCGGGGCTGGATCGCTTCGGGCTCCTTGACGGCGGCTGCGGCTGGCAGCGTGGTCACGGGAGACGGACCCGCACCGGGGACCCATTCGAGCTGGGGATACAGCGCTTGTTGGAGTTGCCGACCCACGAATGGCACGAGGGCAATCCCTAGCCACAGCAGTGCGACAGCCTGGGCAGCACGCAGGGCCAGTTCGGCCCGGGCCGTGCGCACCAGACGCAGCAGGGCCAACAAGACCAATACCACCCACCAGACCAGCCGGGGCGCCCCGGGCTCGTGATAAGCAAGCACCGCAGCCACCAGCGCCAGCGCCCCTGCTCGCCACCCCAGGAGTTGCCGCACGGCCAGAACAAAAATGAGCACACCAAACAGGTCCAGCAACGTCCACTTCCGCAGCCAGTCCCCTTGCACTCGGTCCGGCCCCCACAACGCGAGCAGACGCCATCCCACGGGCAGGTGCAGGACACCGCTCAGCTCGTCTGCCGACACCATCCATCCAGTGGCCGACATCGGCCCCCGAACCGGCTGCCGGCCCACACATTCGGCGGCGAACTCACGCACGCGGAGTTCGAACCCGGCCCGGCCCGTCAGCGGGTTCCGGGTCAGAAGCAGCCTCTCTTCGCCCAGCCGGGCCGAACCCAGCTCGACCCCCTCGGCCACATCCAGCCGCCAGAGCGTCTGACCGTTGCCCGCAATCACGTCGCGGAACGTCAGTGCGCGGCCGTCCTCGTCCAACCACCATTCCCGTTGCAGAGTCAGCCGACGGGTCGGGCCGGATCCCTGGCCGCGCATGCGTTCCACGATCCGCAGGACCCGTCGGGTATCCCATCGGTACACGGGCAGACCCCGCCACCGTTCCGGGAAACGGGTTTGGGAGGCATCCACCTGGTCCCCGCCCTCGAGTTCGACCACCCGGAATGCGGGGTTGGCCTGTAGTCCGATCAGCACGACCCCGCCCGGATGTCGGGCGTCGGAACCGAACTGCAGCTCTTCCTTTCGCCCGATCCGAAACGCATCCAGATGGACCTGCCATTGACCGGGCCGCACTTGCGCCCGAAGCCGTCCCTGTTCGTCCACCAGCACCGGGATGGGACTGCGGACCTGGGCCAGTTGCCAGCCTTCGGGCAACACCGTTCCCACCGTCTCCTCCCGCGGGCGCCCGGCCACGGACAATTGCACTTCCACACGCAGCCACTGGGGGTGACAATCTTCAAACACGCCAAACCAGTCAGCAGCCAGGAAATCCGGTTGCTGCTGTGGTTCCGCCGGTGCCGGTGGGGCTCGGAACCAGAGCCAGCCGGTGCCGTCCCAGGACGGGTGAGATACCCGCTGCCCTTCCAACGTGAGTTCGATCAGTCCGATTTCGGTCGGGACGGCCATCCGCAACGGGATCTGGCGCCAGCGAAACGACCCTTCCAAGCGCCACTGTCCGGGCGTCAGGCGTACCGTCGGCCGTTGCTGGCGAAGCACCACGGGGTGGGGTTTTCCGTTGGCCACGACTTCCTGGGGCCAGAGGCTCTCATCGCCGGGCAGCGGCACCCACGATTCCGCAAACACCTGCACTTCGAGGGCGAACCGCGCTCCCGCGGCGGTGACCTCCAGTTGCAATCGGCCGGGCCAGATCGTGCGTCGCTGGTTTGCGTCATCCCAGCGCGGCGGAGCATTCTGGGCCTCGAGCCCGTGGAGAACCCACGGGATCCAAGGGCGGAGGGATTCGGGCACCCACGCGGGAGTTCCGGACCCGGGAGAACCTGGGGGCTCCGAGGTCGAGGCCCACGAGGAGAGGATGACCTGGCAGACCAAGAGAACCCAACCGAACCTGGCCCCGGGCTTGTTCATGAACCCGAGACTGACCCTCGGACCCGCTGCCGTCAAGCGACTTGCTCGGAACCGGTGGGAACGGGGGCGCCGCGTGACCCCGCTGATGCGTGGGGCACACCGAAATGCCGGAGCGGGAAGAACTCGAGAGGCCCATCTCGCGAACAGCCGCGGTTGCATTTGGTTTCCGAGCTCGAGGGCTGGTCAGAGTCCATGGGCATGCCTTGCTGCGGACGGGACCGAGGGGTCGAAGGAATGCACCAAGGGGTGACCCCGGCCCGGAAGTTGCCATGATCATGGCGGTTTCGACCTCGCTCGGCAGAGCGCGGCGCTTGGATGGATATGGGGAGGTGGACGCCCATGGTGCAGACTTTGGAGTTGGAGAAGAGGTGCCTTCTGACCCAACCCCTCCGTGCGATCGACAGTGTCTTGGCGGCGGGGGAAAGTCGTGGACCGGGCCAACGAGTCGGGCGTCAGGCCGTGAAGGTCCCCGTTTCGGAAGGGCTTGGGGGCCGGTGCCTCCGATCCCAACCATGGCCAAGGGGGAATGGAGAAGGCACAGCGGAGGCTCAAGTGATTCGGCAGTCGCATGTCCCTTTGGACCCCGGGAGGTGGGGAGAAAGGGCAGTCGGAGCCCGATTTCGCCGGGTGCCTCCGCCCTCGTCCCAACAGTGCCTGAATAGAGAGGGGAGGTTTGGGTTAAGCAAAACTGCATGACCCATCCGGGAGGGGCTGGGTGCGGGTATTCAAGGGTTTCTTGAGGTTTTCCTAAGAAAAAGCTTGTCAAAGGGTCGCGTCCCGGCTATGAACGCGCTCAAGCTGAGACTGCAAAACCCAGAACCAGTCAACCATCCTATGACGAACAACGCATTGCAGAAGCTCAAGGGGGCTCCGCGTGTCTTGTGTGCAGCAGGCGTGCTGTGGGCCGTGGGACAGTCGGCGATCGCGCAAGAAGCGGAACAACCCGAAACCATGAGGCCGGTCATCATCACCGGGTCTTACATCCCCACCGTGGACGTCAATGCAAGTCCGTCGCCGGTGAAGGTATTGACCGCGGCCGAGATTCAGAAGATCGGGGTTGCGACGGTCAGTGATGTGCTCCAGCGCATGCCCCAGAACAACGCCGGCCAGTTCAACGAGAGCTTCCTGGGGGGCAATTCGTTCTCGAAAGGGTCTGCTTCCGTTTCGCTGCGCGGCCTGGGCCCCAATGCCACCCTGGTGCTGCTGAACGGTCGCCGGTTGGCCAGTTATGGGTTTGCGCAGAACATCACCGATCAGTTTGTGGACCTGAACAGCATCCCGCTGGCGGCCGTGGAGCGCATCGAGATCCTCAAGGATGGTGCTTCGGCACTCTATGGTTCCGACGCCATCGCCGGCGTGGTGAACATCATTCTGAAGAAGGAGTTCACGGGAACGGAAGTCACGGCACGGATCGGTAACGTCACCCGGGGCGACGACATGCTGGAGCAGTCGTACAGCGCGGCTTGGGGCGTGCTTACCGAAAAGGGCAGTGCGTTGGTGATTGCCGACTGGTTCAGCCGCAACGCGCTGTTCTACCGGGATCGCGATTTCTCCAGGTCTGCCAACCAGAGCGCGCGGGGCGGTGTGGATCTGCGCAGTTCCTCCGGCAATCCCGGCACCATCATCCTGACCAGTCCGTGGACCGCTCCCGACGGAACGGTGTATGGCTCCGGCCGCTATCGGGTTCCGTCCAATCCCGCTGTGCCCGGGCGCCCGACCGCCCTTGAAATCGTGGCCAATCCGGGCCTGAACCGATATGACTTCAATCCGTGGATCTCGGCGTTCCCGGACACGACGCGTTACGGCGCCTTTGCGGCGATCGACTATCAGGTGGTGGAGAGAGTCAAGGCCTTTTTGGAAGCCTCGGTGCGTCGCGTGAATTATGAAGTCAGCGCCGCGCCCACGCCGGTGTTCGGCGATCTGGATGGTTTCACGGTGGCGGCGGGCAACCCCTACAACCCGTTCGGTCAGGACGTGACGTTCCGGTACCGCATCACCGAGGCGGGCCCGCGCATCGACGAAGGTGAAACCGATGCGATTCGCCTCCTGCCCGGTTTGAAGATCGAGCTGGGCGGAGACTGGACCGCCGAAACCGCCTTCCTGTGGAGCGAGAGCCGCACCTTGGAAATCGGCAAGAACTTCATTTCTGCGCAAGCTTTGCGCGACGCGCTCAGCTCCACCGATCCGGCCACCGCACTCAACGTGTTCGGCGCGGGCGAAGGCATCAACTCGCCGGAAGTCATCAACAGCCTGAAGGTCCGAACCTTCCGCTCCGGTACCTCCACCCTGTGGAGCCCGGACATTCGAGCCAGCGGTACGCTTCCTCTCGACTGGGGCGCCGGCCGCGTCGGCCTGGCCGTGGGCGGTGAGTACCGCCGCGAAGACGTCAAGGACCTGTCGGATCCTTTCTCCGAAGGCGGTCACATTGTCAGCTCGGGCGGGACCTCCGGTGCCGGCAGCCGCGATGCCTGGGCCGGCTACATCGAGGCCCGCATTCCGCTGCTGGGCCAGGATCTAACCTTCCCCGGGGTAAAGGAGTTCGAGGTGCAGGCAGCCGGTCGGTTTGAGCAGTATTCGGACTTTGGCAACACGGCCAACCCGAAGGTGGGGATTCGCTGGAAGCCCCTCGACCAGGTCGTGCTTCGCGGCACGTATGCGGAAAGCTTCCGCGCCCCGTCGCTGGTGGAACTCTTCCAGGGCAGGTCCACGTCCTTCGATTTCTTGAGCGATCCTGCCCGCGGAGAAAACAACCTGCAGTACCGGATCGAACGCGGTGGGAACCCCAACCTGGATGCCGAGGAGGCCCGGTCCTGGACAGCGGGCTTTGCCGTCGAGCCCATCAAGAACCTGACCCTCTCGCTGGACTGGTTCAACATCAAGCAGACGGGCAAAATCGAGGATCTGGATCCACAGCGGATCCTGGATAACGAGGCCCTGTTCCCCGGCCGCGTGATCCGCAACCCGCCGACCGCCCAGGACATTGCCCAGGGCATCCCGGGCACGATCGTCAAGATCATCAGCGGTTACGAGAACATCGCCGAACGCGAGGTCGAGGGCTTGGACTTCGGCATTCGGTATGTCTATCCGACCGAGTCCTGGGGAGAATTCACGCTGGATGCCAGTGCCTCCTGGCTCTACAAATTCGACGAGATTCCGGGACCGGGAGATCCGACCATCCACTATGCAGGGTCGTATAGCGTTCCGGAGTGGCGTGGTTACGGCACTCTCTCCTGGGACTACAAGGGCTTCACCTTCAGCTTCACCGCCAACTACATTGGCGAGTACGACCAGGACAATCAGATCCGCTACAAGTACGTGGACGATCTGTGGACGTTCGACCTGCAGGCCGGTTACTCCTTCCAGAACATGAAGTACGACCTGCTGAACAACGTCCGATTGATCGTGGGCGTGCTGAACGTCTCCGACGAGGATCCTCCGTTCTCCGACTCGAGCAACGATGTCGCGGGATATGACACTTCGATCCACGATCCCCGCGGCCGGTTCTGGTACGTCCAGGTCTCCAAGAAGTTCTGATCGCACCTGACTCGGGTGAGCACGGCCGACCCCGTCCCGTGGCGGGGTCGGCTTTTTTGTGGCGATCTGCGTTTTTGGCGCCTCCGGTGAAAAAGTCCTACAAGAGGTGCGCTGTCCCGCCAGCAAGGGAATGGGGCGAAGAGTGGTGGGGTCGCCGACGCGGCAGGATGCACGGCGGGGGCTGATCCTCCGCCGGGGCGGAAGAAGCCGGGTGCATTAGAAGGTGAGTCATGCTATGTTGGGGCCATGAAAACCACCAAACCGATCCGAGGTTGGCCCTCCCCGCTGGCGTGGGCGCTCGCACTGCTCCTCGGCCTGGCAGGTGGAGCGGTGGTTTCCGCGTCGGACGCAACCCAGCCTCCGAAGCAGCCAAAGGACAAGACCGTCCGGCAGGACAAGATGGTCCGTCAGCCCAAGCTGGTGAAAGTGACCGGTCCCAGAGAAACCAAGCGGGTCATCACCGGCTCCCACATCCCGCGTGAAGTCAAGCGCATGGGACAAACGGCCGACACTCCCTTCCCGATCCACATCTTGGACAGTCGCGACATCGAACGCAGCGGGGCCGCCACCGTGGCGGAGGCATTGCGGCGGGTGCCGGCCGTGCGCTGAGCGCCTCTGCTGCGGGCGGGTGAGCGGTGAGGGATCCGCACCGCCCGCGTGCGGCGGGGGGCAGAAAAGTCTAGCGTTCCAAGGTGACGTCGCCACCCAGGACGCGTTCCAAGTGGCCGTGTTCGGTGCGCACCAAGAGTGCGCCGGTGTCGTCCAGGGCTTCTGCCCATCCTTCGAGACGCCGGGCACCCCATACAATCGTGACGCGACGCCCCAGCGTGGTGCACTGTCGGGCCCATTCGTCGGCCACGGCACGGAACTGGCCGGCGGTAATGCGCCGGTAGTCGTCGTCCAGAGCGCGGAGCACCGCCGCCGCCAGGGGCGGCCGGTCCAAGGGCCGTCCCAGCTCCAGCCGCAACGACGTCGCCAGCTGGCGCAGGTCGGCCGGAAAATCCTTGCGTTCCAGATTCACGTCCACGCCGATGCCCACGACGACATGGCGAATGCTGTCGGGGTCCGCACTGAGCTCTGTGAGAACACCCGCCACTTTTCGTCCCTGGCAGGTCAGGTCATTGGGCCATTTGATGGCTAGGGGCAGGCCGGTTTCGGCCTGCAAGGCACGGCACAAGGCCGTGGCCGCCATCACGGTGATTTGCGTGGCTTGATCGGGACGCAACCGGGGCCGCAGCAGGACGGAAAACCACAATCCTTTGCCCGCCGGGGAAATCCAGGAGCGACCCAACCGACCGCGTCCGTGGGTTTGTTCTTCGGCAAACACGACCACTCCTTCGGCAGCGCCGTCGCGGGCCAGCCGTTCGACCACGTCGTTGGTGGACGCCGTACGGGCGAACACCCGGATCTCCCGACCCACCACGCGCACCTGACCGGCCAGTCGCGCCAGCAGGTCATCCGCCAGCAGCCGGTCCGGGGAATGGAGCAGCCGATAGCCGCGGTGGGGACTGGCCTCGATTTCAAAGCCGAGGCTGCGCAGCTCCTCGATATGCGCCCAGACCGCGGCGCGACTGATCCCGAGCCGCTCGGCCAGCTCCGCCCCGGAGACCCCTTCGGGCCCCGCAGCCCGCAAAGCCACCAGAATCCGCGCTTCCGTGGTCATCGCCCGACGAAATCCAGGCCAATGTCCACTGCCGGAGCCGAATGGGTCAACGCGCCCACGGAAATGTCGTCCACTCCGGTCTCGGCCACGGCGCGGACGTTGCCGAGGTGAATCCCCCCGCTGGCCTCGGTTCTTGCCCGTCCGGCCACGCGCCGGACCGCCCGCCGCAGTTCCGTCAACGACATGTTGTCCAACAGAATCCGGTCGGCCCCTGCCGCAACTGCTTGGTCGACCTGTTCCAGGGTGTCTGCCTCGACTTCGATCTCCAAGCCCGGCCAGCGCCGTCGCGCCCGGGCCACCGCCACGGCAATGGGATTGGGGCGAGCCCCGGCCAGGGCTTGCAAATGATTGTCCTTGATCAACACCATGTCGTGCAGCCCGAAGCGGTGGTTGTGCCCGCCCCCGCACACCACGGCGTATTTTTCGAATCGTCGCCAGCCGGGCGTGGTCTTGCGTGTGTCCAGAATGCGGGCGCCGGTGCCACGCACCGCCTCGACAAACCGCGCGGTCAGCGTGGCGATGCCCGACAGGCGCTGGAGAAAATTCAGCGCCACGCGCTCGGCCCGAAGCAACGCCCGGGCCGGTCCATACACCTCCAGCAACACCGTGCCAGCCGGGACCTTTTGCCCATCCCGCACCCGGCATTCGATCCGGACCAGCCGGCTTTGCTGCCGGAACGCCTCCCGGGCGAAGGCCAGGCCCGCCACCACCAGGGATTCCCGCGCTCGCACCACCGCCCGCGCCCGGATCGCGGGAGGGACCACTGCCAGCGAGGTGACGTCGCCCGGGCCCACGTCTTCCTCCAAGGCGGCCCGAACGGCGCGGCGGATCTCCTCCATGTTCAACTGCTGCACGAGCGGAGAGTGTGAAAGCCAGAACCGGCCGGGCCAATGGAAAAATGGCCGGGCCGCCTGTGTCCCATTGACAACGCCACCCGTACGCCTAGGCTGGCCGCCGAAAGGCAGCCCGGGCGGCACTTCCCCTGGTTGACGGGTGGCGGCGATCCGATCGGCGCCGGCGACCGCGATCCCTGCCGGCACGCGGGCCCGGAGGCTGGTGGCATGCGGATCGCGCGCCCGCAGCGGAGGGGCCGGAAGCGGGACGGGCCCCGGGCCCAACGCCCGGCCGTTCGCAACTCCGGGCCGTGCAAGCGCGAGAGTTGAAAACGACCTATGATCGCCACCCGCATTCGTCAGAAGGACGCCACCTTCTACTTCGTGGCATTCCCGGCCGAGGACCTGTTGCAGCGGGTTCGTTTCATCACGCGGTTTTACGGCGAGGGCGGTTCCATTGCGCCGGCGCCCGTCGAGGCCCACGACGAAGTGGCGCAGTTCATCGCGCAGATCGAACGGAGCGAGAGGGCATTCCAGCGGCAGCTGGCCCGGGCCAAGGTGAAAGCGATCAAGAACTTTTACGAGACGGCGGTGACCCAACCGCCCATCCCAGGGACGGTGCTGCTGTTCACCACGGAGCGGCTTCAGTTCCAGCCGTTGGGCGAGCTGGCGGATGTCGGGGACCTGCAGCAGCCGCTGGAGAAGTATCTCATCATCGACGGACAGCACCGGCTCGCGGCACTGCATTTCTATGCGCAGGCCCATCCCGAAGAGGCCCGCACCATCCACGTACCCTGCGTCATATTCGATGGGCAAAGCGAGGACTTTGCCGCCGAGATGTTCGTCATCATCAACTCCACCCCCACCCGCATCAACAAGAGCCACCTGGTGGACTTGTACGAACGGGTTTCCTGGGCCACGCCCGACCGGCGCCTGGCCGCCATGGTGGTGGACCGGCTCTATCGAGAGTCCGACAGCCCGTTGCGGTATCGCATCAACCGTCTGGGCGGGCGCAGCCACAAGGACAAGTGGATTCTCCAGGCCGAGTTGTTCAACGAAGTCCATCGTTGGCTGCGCCAGCGCTCGGATCACGCCACGGCTGCCGAAGCGGATCGTTACTACCGTGTGTTGCGGGACTTCTTCAAAGCGGCGCAAGCCGTTTGGGGCGAGGCATGGGGGAACGACGGGTTCATGGTCACACGGCCGGTCACGCTCAAAGCCATGGTGCGCGTGTGCGCCGACCTGGTGGCTGCCGGGGAGGATCAGCCGGAGGAAGATCGGCTGGCCCGATGGGTGGAGCGGCTGCAGCCCTGGGCGGAGGTGAAGCGGGAGTTTCGTGTCGATGGGTCCTACCAGCGCTTTCCCGCGAAGGGCCAGGTGGAGCGAGTGTCCCTGCTCCACCGCGAGCTCGCCCGCTACGTAGGCCTGCGCAACCGCTCCGGCCGGAACAACGGCGGTCGTTCTGTCTGAGATGGGCTGGCGACCGGTGCCTTGCATTCGCCGGCCACACAGGGGATCCACGTCCCTCCTTCGTCCAACGGTCTCGAGCCCGGCCGGGAGCATTTCCAGCCGAAGTGAAGTTGAGACCCATCCACAGCTCCCGCGGAGGTTCCGGGGACGCGCCCCTTGGCCTTGGGGCTGCGGGCTGGAGATCAAGGGGCTCCCCCGGTTGCCGCCTCGGAACGCCGGAGGGCCTTGCAGCGCGAAGGACGCGCTCGCTCTGCGAAGGCAAGCGCGGGTCGCCAGGGGCCGGTCAGGTCGATCGCGGCACGCGTGCGGCTGATCGGAGCGACGGGGGACAGGCCAATTCGGCCCCGGCTTCAACCCAAACGCTCCAGTGAGACCGGAAACTGTTCGCGAACCGTACAGAGGACCGCGTTGCCCTTCAGAACCTCGAAGTCTCTCGAACCGCGGTAGCCGGCTGTTGACTCCACGACCGGCCTTTGCATTTGTTCGGCCGAACAAGCAGAGCTATGCTGCGCGGCGTATGCAGCGCAGGAGGTGGATTCTTGGCTGGCTGGGCTTGTGGGGGCTGGTGGCCCTCGGCACGCCCCCGATTCATGACGACTCCTATGGCTATCGCCTGCCGAGCCCACCCGACTGCAGCCTCTGGTGGTGCGAGGCTGCCTTACAAGGTGGGGCGGCATCGTGCATTGCCCGGGGCCGCGTCGGAGACAGTGTGGATCGAGGCGGCCCGCAACGAATACGAACCGTTTCAGTTGGTCCTCTATCCCCACCAGGGCCTGACCAACGTGACCGTTCAGGTGGAGCAGGACTGGGCTTACGCGACGCAAGCCTCTGTCACGTTCGCCGCCACGAATGTGGAGGTGCGCTTGGTCGAGTACGTCCCGGTCGAGTATGCCAGCGACGCCGGCGGGGTCCCCGGCTGGTACCCGGACCCGCTGTTGCCCATGCCCGCAGCACTGACGCTCCCGCCCGGGCAGCAGCAGCCCTTTTGGATCACGGTATACGTGCCCAAAACCCAGCCGGCCGGGATTTACGCAGGATATCTCCGCATCGATGCCGAGGGGTGGTCGGAGCCCGTTCGCGTGCCCGTTCGGTTGCGCGTCTTCGACTTCACGCTGTCGGATGTCACTCACACGCGCACTTTGTACGATGTGGCCATCCCGGGCGTCTGGCACGGCCCCCTGGACGATGCCCAACGGGCCCGGGTGTGGGACCTGTACATGGACAACTTTCGCAGGCATCGCGTTTCGCCCCAGTTTCCCCAGCGCTACGCCCCTTTGCGGTGGAGCTGGGGCACGGGGCAGTTTGCGTATGACTTCACCAATTACAACCGGGCCCTGACCCGTTACCTCGATGAGTTCGGCTTTCGCGACTTTGTATTCATGGACGAACCGTGGAGCATCTTCGAGCAGCCACGATATGAGCCCCTGTACAACTCGCTGTTTACTCTGCTGATGTCGGGAATCGCCGAGAACCTGCGTCGAAAGGGCTGGATGGACAGGGCGCTGAGTTACTGGATCGACGAACCCGCGGACTCGCTGCTGCCCTTTGTGCGAGCCGGCATGCACGTCCATCTCCATGCCGCGCCGGATCTCCGGCGGCTGCTGACCCGGGAACCCTTGCCGGACCTGTACGGTCTGGTCAATGCCTGGGTCCCCCTGGCCGTGATCAGTATTTTCAACACGACGTCCGAGCGATGGTTCGAGCGGATTCAGGCCGGCGAACAGGTTTGGTGGTATGTGGCCACCTATCCGAAGTGGCCCGTGCCCAACTATTTCATTGATCACCCGGCCATCACGCACCGGATTCGCTTTTGGTTGGCCGAGCGTTATGGATTGCAGGGGGATCTGTACTGGGACGTCAACTGGTATCTCGACCGCCAGTACCAACCCATCGATCCGTGGACCCAAACCACGGTGCTCAACGAGCTGGGGCAGCCGATGGGCAACGGCGACGGTGTGCTCGTCTATCCTCCGGTCAAGACCCCACCGTCGGAGCCGGTCGTGGCTGGTCCCATCGACTCGCTGCGTTGGGAGTTGATTCGGGAAGGTTTGGAGGATCGGGAGTATTTCTGGCTCCTGCGGGAACTGCGGCGTCAAGCGGCACTGCGTTGGGGGCCCGTGCATCCGGCGGTCGCCGCGGCTGAAAACACCCGCGCGGAAGCTCTGCAAGTCGCCAGCGCCCTGACCAATTACACGCTCGACGTCCGGCAGCTTTTGGCCGCCCGGCGGGCCCTGGCCGAAACGCTGGAGAGACTGCATGGGCCCGAACCGTTTTGGGTGGAAGAGCCGGTGGCCAAGGTGGTGGATCCCGGCGAGGC
Organism: Limisphaera sp.; assembly: GCA_026417315.1. Taxonomy (GTDB): domain Bacteria; phylum Verrucomicrobiota; class Verrucomicrobiia; order Limisphaerales; family Limisphaeraceae; genus Limisphaera. The sequence goes on from JAOADM010000006.1 coordinate 20,403, forward strand.
GATGATCCTGCGCTGCGAAGCCCTCGGGTGGCCGCCGCCGGTCTATCACTGGTACAAGGACGGGGCCCTCGTGATGTCCTCGCCGGAAGGTCGTCTGCGCGTCCCCGTGGTGGGGATCGACACCCCGGGGGACTATTGGGTCGTGGCCAGCAATGTGGCCGGTGCCGTGACCAGCCGCGTGGCCAGGGTGCGCGGCTCGTGGAGCGTTGCGCCCGAAATCGTCGTACCCCCTGCCCCGCAAACCGTGCGCCTGGGCAACCCTGCCGTACTGACGGTCGTCGCGGTGGGCCGGCCGCCTCTGGAGTTTTTCTGGTTCAAGGACGGCGAACTGGTACAGAGCGACGGCCCCGTGGGCCCGACCTTTCTTCGCAGCAACACCCCGCCCGAAGCCCGGGGACTTTATCACGTGGTCGTGTCCAATGATCTCGGCATGGTCACCAGCGCCCCGGTCCGCGTGGCCGTGGTTTGGGATTTGCTGCGGGAACCCCTCCTGGGGAGCAACGCCTCCTGGCATTACCACCTGACGACGGAAGAGCTGGCTCCTGACTGGCCTCTCGACCCGGAACGTTTTCTAGGCTGGCGGACGGGCCCGGCTCCCTTTGGCCACGGCTCTTCCAACGCCGCCACGATCCTGGCGCGCGAGGATGGGACGGCGCCTGCCACCGCGGCTTTCTTTACCGAACTCCTCGTGGACGATCCTGACGTCCCGCTGGAAGGCCACTTGGCATGCGATGACGGCGCCGCAGTGTTTGTGAATGGTCAGGAAGTGTTCCGACTGAATCTGCCGACCGGGCCGTTGGGATTCGACACCTCCCCCTCGACCTTGGTGGACGGCCCGCCGCTGCAAGCGGATTTCTTCATCGCGCCGCAGCTCCTGCGCCCGGGAACCAACCTGTTGGCGGTGCAGCTCCATGACTACGCATTGCCCGTGGCCCCGTTGGCGGTCTGGCCGTTTGACGAGCCGCAGTCGCCCTGGGAACGGCTGGGCGGTGGGCTGGGCTGGACCGCGGTGGGAACCGGCATCGTAAGCGGCGTCGGCCGTTGGCTCGGCTGCGTTTCCAACACCGCGGCGGCGGACAGCTGGTTGGAACTGCCGGACGAACCGGCGTTGCGGGCCCAGGGACCATTCACCGTGGGCGGATGGTTCGCGTGGGACTTCGGTTTGGTGAACACTGCTGCCCGTACAGCGATCGAAAAGGCGGGCGAGTATCGACTCTACTACACGGGTCCCTTGATCAATCGCTATCGCTTCCGGCTTGGCGACAGCGAAGTCCAAGAGCAAACGCCCGGAACCCGCGCCGGCCAGTGGCGGCTGGTGATTGCCTGGTTCGACGGAACCAACGCCAACATCCAAATGGACAACGGGCCGGTTTACTCCACGCCCGCATCCTTGCCGGAACCAACCGTCCACCCTGTCGTCGCGTTGCGGCTGGACCCCGGGGCGGGTGGGTTCGCGGCAGACGATCTCTTTTTCTTCCCGCGCGCATTGTCGGCTGCCGAACGGACGGCCATCTACCAGCTCGGCATCCGAAGGTTTGTCACCAACCTTTTGGAAAGTGCGCGGGAGGATCTTTGGTTCGAGCTCCGGGTCAGCCGGCTGCGTGGCAGCCCGCCCCAGTTCCTGGCCGGCCCGGAGAGCCTTCTGCGCTTCGAGGGTGAGTCTGCGGCATTTGAGCTGTCCGCGGTGGGTACGGCACCGCTGCGCTACCAGTGGCTGTTCAATGGCGCGCCGTTGCCCGGGGCCACGGACGCAGTGCTGTTCCTGCCGCAACTGACCGCGGCGCAGAGCGGGCTTTACGCCCTGGTGGCCAGCAACATCGCCGGCGCCGTGACCAGCCCGCCCGCGCGCCTCCAAGTGCTGGGTCGGCCCCGGCTCGAGGTCGTCCCGGAGCTTGTCCCGCCCGGCTTTCGGCTGGATCTGCCGCAGCTACCCGTGGCCAGCGTCTTGCAAGTTTCGACCAACTTACAGGACTGGGAAACGGTCTGGGACCGGCCGGCCAACAGTCCGGCCGCACAATGGTCCGTTCCCCTTTCTCCCGACCGACCGGCCGCCTTTTACCGGTTGCAGCTTCGGCGGTAGGTCTCGGGGGGAAGTGACATTCGGCGGAGTTCGCGTCGGAAGACCCTGTTCAGGAAGCGTCACCACCTCGCGGGATCAGCCCGGTCCTGCGAAACATCCGCGCGTTTCAAAGGCCCAAACGACCCCCTCGCCGGGCTCACCGCCTTCACGCTTTACAGGGGCGGTGAAGGGAAGCCCGGTTGCTTGTCGGCCATTTGCTTCCTGGCGGCCCTTCACTGAACTGGCATCGCTTCCCGCCCGGCACCCGGCGGCTCCGCCGGGTCGGTCAGAAATTGATCGCCAGCAGTTTCAGTCCGGAAGCCGCGCCGGTCACGGGATCTCGCACCAGATTCTGCTCGCCGGGACCGGCCTCGGGTGGCGCCCAGGGGTTCAGCAACTGCAGCGGCTGCGGGCTGCGGATCAATTGCACCAGTATGCCGCTGTATCGTCGCCCACCCACGGTTACTTCGTTGGGCCGTTGGAGCGGCTCCACCGACTTGGTCCCGAGCTCGCGTGCCAACCGATTGACCAGCGATTCCGTCAGCGCCGAGCGAGGCGACCCGTTGGCCACATGAAACCCCTCGGGCATCGCCGGCGCGGGGTTGGTGGAGGCCGCGACGGCAGGCTGCGCGGCCGGGACCGGCGATGACTTCACGGGCTCGACCTGTTCCGCCGCAGTGGCCAGCCCGATCCAGCAAACCCAGCAGGCCATGAGCAAGCTCGTTTTCATGGGCGTCACCCCGGGCGGAATCTCCACCCGGACGGGCGCCTCGTCAACCCCCGAGGGGGCCTCAGCCGTGATGCCGGAAGAGGCGTTCCCGATTTGCAAGGAGGTACCAAACGATGCCGACGTTGATGACCAGCACGACGGCCACCGTGGGAGAGAACCGGTGCAGCAGTTCGTACACTTCAATGGGGATGAAGAAGGCCGATTCGCCAATGGCCATCCACCCGGCCCACCCGGCGCGCAACCAGAGCCCCACGCCTTCGGCCAGCGAAAAGAGGCTGTAGAAGAGCGTCGCCGCGGCCACCCACTGAATGCGCTCGGCCGACAGCCGACTCAACTGCAGGCCGAGGTCCACGAAGAATTGCTTTTCCGGATCCAGATGAAGGAACAACAACAACTGGCGGAGCAGTGCCGGCAGGTTCCGATCCGAGAGTTGCCACACCCCCAGGGCCAGAAGCATGAGCAGCAGGGCCTTGCCCAGCTTGAACCAGATGATGGCGTACAACGTGGGCGCCCGGGTCCGTCCGGGGCCGGGATTGCGGGAGCGCCTGCTCATGGGTTCGAGGCGAACCGAAGTCGCTGGGGGCCGCCTGCGCAAAGGTTCTGAGACAGGTCGCCGGCCGTTTAACGCAGCCGTTCCTGCAACCAGCCCAGCAGATCGGCAATGGCCACTCGCGTCTGCTGCATGGTGTCCCGATCGCGCACGGTCACGGTGTCCTTCAGTTCGGGGCCCTTCTCGCCGAGCGTTTCGAAATCCACGGTGACACAAAACGGTGTGCCGGCCTCGTCCTGGCGCCGGTACCGCCGCCCAATCGCGCCCGCGTCATCGTAGAACACGTTCATCCAGGGGCGGAGCAGGTCGCGAATCTGCAGGGCCTTCTCCACCAGGGCCGGTCGGTTCTTCAACAGTGGGAACACCGCCACTTTCACCGGCGCAATGCGTGGATGCAGTCGGAGCACCACCCGCGTTTCCAGCTCGCCCTTTTCATTGGGCGCCTGGTCTTCGTCGTAGGCATGACAGAGCAGCGCCAACGCCAGCCGATCCACCCCGGCCGAAGGTTCGATCACATGGGGGATGTAATACCCTTTGGCCAGCAACTCGGCGTCCTGCCGGGCCAGGGTCTCGGCCTTGTCCGCTGCCTCGCCCATGCGGGTCAGATACCCGAGGCGATGCCGGTAGTAGCGTTCCTGGAGCTCCTGTTGGCGCGAGGCCGGCAGTTTGGGCCAGGCCGCACGCAGCTCCTCGTCGAATACCGTCATGGGCTTGCCCGAGTAACGCTGATGCTGGCTCAGGTCGAAATCGCTGCGCGCCGCAATGCCCTCCAGCTCCTGCGTGCCGAAGGGGAACTTGAACTGAATGTCCACACAGGCGCGGGCGTAGTGCGCCAGCTCCTCCGGCCTTTGCCAGTATTCCTCCAGTGTGGTTCGCGGCAGGCCGATGCTCTCGTAAAAGCGGATGCGTTCCTCCACCCAGTACTGGTGCCACATCTGCCAGCCCCAATTGGGCTGCGGAGAGCCCGGATGCCCGGGCCCGGTCGGCCGGGCCACCTCCCCGTAAATGGCCTCGACGGCTTCGTCCGGCCGAATGAAGAACTCCAATTCCATCTGCTCGAATTCGCGCGACCGGAAGGTGTAATTGCGCGGGGTGACCTCGTTGCGGAAGGCCTTGCCAATCTGGGCAATGCCGAAGGGGACTTTTTGCCGCGAGGTTTCCAGTACATTCTTGAACTGGGCAAAGATCGCCTGGGCGGTTTCCGGACGCAGATAGGCGACGTTTTCCTCGGACTCGATCGGGCCCACGATGGTCTTGAACATCAGGTTGAAGGGGCGCGGCTCGGTCTTTTCTCCGTCGCATTCGCTGACCATTTTGCTGGGCTTGCGCGGACAGGGCGTCTCGTGGAGTTGGTCGGCCCGGAACCGGCCCTTGCAGGTTTTGCAATCCACCATGGGATCGCTGAAGGTGGCCACGTGCCCGCTGGCCTCCCAGATGCGGGGATGCATGATGATCGTCGCATCCAGCCCCACCACGTCGTCCCGCCACCGCGTCATCCACAGCCACCACTGCTCCTTCAGATTTCGCTTCAACTCGGCCCCCAGCGGACCATAGTCCCAAAAGCCGTTGATGCCGCCGTAGATTTCCGACGACGGAAAGATGAACCCGCGCCGTTTGCACAGCGCGACCAGTTTTTCCATGAGCTGCTGCGAGGCTGCCTGCGCCATAGGGCCGCAGTCTTTGGGAACCGCCCGGGCCTGTCAAGGAAGGGGCCGCAGGGCGTTTCGGCCCACCGCGCCTTTCAAGCCTTGGACACTTCTAAAACCTCGGCGGGATGGCGAGCGTGCCCGGCAGGGGTAAGCCGAGGGGAACCACCCGTTTTTGGGGATCGGGAATCCGGAGCTCAAAAGCCGAAATCCGCCCTTTGCTGTCCGTGGATTGCACGGGGCCATCAACGCGCCGAAGGCCCATCCCTTCCTCAGCCCGGGCAACGCCCCGGGGACTCGGGCCCCCCAAAGCCGCCGCGCCCTGAAAGGGCGCAACGCGTTGACACCCACGCAGGGCCCGGGCCTGTCAAAACGAATTCCGCTCCTTCAGGGCGGCGTGAATCCGGTTTGCCTGCCCGCTCTGGGCATTGCAGTGGGCTGATGAATCGTCGCCCCGTTTGGGGCGGATCCAGAGCACGCTGAAGGTGGAGCCATGGATCCGGTATCGTGCAATGCGCTCTTTGTGCAGAGCCCTTGCGCTGGAGCGCTCCACTCCAGCCCCGGTGGCGAGTGCACCGCCCCGTCGAAGAATCTCTGTCGCCACTTTATGCCACAAGACAGCCGGCCGTTTTTCCCGCACTATTTGAGCCGTGGATGGGGGCCCGCTACACCGGGACCCCAGGAAAGCTTGCTCCAGCCCATTTTGAATCGGAGGTCCGAGATGATGACACGCCGTCCTGACTTCGGTCCGATGGAAGTACTGTTCTTCCGCTCCAACTCTGCTACCGGCGCACCATGGCGCAGGTTCACGGCTCCCCTGCTGGTTGCCCTCTGCCTGGTCGGCACCGGGCCGGTCTCCGGCGCGGTCTGGACCGGCACGGTGGGCTATTGGGATGACCCCGCGAACTGGGACACCGGAGTGCCGGACGCCGCAGGGGGCTGGGCCATCGGGAACGTCAACAACGGTGGCACCGCGATCGTGCGCACCGCGGTCCCGGCCGTGAACGAAGCGTGGGCTGGCAATGGCGGCGGCCCCGGCACCATCATCGTCACCAACGGCGGGGTGTTGACCGTGAACAACTGGTTGGTCATCGCCCGCATGTATCAGTCCACGGTGGAAACCCCGCTGAGCCGGCTGATCATCGAGAACGGCACCCTCAACAAGAGCGGCGACGGCCTGATCGTGGGCGACAATTTTCAGGGGCTCAGTTCGCCGGGGGAAATGATTGTGGCCGGCACGGCGACCGTGAACGTCACCGGGGGTTGGTGGGGCATCGGGAACGGCGCCGCCAGTCGCGGACTGCTGGTGCTGCGCGATCAGGCCACCGTCAACGCCTCGGGCTATGACTTCAACGTGGGCGATTACGGGGGTGCCGTGGGGCGCTGTTTCCTCTCCAACCGGGCCACGCTCAACGTCTCCAGGTTTTGGGTGGGGAAGTTCGATACGGTTTCGGGCGCACTCTGGCAAAACGGCGGCGCGGTGATCGGCACCGGGGCCAACGCCAACGAGTGGTGCATCGGCGGTGAAAATGCCGCGTCCGCTACCGCCTACGGATTCTATGCCCTGCAAGACGGTACACTCATTTGCCCGTTCAACTTCCAAGTGGGCCGATACGGGTACGGGGTGTTCTATCAAAGCGGCGGCACCAACGTACAGTCGGGCTGGTGCGACACCGCCCGGTTCCCCGGCAGCTTTGGTGTGGCCTGGTTTTCCGGGGGCCGGTTTCTCCACAACGGCGCGAACACGCGCTACATGATCGGTGAAAACGGGCGCGGCGAGGTGTCGATCACCGGCACTGCCGAGGTCGAAACCCTGCGGCCGGTGGCCTTCGCCAACGGGCAGGCACTCCTCGTCCTCAAAGGCGGGACCCTGACCGTGCCGGGGTTCGAAAAATGGGCGGGCACTGCGTTTCTGGCCTGGGACGGCGGCACCTTGCGCGCCACCGCGGATCATCCCGACTTTTTGCCGGCGGGGGTCAATGATGTTCGCGTGTTTGCCGGCGGTGCGGTGGTGGACACGGGCAACCGCGAGATCACGTTCCGACCCGCCCTGCAGGCGCCCGTCGGCCAGGGCATTCAAAGCATTCGAATTCTGAATCCCGGCTCCGGGTACATCGGCGCTCCGCTGGTGCAAATCCAGGGCGACGGCACCGGCGCCATGGCCGTGGCCCAGGTCGATCCGGCCAGCGGCCAGTTGACCAATATCGTCGTCACCTGCCCGGGCTATGGGTACACGTACGCATTGGCGATGCTGGTGGGCGGCGGGACCTCCGACCCGGCCACCCTGGACACGCCCGTGCTGGGCCCGGTCAGTTCCGGCGGCCTGACCAAGCGCGGCAGCGGCACTCTGACCCTGGCCGGCGCCAACACCTACTCCGGCCCCACCGTGGTCGAGGCCGGGCAACTGCGGATCTCCACGGAGCATGCTGGCGCCGGGGCCTTCGACGTCGCCGGAGGCGCCTCCCTGGTCGTCCGACGCTCCGGCAGTTCGTCCACACTGATCGTGGCCTCGCTGGCCGTGGGCGGCACCGGGTCCTCGTCCCTCGGACTGGATCTCGACGATGCCACGGCGCATTCCGCGCCCCTGCTTGAGGTTCAGGGCACCCTCAACCTGCGCGGGCCCGTGGTGCTGCAGGTGGATGCCAGGAACCTCCGCCCCGGCAGCTATCCTCTGATTCGATACGGCTCCCGCACCGGCGCCGGGACCTTCGCGCTCGGCCAGCTCCCCGTGGGTGTGCAGGCCTCCCTGGTGGACAACACGGCAAACCGCACCCTGGATCTCCTCGTTACCGCGGTCGGGCAGCCCCGATGGGATGGCCTGGCAGGGTCCGTTTGGGACGTCGGTCAGACCACGAACTGGATCGAGATCAGCACGGGCGATCCGACCGTCTATCAGGATGGCAATCCCGTGCTGTTCGATGACAACGCCCGGGGCACAACCTCGGTCACCCTGGACACGGTGGTGCGGCCGGCGGCGGTGGTGGCCGATCACAGCACGCGGGACTACACCTTGAGCGGCTCGGGCCGCATCAGCGGCGCCACCGGATTGATCAAGCGCGGCACCGGCACGCTCAACCTGCTGCTGCCCGCCAATGATTACACCGGACCGACGCGCATCGAGGGCGGCACACTGGTCGTCACGAACCTCGCCCCGGCGGGACAACCCAGCGCCATCGGCGCGGCCTCCACCTCGCCCACCAACCTCGTGTTGGCGGGAGCCACGCTGCGCTTCGAGGGTGCGCCCGCGCAAACCGACCGCGGTTACTCGCTCCAAAGCACCAACAACGTGCTGGATGTCCGCGGCGACCTGACCCTGGGCGGCCCCGCCACGGCCCAGGCCGGAAGTTACGTTCACAAAACCGGTCCGGCCCGGCTCACCTACACTTACCCGGGCGTGTTGGACCTGTCCGGCGGGGGTTGGCCGGGTTACACCATCGGCGCCGGCACGGTCGTCTTCGACGGTTCCGCTGGCAGCCAGCTCGTGCGCGTGGCGCCCGATTTGTGGGTCGGCAACCAACCCGATCAGGGCGCCGCGCTCGTCCTGACCAATACCGCAGTGCAAGTGGATGCCTGGGTCGCCGTGGGCCGGGGCAACGGCAGCCTGGGCAACCTTTCCTCGCTCACCCTTTACAACGCCCAACTGCGCTCCGGCAACTTTGCCATGGGATTCGACGCCGGTTTGCCGAACAACCTGGCTCGACAACAACTGACGCTGCGCGGCAACTCCAGCATCACCAACCTGGGCGACATGAACCTCGGCGAGAGCACCGGTTCCGAAGCCCACATTCTGCTGGCCGATCAGGCCACGGTGTTCTCCGACTGGCGAGTCTTCATTGGATGGCACTTCAACGCCACCGGTCATCTCGCCCTTGTCAATCAGGCACGCATGTTCGTGGACGCGTGGCTGTCTTTCGGACATGAAGGCGGGCACGGCACCGCTTCGCTGCGCGACGACAGTTATCTCTGGGTCCTCTGGGACCTGAACGTGACCGACGTGGGCACCGGATATGGCCTTTTCGAACTCCACGACCGCGCCGTGGTGTCGGCGAACAACCTCTTTGTCGGCAAGGGCGCCGGAAGCACGGGCCTCTGGCGGCAGGACGGCGGACGGGTCGAACTCCGCAACACGGGCGATGTGTTCCAGATTGGTGCCAATGGACAAGGTATCTGGGAACAATCGGGGGGCACCGTGATCGCGCCGCGGCATTGGGTGGCCATCGGCCGTTACCCGGGGGTCAACGGCACGGTGAACCTTTCCGGCGGCGAGTTCACGCATACCGATGCCGGTCGGCTCTTGTTTGTGGGTGAGGAAGGGAATGGCACGCTCAATCTCAGCGGCACCGGCGTCCTGACGACCCTGGGCGACCGTTTGGTGGTGGCCCACACCGCCAGCGCCTCGGGGACGGTCAACCTCGATGGCGGCGTTCTGCGGGTCCGCCGCGTCGCCGGCGGTCAGGGCGTCAGCACCTTCAACTTTAACGGCGGCCTCCTGCAAGCCCTGCCCAATGCCGGGCCCGACCTGATGTACCAGCTCGGTGCTGCGTACGTGCTGCCGGGGGGTGCCGTCATCGACACGGACACCAACCAGCTCAGCCTGTCGCAACCCTTGCTCGACGGAGGGGGCGGTTTGATCAAACTCGGCAGCGGAACCCTCACCCTGTTGGGCGACAACACGTACAGCGGCGCCACCGTCATCAGCAACGGCACGCTCCGGATCAACGGCAACTCCGCCTCGGCGAGTATCACGGCACGGGCCGGCGCCACGCTCGGGGGCACCGGGACCCTCGCCGGCACCGTGACCATCGAGCCGGGGGCCAGCTTGAGTCCGGGCGAGAGCCTCGGCACGCTCACCCTGAGTCGCGCGCCCCAACTCCAGGGCACCGTCGTCATGGAACTGGATCGGTCCGCGAATCCCAGGGCCGACCGGCTCGTGGTGCAGCAGGGGCTCACCTACGGCGGCCGGTTGCACCTCATCAACGTGGGCCCGCCCCTGGCCGCCAACGACACCTTCCAACTTTTCGTGGCCCCGTCCTACGCCGGTGCCTTCACCACCGTCACCGCGGAGACCCCCGGCCAGACGGTTCAGTGGGATGTGTCGAACCTGGCGGTGGACGGGACGGTCCGGGTGGCTTCGGTGGCCCCTGCCGAAGTGAGCCTGAACTGGGTGCTGGCAGACGGCCAACTCACGCTCTCCTGGCCCGAAGCCCAGCGGGGTTGGATCCTGCAAGTGCAGACCAACAGCCTGACCGTTGGCCTGAGTACCAACTGGGTTTCCGTTCCCGGCTCCGAGCTGACGAATCGGGTCGTCATCTCCGTGGATCGCCAGGCCGGCAGCGTATTTTACCGGCTTGTCCAGCCATAGACAAAGCGAGGATCCTGCTGCGAACGTATCCGGATTCCCGGCCCTCCTGAACGGGGAAAGGGCCGGCTCCTGCTGGAGCACCCTTTCCCCGTGGACTTGGGTGAATTGGGTACAAACTCGATGAGGCTTCGGTTAACCCGCCCCGCGTCCGGCGCGGGCATTCCGACCAAGAGAGGATTACCGCCGCAGTCGATGGAATTGCGGCCCGGTGGGCAACGGCAGGGTCAACTCCCAGAAATCGTCCCGTAACACGGGGCCGTAAGGTTGACGCATCCAGAGGCCCGAATCGCCCAGCGCATCCGTGCTCTCCAACTGAAACCCCAGAGCATAAGCCGGCCAGCGAAGCCGCAAGGTCGCGTCCCGTCGGTCCACGGCGAGTTTCACTGCCAGGGCGGCCTGACCCGGACCGGCCCCTGCATTCGCTCGAACCTCTTCCGCGGTCAGCCGCCCACCATACACCCGGAAATCCCGCACCACCGCGCGCAAGGGAGGACTGTCCCCAAGAAGCGACCGGCCCAGATACGCCCGCTCCGTTCCGACCCCCAACAAGGAAGGCACGACCCCCTCGTACACCAGGGCTTGAACGCCGTTGGTGTACACCGTGACACGCCCTGCCGTCGAATCCAGCACGCAGACCAAATGCATCTCCTGCCCGTCCATGGCAGGGCCGACATCCAGTTGCGCGCCCGCGCCGGAATAGTTGAACGCCAGACGCGCCGTGCCCGACGCCGTGCGGGGAACGAATTGAACCCACCGCACGGGCGAGCCGCGCTGTACGTCGCCAAATTCGAACAACCGCGCTCCGGGCAGATTCGTTCCAAGCCGCACAAAACACTCCACGGTCACCGGATGCGACACGCTGATCACACCACCCGGCAGCTCCACTGACGCTTCGCTCGTTCCGTGAAAGACCAGGCCGTCGGAGGACTGGGTTACGCCGATCAGAGCCCGCGGATGCGCCGTGCCGATCCGGTCCCGCGTGTCCACGGCAAAGTCGTACCAGTGCGCCAACGCCGGGTGCACCCACGCCAGCCGCTGCACTTCGGTCGCCGTCAGCGCCCGACCATGGACGCGCAGCGAATCGATCCAGCCCCGGTAAGAAGGATCCGGCCACTGGCTCAATCCGAGATAGTTGCTCCGGGCCTGAATCTGCCAGGGCAGCAGGGCAACGTTACTGCGGATGGCCACCGGAATCCCATTGAAATACAGCACGGCTCTCCGCGACTCGAAGGTCACGGCCACGTGCGCCCAACTGCCCGTGGGGAAGGCCATTGGCGCATCCAGGCGCAACTCGCCCGCCGGACCGCTGGTGGTCAGCGCACACCGCAGGCGTCCATTGTCGGCCCGCGGTGTAAGGAAGAAATATCGGCTGGTGCCGTCTCCGAAATCGAGGAATCGCTGCCAGTTCGGTCCGCCGTCCCACCGGGCCCAGAAAGCCACCGTCCGGGCGTTGGCCACGGGGGTGGGCAGGCTCACATACTCACCCGTTCCGTTCAAGCGAGCGGCTTGTCCCCGGTCCGGCACCGCTTCCAACCGGGCACCGTTGTGCAACGCGCCATCATACAGCCGGCCATGGTCGCGGGCATCGGTTTCCAAAGAGTAAAACGCATTCCAATCCAACCCGGCGACCGGCCAGCCATCGCTGGTCCATTCCACGCGTGCCATCCCCAGCTTGGGGATCCCCCGGTCCAGGCCGTCGTAGTAATGGAACGTGACCCAGGACAGGGAGCCATCATGGAACAGGGCCGCATGACCGGGGCCCACGAACCGGCCGCTGCTTTCCAGGAACACCTCGCCCCCGCGCTGGACCAGATCCACGCCGTTGCGATCCCGAAACGGACCGGTCGGCGACAGGGCCCGGCCGACGCGAATCTGGTACGTGCTGTCGATCCCGGCGCAGCAGGTGCCCCAGTTGACGAAGAGGTAGTAGTAAGGCCCGCGCCGGGTCAGGTGGGCCGCCTCGATCTGGTCGTTCCACGCCAGTCGCACCGGGGGTGCCGAGGGCTGGAGACGCATGCCGGTTTGCGGATCCAGCTCCACGATGTAAATGCCCTGCCAATAAGATCCGAACACCAGCCAAAGCCGACCATCCCAGTCGCGAAACACACTCGGATCGATGCAGTTGTACGGATCGCCCACGCGGGATTGAATCACCGGCCCCTGATCGGTCCACGGGGAGACCCCCTGGACGGGCTCGATCGTCGGGCTCGTGGCCAGGCCGATGGCGGAGACCTGACTTCCCCAGGAGGAGACCGAGTAATACAGCAGGTATCGGCCCTCGACATACACCACGTCCGGGGCCCAAAACGTGCCGTCGAACTGTGGGACCGCGTTGGTGGTCCAGGCCGGGGCACGATCGACCGGGAATACCGTCCCTGCGGACGACCAATGCAGACGGTTCGTGGAGACTTTGATGGGGATTCCGCGCCCCGTGGTGAAGACGTAGTACCGGTCCCCCGCCCGAATCATGGAAGAAGGATCGTGGGCGCCGAGGCTGCCGGTCAAAGGTTCTTGGGCCTGTGCAGAGCCACGGCAGAGGAACAGCCCCATGAAGAATCCACAGAGGGCCAGTCGGGCCCCTCGGCAGGTGGAATGCGAGTTACCAAACCTCATCGGCACCCTCAAGGTGGTGTTTCTTCGCGGACCTCGCAACTGCGAAGGACCGAAGTTCGAGGCCAGGGTCAGCGGTCGCTTCCGATCCGTCGTCTCTTTGGTGTGGAACATCGGCGTGCTGGCGATCGGCCGGGCCGTGGAATGCCCGGCTTCCGCGGGCGGTGCGCTCTGCTGGACGGCGCAGGCAGTTCGCAGGCGGCAAAGGGAGCTTCCCCGGTGTCCAAGAGCGGTTCCGCCACCGCATCGGCACCGGGACCGGCACCGCAAAAGTCAAAGGCAGGTGCAGCCGGGGCCACCTCCTTGGAGGGGGCGCTTTCGTGCCGGCTCATCCCTCGGGCTGCAAGACCAACACGGCCAATGGCGGCAGCGTCAACGCGGCGGACCAGCCTTGACCGTGCCAGGGAACCGGCTCGGCATGAACTCGGCCCCCATTGCCGAGGTTGCTCCCTCCGTAGTGGGCGCTGTCGGTGTTCAAGCGTTCCCGCCACGCGCCGCCCCGGGGCAGGCCCACCCGGTATCCGTGCCTCGGCACGGGAGTCAGATTCAGGATCACCACGCACTCGGGGGCCGGACGCAGGGCGCGTCGGATGAACGAAAGCACGCTCTGTTCGTGGTCGGAGCAATCGATCCATTGGAAACCCGCCGGATCGTGATCACCCTCCCACAGAGCCGGCTCGGCGCGATAAAGTTGATTCAGGTCTGCCACGAGCCGTTGCAGTCCCTGATGAAGCGGCTCCCGGTCCACCAGGTCCCAGGGGAGCTCCGCGTTGGCGTCCCACTCGGTCCGTTGCCCGAACTCGCCGCCCATGAACAGGAGTTGTTTGCCCGGAAACAGCCATTGATACGCCACCAACGCCCGCAGATTGGCGGCGCGCTGCCAGTCGTCGCCCGGCATCTTGCCCCAGAGCGAACCCTTGCCGTGCACCACTTCATCGTGCGACAGCGGCAGGATGAAGTTTTCGTGATGATGATAGAGCATGGCAAAGGTCAGCTCGTTTTGATGATACTTGCGATAAATCGGATCGCGCCGGAAATACCGCAGCGTGTCGTGCATCCAGCCCATGTTCCACTTGAAATGGAAGCCGAGCCCGCCCAGGTGGGGCGGCCGCGTCACCATGGGCCAGGCAGTGGACTCCTCGGCGATGGTCAGGACCCCGGGGAAATGCGTGTGCACGAGCTCATTGGCCTGACGGAGGAACTCGATGGCCTCGAGATTCTCGCGACCGCCGTAGCGATTGGGGATCCACTCGCCCGGTTTGCGGGAATAGTCCAGATACAGCATGGAAGCGACGGCATCCACCCGTAACCCGTCCACGTGATAGCGATCGCACCAGAACAGGGCATTGGCGGTGAGAAAATTCCGAACCTCGTGCCGGCCGTAGTTGAAAATCAGCGTACCCCAGTCCTGGTGGGCGCCCAGCCGGGGATCCTCGTGTTCATACAGTGCGGTGCCGTCGAAACGGGCCAGGGCCCACGCATCCCGCGGGAAGTGAGCCGGCACCCAGTCCAGAATCACCCCGAAGCCGGCCTCGTGCAGGGCATTGACCAGGTATTGGAAATCCTCCGGAGTGCCATAGCGACTGGTCGGGGCGTAAAAGCCGGTGACCTGATAGCCCCAGCTGGGGTAGTAGGCATGCTCGGCCACCGGAAGGAACTCCACGTGCGTGAAGCCCATGCGGCGCAGGTAATCGATCAAAGGCCCTGCCAGCTCCCGATAGCCGAACGATTCGCTCGGGGATTTTTTTCGCCACGAACCCAGATGGACTTCGTAAATGCTCAGGGGCGAGCGAAACGGATCCCGCCGTTGCCGCTCCGCCATCCAGTCGCTGTCGGTCCACGGAAACCCGCGCGTGTCCCAAACGATCGCAGCATTTTTCGGCGGCACCTCGAAAAACTGGCCGTACGGGTCCGTCTTGAGGGTGATCTCCCCGTGGCAGTTGCGAATCTCGAACTTGTAGAGCGCACCGCGGCGTACCCCCGGGATGAAAATCTCCCACACCCCGGAGGCCCCCAACCGCCGCATCGGATGCCTTCGGCCGTCCCACTGGTTGAAATCCCCCACCACGCTCACCCGCTGCGCATGCGGAGCCCACACCGCGAAACTTGCCCCCGGCACGCCGTCCAACTCGCGAAGCTGCGCCCCCAGTTTCTCGTAAATCCGGCGCTCGTCCCCCTTGCCGAACAAGTAGAGATCCATCTCCCCGATGGTGGGCAAAAACGAGTACGGATCCCGGGTCCGCATCACCCGGCCCGCCTTGTCCGTGATGACCAGGTCATAGGCGTACACCCGTTGGACCTCGCGGCTGACGCCTTCGAACAATCCCACCTCGTGGATCTGCTTCAAGCGGATCCGAGGCATTTGCGGCTCGTGGACCGGGACCGCCTCGATGGCGGCGGCTTCCGGGACCAGCGCGCGCACGACCACCCCGGATCGGTCTCCCAGGACGTGCATCCCGAGCAAATCATGGGGGGTGGCGTGACGGAACTCGACCAGACTGCGCAGCTCATCAGCGCTCAACAGCATGGCCGCAGCATAAGACCGGGTTGGCATGGCCTGCAATGCCAACGCCATCGAACGCCGGTCCCGGGGCGCATTTCCTGCTTTCGAGCCCGGCATGCGTGTCCGCCCCAAACGGGGCGGCGAGTCAATAGCCCAGGCCAACGCCCCGGGTGACCGGGTTTGCGCAATTCATCCCGCCCTGAAGGGGCGGCATTCGTTGCAGGATGGCCGGCCCTTGGGATGGGCGTCCTTGAGTGGCGCCCTTTCAAGTTGCCTTGGCGGCAAGGGGTCGCTAAGGTGGGGCCGTCTGCGTGAATCAGCCGAGGCCAGGCCGGAAGAACCAGTAGGTCATCAACCAACAGCCGGTGTTATGAGCGCGACGCAGCCTTCCAATAATTACCCCAAACTCCACAACGCCATGTGGCCCGGGTTGGTCGGCAAGGGCAGTCCGGGAGCCGAACCGTGTCTGGACTTGGACACGATGTTGAATCTGACAGCCCAAGCCGAGGTCAACGGGGTGCGGTTCGACGGGGTGGACCTGTTCTTGTACGACCCGCACGTGAGCATCGACATCGACGACGACGGAATCCGGCGGCTGGCGGACAAGATCCGATCGCACGGCCTGGTGGTGGGGTCGCTGGTGGCCCCGGTCTGGCCGCCCACGGGCGGCGGATCGGCCATGGGCAGCGAGGAGGAACGAAAGCGTTTCCTGGAGCAGGTGCGCAAGGCCTGTCGCATCGGCGCAAAACTGCGCGAGGTCGGGATTCGCTCGTACGGCGTGGTGCGAATCGACTCGGCGTGCAGCGTCAGTGACTGGGCCAAAGACCCGCGGGGCAACACCCGCCGCATCATCGCCACGTTCAAAGAAGCGGTGAAAATCGCCCGCGACGCCGGGGAACGATTGGCCGCCGAGGGCGAGATTTGCTGGGGCGGCATGCACAGTTGGAAGTACATGCTTCAGATTCTCGAGGGCGTGGGGCAGCCGAAGTGGCTCGGCTTCCAGGCGGACATGGCGCACACCCTGCTGTACCTGCTCGGATACAACGCGCCGGAACATCGCATCGTGCCGGAAAAGTTCTCGTGGGAACCGGACAAGTTTCATCAGGGCATGAAAAAGCTGACGAAGGCCCTGAGACCGTGGACGGTGGACTTTCACGTGGCTCAGAACGACGCCACGGTGCGGGGCAGCGGCACCCACGACAAGACCGGCAAGCATTGTCCCGTGACCGATCCCAACGGCAAGCTCAACATCCCGCGGGACTCGGGCTACTGGTTGCGGGACGAGGCGGGCCGGGTCACGCGCAAGTTCCAGCACATCTGCTGGGACGGCTGCATGTTCCCCAACGAGGTTCTGTTGCGGCCGCAAACCTGGAACGACGTGTTGGCTGCGATGATTCAGGTGCGGGAAAACCACGGTTGGCGCGCCTGAACCGCGGCCGGGCGAGGGCCGGCGGTCGCGCCCTCCCGAGACCTCCCAACCCCGGAATGACAGGAGACGACGGCCATGGCGAAGAAACCCATTCGGATCGGACTGATCGGTTACGGCTTCATGGGGCGGGCGCACAGCAACGCGTATCTCAAGGTGGGGCACTTCTTCGACCTGCCCTACGAATGCGTGTTGCAGGCGGTCTGTGCGCGCGACGAGGCGAAGGTCCGCGATTTTGCCCAGCGATGGGGGTACGCCAGCGTGGAAACCGACTGGCGAAAGCTGGTGCAGCGGGACGACATCGATTTGGTGGACATCTGCGTGCCGAATCATCTGCACGCCGAAATCGCGATCGCCGCCGCCCGCGCCGGCAAAATGATCCTGTGCGAAAAGCCGCTGGCCATGAACGCGGCCGAGGGCCGCAAGATGGTGGCCGCAGTGGAAAAGGCCGGCGTCCCGAACATGGTCTGGTACAACTACCGACGCGTCCCTGCCGTCACGCTGGCCAAGCAACTGGTGGACGAGGGCCGGTTGGGCCGCATCTTCCATTACCGGGCGAAGTTCTTGCAGGACTGGACGATCAATCCGGATCTGCCGCAGGGAGGCACGGCCTTGTGGCGCCTGGATGTGAAAGCCGCCGGCAGCGGAGTAACGGGGGACCTGCTGGCGCATTGCATCGACACGGCCCTGTGGATCAACGGCCGCATCGCAAAGGTCTGCGCCATGACGGAAACCTTCATCAAGGAGCGCAAGCACGTGGAGACGGGCAAGGTGGAGAAGGTGGGCATTGACGATGCCTGCGCCTTCCTGGCGCGGTTCGAGAACGGATCCCTGGCCACTTTCGAGTCCACCCGGTACGCGCGCGGGCACAAGGCACTGTACACCTTCGAAATCAACGGGGAGCACGCCAGCCTGTTCTGGGATCTGCATGACCTGCATCGGCTGCAGTATTTCGATCACCGGGATCCCAGCGTGGTGCGGGGCTGGCGCAGCATCCATGTCAGCGACGCCGATCAACCCTACATGAAGCACTGGTGGGTGCCGGGCCTGCAGATCGGCTACGAGCACAGCTTCGTGCATCAGGTGGCCGACTTCCTCAAGGGTCTGGAGACCGGCCAGCCGGCCCGCCCGACCTTCCGCGACGCCCTGGAGACACAGTTGGTGTGCGACGCGGTGTTGAAATCGGCCCGGACGGGTCGATGGGAGAAAGTTGGCACGGTCAGTTGAACGGCTTATCGTGGCGGGCCATGAAACGGATGCATCGAACCTGGTGGAGTGTGGCGGCCGTCGCAGCCCTGGTCACAACGGCCCGGCCTGCCGAGGTGGACGTGACCAAGCTGCCGCCCCCGGCACAACGGACCGGCGTCACCTACGAAAAGGACATCCGGCCCATTTTTGAAAAGCACTGCTTCAAGTGTCACGGCGAGGAAAAGCCGAAAGCCGGTTTGCGACTGGACAGTCGGGAAGCGGCCTTGAAGGGAAGTCGGGAAGGCAAGGTGATCCTGCCGGGCCAGAGTGCCAAGAGCCCGTTGGTGCACAGCGTGGCGCGAGTGGGCGAGGAGGATCACTGGATGCCGCCCGAGGGCAAGGGCCAGCCACTGACGCCGGAGCAGGTCGGGCTCATCCGCGCCTGGATCGATCAGGGGGCGAAATAGGGATGGCCGCGGCAGGCGGCGTCCCCGTCGAAAGCGCGCCGCGCGATCGGCACGGGTGCTGTCGGCGGCCGGACACCGCGGCGTGAGCGGGGCCGGTGCCGGGCGCCGGATGTGCCCGCGCGGCCGGGAGAAGCGGGCTGCGCTTTTCGGCGCCGATCCCGAACGTGGCCGGGGGAGCGTGCGGTCGGGCGGGAGAAGAGCCATGCGACTGGTCGAGGCCATCGTTCATGCCAATCACCGCGCCCTGGCGGGGGACGCGACGGCCGGCCTGCGCCCCTCGGAACATGCCGACGCGTTGCCGGTGGTCGCGCTGAGCTGCCTGGATGCCCGATTGAATCCGGTCCTGCCCGAGGTGCTGGGGATCCCGGAAGAGGCCTTTTTGTGGGTCCGCAACGCGGGCAACGTGGTGACGGGCCCGTTCAGCGACGTGGTGCGGTCGCTGGCACTGGCCTGTCTGGCCGACGGCGCACGGGAGATTCTGATCCTCGGCCACACCGATTGCCGCGTGGCCCGGCAAACGCTGATGAGCCTGTTGGATCGCCTGGCCGCGCTGGGCATTGCGCGGGATCGGTTGCCCGAGGATCTGCAGGGATGCTTCCGGTTGTTCGGCAGCGAGGTCCAAAACCTGCACCTGGCCTGCGAGGTGGTCCGACAGAGCCCCTTGATCAGTCCGCAGGTGCCGGTGCACGGGCTCATGGTGGATCTGGAGACCGGCCGGCTGGACTGGGTGGTCAACGGCTACGGAACCCTGCCGAGCCTGACGGCGCGGGTGGAGCGGGTGGTGGAAGCCGCACGCGAGACGGTGGAGGCCTTCCAGG
>JAOADM010000070.1:0-248 GCA_026417315.1 Limisphaera sp.
CATTTGCAGATCCTGTTCCACGGGGCGGTTCACGGTGGTGAGGTAGTTCCCGATCATCAGGGCGCTGGCACCCGCCATGAAACACATGCTCTGCAAATCGCGCAGGTTCACCGCCCGGCCCCCGGCAACCATGATTTCCTGGCGCGGCAATATGAACCGGAAACAGGCAATGGTCTTGAGGATTTCCAGCGGCGGCAGGGGCGGTCGATTGGCGAACGGCGTCCCGGGAATCGGATTCAGGATGTTGA
>JAOADM010000070.1:258-17122 GCA_026417315.1 Limisphaera sp.
ATGCTGGCCCCGACTTCCTTCAGCGAAAAAGCCAGGTCACAACGATCCTCGCGCGTTTCGCCCATGCCGATGATCCCGCCGGAGCAAATCCGAATCCCGGCCTGCCGCAAGTACCGAAGCGTCTGGAGGCGTTCCTCGTACGTGTGGGTGTCACAGACTTCGGGAAAGAACCGGCGGGAGGTTTCCAGGTTGTGGTTGTAACACTCGCACCCGGCCTGCTTCAGTCGTCGGGCCACCTCCGGGCTCTTGATGATCCCGAGGGAGGCGTCCGGACGCACCCGGCCCTGGGCTTTCAGGGCCCGGAACTGCTCGCACAACGCGTCCAACATCGGCCCTTCTTCCAGGCCCCGCCAGGCGGCGACCAGACCGAACCCCACGGCCCCGTTCCGCCCGGCCTCCTCCGCAGCCGTGAGCACCTCATCCAGCGGCAGCAGGCCGTACCTTGGCGCGCCGGTTTGATACAGTGCCGATTGCGCACAGAACCGACAATTCTCCGGACAGCCACCGGCCTTGACGTTGACGATGGAACAGAGATGAACCCGGTTGCCCTTGAACCGTTCCCGAATCCGGTTGGCCCAGGCCATCAGGTCGTAAATGTCCGCGCTCGATTCCAGATGGAAAAGCTCCAGGGCTTCGGCCCGGGTGATTTCGCCCCCGGCCAGCACCCGTCGGCCCAGCTCCGCGATGCGCTCCGATTTTCCGGCGTCAACCATGATCGTGTTCACGGTTGACGAACATAGCGAGGCATCCCGGCATGGCAAGCCGACGGTTGGCAAAGAACCCGGCCCTCGGGTCATGACGCGCCCCGAAGAGGGCCGACATTGCGAAACCGGCCCGAAGCCAAACCGCGCATGGCCCGCCCCTCGGACCACGGGCTGGTCCAGGGCCGCAGCCGGCTGCCGCCGCGTCGGCTTCGGTGCATCCCCGGAGCCGCCGGCCAGGGGCTCGCAATCTCGCGGGGTGGCGAAGGTGGTGGCCAGCCACCCCGAGACAGTGTCTTCGCCTCATGGCGGTGGCTGGCGGCCGGAATCTGCGCGCTCCCGGGCCCATTGCCGCAAGCGCTGTCGCTGCGCATGGATTTTTTCAAACGCCCGGACGATATCGTCCATGTCCCGTTGGTCGGCCAGCAGCAGCCAGTGCTCCAACCAGATCGCCTGCCGCCCCCACTTCTGGGCATTCGGAGCAGGCCTGGTTCGGACCGCCTCGCGCAGAGCCCCGGGCAGGAACGGTCCAAAGTTTCTGTTTCGTATGGCCGGCAGTTGAGGCAGGGCCGCCGGGGCGCCGACCGAACAGGGAATCCCTTCGGCCGCCAATGCGGCAACCACCGCGTCTCGCGGCACACCAAACTCTTCGGCGTCCACCCGGATGCCAAAAGCGCCGCAGCCGAGTCGTGAGCAACCCGGGGTTCGTTCCTGGGGATGCACTCCCGGAATCTGGGCCAGTCGCTCGGCCAGGTGGCGACTCCGTGCGTCCCGGCGTTTGACCCGCGCTTCGAGCCGATCGAGCTGGGCATTCAACAGGGCGGCTTGCCACTCGGTCATGGCCTCGTTTCCCGCCGGCAGGTCGCCTCCGGCGTTGCCGGAAGTCGAGGGCAGCACGGCCCTCTGCAAGTCGCGACCCCTGGCCGCCAACGCTTCCTGGTTGGTGAGCACGATGCCGCCGGAACCGGCGCTCAAGGGCGCGTGCGATCCAAAATCAAAAACCGCCAGGTCGCCCCAGGAACCGCAAGGCCGGTCCTGATAGACCGCCCCCACGGCCTGCCCGGCGCTTTCGATCAGGAGCCAGCCGGATGCGCCGGCCCTTTCTCGGAACGGAGCCATGTCCACCGGCAGCCCACCCAGATGGGCCACCACCACCGCACGAGTGCGGGGGCTGACCACCCCTTCGACCCGCTCGAGGGTCACCATTCCGGTCCCCAACTCCACGTCGGCAAACACAGGCACGAGATTCAGCTCCACTACGCCCGCAAGAAGCTCCACCGGACCGTACGCGGGCAGGACCACTTCCGCGCCCGGCTCCAGACCCGCCGTCCGCAGGGCCGCGCGCCACGCCGCCATGCCACTGATCCAGCCGATCCCGTGCCGACACCCGTGACTGCCGGCGAACCTTCGCTCGAACAATTCCACTTCGGGCCCGCGGGTGCGGATCCAGCGCCCCTCCCGGACCAGGCGCATCCACCGACGTTCCCCTTCCGGGCCGCGCTCGGGCCACTCGGGCCAGGGTCGCCGCCGCACGGGTTCACCGCCCCACAGCGCCAATTCGCCAGCTTTCAAAACGCGCATGACACCATCCTCCGAGCAGACAGTGACCATGTCCAGCACGGTGGATCCCTTGCGGGTCTCCACCTCGTCGGCGCGACGCCGCTTCAGGTCCCGGCAAAGCCATGCCGTCCTTCAACAGCGAACGCCTGCGCGAACCTGCCGGACCCGCCCCGCTCCCGGCTCCAACCTGGGCGCGGCATTTCGCACCGCGCCAAATCGCTGCATCTTCCCATCCCCGGGCAACCCGGACCGCACCGCGCAAGAATTCCACTGGCGCCCGGCCCGGTCATTCCGTAGGCTTTGCGCATGCGAGAACCGGTGTCCTCCACCTCGCGCGCGACCGCGGCTGCGGTACGTGCCTCCGGCATTTCCCGACGTTTGTTTTTGAAGCGTGTGGCCACCGTTGGCGCCGTCCTCGGGTGCCCCGCCATCATTCCGGCCTCGGCTCTGGGTCGCAACGGTGCGGTGGCTCCCAGTGAACGGATTGTGATGGGCGCCATTGGCATTGGCAGCCGGGGAATGTTCGTGTTGCGCTGGATGCTCCCGGAAAAGGACGTCCAATTTGTGGCCGTTTGCGATGCCAAACGGTCCGCCCGCGAGGCGGTCAAGCGAACCATTGACCAACACTACGGCAACCAGGACTGCCGGATGTACCGGGACATTCGCGAGTTCCTGGCCGAGCGCACGGACATCGACGCGGTGCTGATCGCCACCGGGGACCGATGGCACGCGCTGGCTTCGATCTGGGCCATGCGGGCCGGCAAGGACGTGTATGTGGAGAAACCCTCTTCCATGACCATCGCCGAGGGGCGTGCGGTTCTCGAAACGGCCCGCCGGTACGGCCGGATCTATCAGACCGGTACCCAGCGGCTCAGCGAGGCCAACTTCGTCTTCTGCATCGAAGCGGCCCGACAGGGACTGCTGGGTCGGGTGCACACCGTGTACGCCCACATCGCGCCCTGGGACGCTGCAGAAATGCGTCACGACTGGTTGCCGGCCCAACCGGAACCGCCGCCGGAAGAGGTGGACTGGGACGCCTGGTTGGGCCCCTGCCCATGGCGCCCTTACAATGCCAACTACGTGGCGGGCGGCTGGCGCGGCCACTACGATTTTCATACCAGTTGCATTGGCGAGTGGGGGGCTCACACCTTCGCCCAGGCCCAGGCCGGCATCGGGATGGAACACACCTCCCCGACCCACTACCACTACGTTCCCAACGAAACGGGGGACGGCATGGTCGCCGAGTTCGCCAACGGAGTGCGCCTGATCCTGTCGCGGGGAGACAAATGGTGGCACGGCTCCTGTGGAATGCGTTTCGAGGGCACGGAAGGTTGGGCCTCCTGCGCCGACGGGTATTCCAAGCCCGAGGTTTCCTCGCCCAAATTGCTGGGTGAACTCCGGCGTGTCGTGAGCGATTACATGGCGCGGACGGGTCGGCCCATGAGTCACGTGCGGGACTTCTTCGACTGCGTAAAGTCGCGTCGCCTCCCCGTGGCCAACGCTGCCGTCATGCATCATTCCATGACCACGGTGCATGCCTGCAACATCTGCATGTGGCTCAAACGCGACCTCGTGTTTGATCCGGTGAAAGAGGAGTTCAACGATCCGGAAGCCAACCGGCTCCGGTCCCGCGCCATGCGCGCACCTTGGACGATCTGAACGAAGTCTTCACGCCGGCTCATTCCATGAAAACCCTGCCTGCTCTGTTGAATCTCGGTCTGGCGTTGTGGGTGGCGGGATGCGCCTCGGCGCCGCCGCCTCGCTTTGCCACTCCACCGCCCCGGGAACCCCACCCGAAAGAAGCGGCCCTGCTGGCCACGTTGCAATCCCCGGACGCCTCCCTCAAAGACAAAGCCGATGCCTGCCGCGAACTGGCCCGCGTGGGGTCGACGCGAGCCGTGCCGGTTCTGACCGCACTGCTGACCGACACCCAGTTGGGGCACATGGCGCTCTATGCCCTGGAACCGTTGCCCGGTGAAGAAGCGAATCAGGCGTTGCGGCAAGCCCTCTCTCAGGCCAAAGGGCGCGCTTTGGTCGGGGTCATCACGTCGCTAGGGGTACGTCGGGATGCGGACGCCGTGCCACTTTTGCAGCCGTTCCTGTCCGCCTCGGACCCGGACATTCGGCAGGCCGCGGCTCTCGCACTGGGTAACATCGGTACGCTCCCGGCCGTAGGCGCCTTGCAATCCGCACTGGTCCGTGCGGACGCGCACGGGCGCGCGTCCCTCGTCGAGGGGCTGTTGCGCGCCGCGGAGCGCCGGTCGTCCGACGGAGATCGACGCACGGCCCTGAACATCTACGAACAACTCCGTGCCCGGGCCGACCTGCCACCGCCTCTCCTGGCGGCCGCCTGGCGCGGAGCCATCCTCGTGCGGGGATCCAGGGAGGTCGCGGTGCTGCAACAGGCGATCGAGTCCCCCGAGCTGAGCGTGGTGCACGCCGGCCTGCGAGCGGCCATGGAGATGCCGGACCCAGCGGTCACCCGGGCCCTGGCCGACGTACTCCCGCGCCTGCAGCCCGAGCGGCAGTTGCTGGTGCTGCAAACCCTCGCGGTGCGCCGGGACGCGCAGGCACTGCCGGTTTTGCTCCGGGCCACCAACTCGCTCGACCGAGCCGTCCAGCTAACGGCCTTCCGGGCCCTGGGCGAGCTGGGCGACCCCCGCGCTGCCGGACCCCTGACCTCTTGGATCATGGATTCCGACCCCGAACGACGCGAGCTGGCGCGGGCCGCGTTGGCCAGTCTGCCCGGGACAGGAGTGGACCGTCTCATCCTGGGCATGCTGGACCGCAGCGATCCGGCCACACAATTGGCCGGGCTGGATTTGGTCGCCCGGCGCCGCCTGGCCGCGGCCCTGCCGCGTTTGTTGCGTCTGGCCACCGCGGAGGAGCCGGCCGTCCGCCAGGCGGCCCTCAAACAAGTCGGTGAGCTGGGAGCCGTCCATCATTGGAACGCCCTGCTGGATCTGATTCGGAAGCTTTCCTCACCGGAGGACCTGGCCACCGCGCGAGATGCCCTGGTCAACTTGGCAGAACGGATTGGTGCCGGGGGACCTCAGACCGAGGCGGTTCTCACGACCTTACATGGAGCCTCTCCCGCCCAGGCAACCGTGCTTTATCACCTGCTGGCGCAACTGGGCGGCACCAAGCCGTTGCAAGTCACTGCCGCCGCCGCCCGGACCGGCTCCCCGGAACAACAAATGGCCGCTTTCCAAGCGCTCTTGCAGTGGCGAACGCCGGACGTGGCTGACGAACTCCTGTGGTTTGCCGAGCAGGCCGGGGATCCCCGACGCCGCCAGGACGCGCTGCGCCGCTACCTCCAGTGGGCCAGTGATCCCGAGCTGCCCGAGGACCGGCGACTGGCCATGTGCCGCCAGGCCCACCGCATCGTCCAAGACACGGCCGGTCAAAAACAACTCCTGGCCGCTCTCAGCACGATTGGCCAGGGGGAGGTCATCCCGTTGGTGCGCCCGCTGTTGGATTCGCCCGAAACCAGGGAAGAAGCCTGTGCCGCCGTGGTCGCGGTGGCCGAGAGGCTCCGCAAGCGTTCCGAGAACCGTGCACTGCCAGAGCCCGTGCTGCAGGCCCTCGACGCCGTGGCTCGCATGACCAGCAATGCAGAACTGGCCAAGCGAGCCCAGGCCCTCCGCAACCCCGGAACCTGACGCCCCGGCCGTCGAACCAATCGAAGTCGCGCCGACACCGGAGACCCCTGCAGATCGCGCCTCCACCGATCCTGCCCACGCAGGTCCGCTCGCGTCGTCCCGGGAAAACCAGATGCCCGGCCGGTTCGAGCGGGGAAAGCCGTCACGCCGACAACCCCCAGCCCCGAGCCATCAACATCCACGTAAAGCTCGTGACCCCCGCCAGGGTGGACCGCACGCCCGGCACCTGCAGCACGAGGATGAGGATCAAGAATCCGTATTGCGCCAGCTTGTGGTACGTCTCGTGGGACATCCCGGTGAAGTGGCGCAGCAGATAAGAACCGTCCAGTGGCGGGATGGGAATCAGATTGAAAAAGCACAACAGCAGGCTCAGATACGCCAGGAACATCAGGAACTCCGTCATGGCGGTCCATGGCGTCCAGGTCAGGACCCTGGCCAGTCCCAGCAAGATGACCGCCAGAACCACGTTCATGGCCGGCCCGGCCATCGCCACCAGCAACTCGTCGCGCCTCGGATGACCCAGGTTGTACGGGTTCACCGGCACTGGCTTGGCCCAGCCCACCAGAAACCGACCCGCCCCCGGCAGGAAGATCATCAACAACGGCAACACCACGGTACCGATGGGATCGATGTGAACCAACGGGTTGAGGGAACAGCGACCCTGCAGCCGCGCCGTGTCGTCTCCGCACCGCCACGCCATCCACGCGTGCGCATACTCGTGGAAGGTCAGCAACACCAGCAGGCCCACATAAAGAATCAGGCCGTCGATCAACTGATTCAAATCCATGCTCGGTTCAGCGTAGGGCGCAGCCGGGCCTGCGTCGAGCCCCCTTCGCGGCGTACCGTCTCAATTCGGGACCACGCGCTCCGGGCTCACCGTCGGCTGCCGGGTGGATTCGGAAGCACGTCGGGGCACCAATAAGCCTATGTTCCGATCGCGGCCGGCTTCTCCCTTTCCTGAGGGTTTCCACTGGCGTCGGGGTTCGGACGATGCCCAACCGAGCCGCAAGGGCAAGCCGGATCGGGGTTGCGCTGGCGCCATGGCTCTCCCGCCGTGGCCGCGGGCTCGGGGCCGGTGATCGACCCGACCCGGCAACTCCATCCGGAGGTGAAGCGGGCCCCAATCCCGCCCACACGCCGGGGCCGGGCGATTCCGGGCCCATGAGGGCTTGCGGCCGGAGGATCCCCGCGGGCAACGAAGAAGCGCGCCGGTTGCCATTTCCCCCAGCAGGCGTATGGTTGCTTGGAAGCCATGAAGCTCCAAAAGGGCCTGCACCTGGCTTACTGCACGAACCTGTACCGCGGGGATACGTGGGCGGAAACCTGGACCCGGCTGGCCCAACACCTGCCGCGCATCCGCGAACGAATCGCTCCGGATTGTCCGCTGGGCCTGAGCCTGCGCCTCAGTGGCCGCGCGGCCCGCGAACTGGCCGATCCTCCGACCTTGCTGTCCTTCCGCAAATGGCTCGAGCAGCAACACGCCTACGTGTTCAGCGTGCACAGCTTTCCGTGCGGTCATTTTCGAGACCGCACGGTGGAGCCGCGTGTGTTCGTACCGGACTGGACCTCTCCGGAGCGCACGGCCTACACGAACATGCTCTGCGACCTGCTGGTCCAACTGCTGCCCCCGGGTGTGGAAGGGTCCATCAGCACGCTGCCGGGCGCCGTCAAGGGCGCCTTCTATTCCGAGGAGGAACTAGCCCTGATCCGTCACCACCTCTGGCAGTGCATTGAACACCTGAGCCGGATCTGCGAGCGCACCGGCCGCATCATCCGCCTGGCGTTGGAGCCCACGCCCTATTGTCTTTTGGAGACCAGCGGCGAGGTGATCGAATTCTTCCTGCAGTTCCGCCGCGAACACATGAACGACTCGCGCCTGATCGAGTTCCTTACAGTTGCCTACGACGCGGTGCATTTTGCCGTGGAATACGAAGATCCCGGCGCCGTCGTCAGCGCCTTCCGCGAGCATCACATCAAACTCGGAAAGATCCAGCTCGGGGTCGCCCTCCGCGTCTGCCCCAGCCCGGAGCTGTGCGAGTTCCTGGAGCCCTTGCGCGAAACCGACTATCACCACCACGTGGTGGCCTGGTTGCCCGACGGACAGCGCATCCTCTATCGCACCCTGGCCGAGGCCCGCCTGGCCGTCCGGGCCGGATTGCCCGCCGTCGAGTGCCGCATCCACCTACATGCTCCCCTCCATTGCCCCGACGGCGAATGGTTTCTGTTGACGCAGGACCACGTGCTGACGCTGCTGGACCTGGTGGCCGCCGAACCCTCCCTGTGTCGCCACCTGGAGATCGAAACCCAAACATGGGAGGTGCTGCCCTCCGAGCATCGTCAGCGAACCCTGCCGGACCAAATCGCCGCCGATTACGCCTGGGTCCTGACCCGTCTGAACGAACGCGGGGTGACCCCTGTGTTGTGAAGCCTCCCGACCCTCTTGCCGGACGATCCTGACTCGCCGCCTGTCCCGGCTTACGGCGACCGGACCTGATCGCCCACACGCACCTCGCCGGCCGCGATGTCCGCCACAATGTGATCGTCGCGCTGCGGCCCGCTCACCCGGACCTCGCCCACCTTGAGCCCGTCACGATAGACCGACAGGACCTGGCCGATCGCCGGTAACCGGCCCGAGGGAAAAGTCAGGACGACGAATCGTCCCACCAGGTTCACAGAAACCACCCGACCCGTCAGGCTGAGGTCGGGAGTCACCAGCAATGGCTTTTGCCCCTCCGCCTTCTTCGCTCGCCAGGAAGCGCATGAAACCGTCACCCCTGCCAGCGCCAGCGCCAGTGCCGCGACCCAGACACGTTGCATGCCCCCAGTCAAAAGGCGGGCTGCTGCGGCCGTCAACCCTGATCCGCCACCGCATCCGAGCCGGATCCCACATCCGCCGGCCGGCCCTGCTGCATCTCATCCGAGTCCGCGCGCCCGGTGACACGGTCGACGACGCAGGCGGTGACCAGATCGGCCGCCACGTTCAGCGTCGTCCGGGCCATGTCCAACAGCCGGTCCACGCCCAAGACCAGCGCAATGCCCTCGGGCGGCAGGCGGAATTGTGCCAGGAGCCCCATGATGACCGGCAGGGAAGCGCCCGGCACGCTGGCCACGGCCACCGCACTGGCGACCGCGAGCACCAGGAGAGTCAGCTGATCCACCCAGGCCAGGTCCGCACCATAGACCTGCGCCACGAACAGCACGACGCAGCCTTCGTACAAGGCCGTGCCGCTCATGTTCATCGTCGCCCCCAGCGGCAACACGAAGGCCGTCGTGGCGGCTCGAAGGCCCAGCCGGTCCCGGGCCACCGCCAGGCTGGTGGGCAGAGTGGCCGCGCTTGAACTGGTACAAAAGGCCGTCAGCAAAGCCAGTCGTGTCGCTCGCCAGAAGCGCAGGGGTGACCAGCCGCCCCAGCGCCACACGACCCATCCCAGCACCCCGACCGCGTGCAGGAGCATGGCGCCGATCACCACAGCCACAAATCCCGCCAAAGCCGCCAACAACTCCAGACCCATCCGCATCACGGCCACCGCTACCAACGCCGCCACCCCGACCGGCGCCAGCGCCATGGCCAGATCCACCATCCGGAACATCACCCGGACCAGGGCGGCCAGCAGCTCCTGCACCCGGGCCGCAGAGGGGCCGTCCACAGTGCGCGCGGCCCAGCCGAACAACAACGCAAACGTGATGACCGGCAACAACTGGAAGTCCACCACCGCACGGATCCAGTTCTTGGGAAGGAACATGTCCACCAGCGCCGACGGTGAAAGCTCCGGCCTTCGGCCCTCTCGATCGGGGCTGGTCCCTCCCGCGTTACTCTCCACCGCCCCGGCCTCCATGGCCGAGACGCCCCGCCCCGGCTCGACCCAGTTCATCCCCACCAAGCCCAACCCCACCGCCACGGACATGTTCAACCCAAACAAAAGAAAGGTCAGCCACGCCATCCGACCCAGGCCGCGACTTCGCCCCAGCTCCAGAACCCCCAGTGCAATCGAAGCAAACACCAACGGCACCACGGCCAGGAGCAACAAACGCAAGAAGATTTGGCCCGCCGGATCCAACACTTGCCGGGCCACTGTCTCCGGCAGGGTTGCGCCTCCCCACCCCTGCTCAGCCGCCGCGCGCAAACCAAGCCCCACGCCAACCCCGATCAGCAGGCCCCACCCC
Organism: Limisphaera sp.; assembly: GCA_026417315.1. GTDB lineage: Bacteria > Verrucomicrobiota > Verrucomicrobiia > Limisphaerales > Limisphaeraceae > Limisphaera. The sequence goes on from JAOADM010000070.1 coordinate 10,346, forward strand.
AAGTGCCGGGCACGGTCACCGGCTGGCTTTCGCTCTGCCATCATGCCGGCCATGCCTCCCTTCCGCACGCGGAGGATTGGGCGCAGCCAGCCGAGGCTTCAGAATGCCGACATCTTCCTGTCCGTGCCGTCATCCCGGCCTCACAGACCTTGCCCGCTCCGCCGCCACAGGACCCGCCGCCCCTGCACCACCAGCTCCCCCCGCACCAGCGCAGCAATGCAGCGGGGATACAACTCGTACTCAGCCTGATGAATCCTTTGGAGCAATGTCTCAGGCGTATCCTCGTCCAGCACGGGCACCGCTTGCTGTCCGATGATCGGCCCCGAATCCACCCCGGCATCCACGAAATGCACAGTGCAACCGGTCACCTTCACCCCGTGTTCCCACGCCTGGCGCCACGCAGCCAGCCCGGGAAACGAGGGCAACAACGAGGGATGAATGTTCACAATCCGGCCCTGGTAAGCCTCCAGAAACGTGGATTTCAAGACGCGCATGAACCCCGCCAGGACCACAAACTGCACACCGGCCTGCTGCAGAGCCGCTACGTAGGCCCTTTCTGCCGCCTCGTCCAACTTGGTCCGAAACGGTCCCGGCGGCAGGTACTGCGCAGGGATGCCCCGCTCGCGAGCCCGCTCCAGGATGCCGGCATCCGGCACGTCGCTGAGCACCAGCGCCACCCGCGCCGGGATGCGCCCGGCCGCGCACGCCTCTGCAATGGCCACAAAGTTGGTCCCGGCTCCGGAACCCAACACGCCCAATCGGGCCTCGCCCTCGTTCGATTGCACGCCCCGGTTGTAGCCACCCCCGGGAACCGCCGCAAGCCGGCACGGACCCCCGGCCCGACGGGCCCGGCCCCGGCTTCAGCAAAACCTCGATTCGATTTGGCAGCGGCCAGCCTCCCGCCAGACGGCAACTCGGGAGGGAGCTGTTGGGAAACTACTGCTCCCGCCCCGACCCCCAAGTGTCCCAATTCGATGGCGAAATCTCACGGCGCCACAGCGCCCTCGGTGTGGCCAGACCCCTCCGGCCACTCGGCTTCGCCCCGCCCGTCTCACATTCAGAGACCGGCGGATCGGACCGCATGCCATCTTGCCCATCTGTGAACCCCCATTCGGCCAAAACGGCCGGTGCTGGGAGGGCCGTCACCGGCCTCTCGCGCCTTGGCGATTCGAGACGTTCCCTGGAAGGCCCGCGCCGGATACGGCATAACCTGTTGCACAGCAATATGTTGTAAGGCAACCAGCCCGATCTCGCTGCCCTTTGACGTTGACGCTGTCCCCCACCCAACGCTACCTTGGGAACGCTATCCGGGCCGCGGTGGGGCGCCGGAACATCGAAGGATTTCCGATGGCAGAAGGTTACTGCATCAAGTGCAAAGCCAAGAAGGAGATCGCCGACGCCGTTGAGGAAACCACCAAAACGGGTCGGAAGGCGATCAAGGGCAAGTGCCCGACCTGTGGCACCGTGATGTTCAAGATCCTGGGCGGCAAGGCGCCCAGTACCCCTCCGGTCTCCTCGTCTCTGCCCAATCCAACCGAATGACATGAGCACGGAACTGACGTACGCCATCATCACCCCCTATTCGTTGTTAAAATCCCGCACCGGCGGCATTCTGAGCCGGCTGATCGCGCGAACCGGGCTGGATTTCGTCGCCGCGCGGATGTTTGCCCCCTCGCCCGCACTGGCCGAGGAATACGCCGCACAAATCCCCTCGCCCGAAGATCCCCAAGAGCCGCTCATCCAGCAGCTGCTGCAACAGTACGTGCGAACCCACCTTGCACCGGACGCCCGCACCGGCCGACGCCGGCGCGTCATGATGCTGGTATTTCAGGGCCCCGAGGCTACGCGGAAGCTTTCCGAGGTGGTGGGTTACTTCCAGCGGAACCGCTATGCCGGGCAAACCATTCGGGACACTTACGGCGACCTGGTCCTGGACGACGCCGGTGGGGTAAGGTACTTCGAACCGGCGGTCCTGGCGCCGGTCAGCCCGCGTCAGGCCGAAGCACATTTGAAGCTCTGGGCGCGTTACTCCGACACCGATGGTGGCCTTTTGGAAAACGTCATCGAGTATCCGCCAGACCAGACACCCGAACGCACATTGGTCCTGCTCAAGCCCGACAATTTCCGCTTCCCCACCGGCCGGCCTGGCAACGTGATTGACTTCTTCTCCCGCACCGGCCTCTACATCGTTGCCATCAAGGTGCACCGCATGAGCGTGGCCGAGGCGGTGGAGTTCTATGGCCCGGTCCGGGAAGTGCTCCGCACCAAGCTCAAGGGCATGGTGGGCGCCCGCGCCCGGGCCGCACTGGAGAAGGAGCTGGGCTTCCCCCTTCCGCAAGAGACCGAAAACTCTCTGGGAGAACTGTTGGGGCCGTTGTTCGGCGACAACCAGTTCGAGAACATCGTCCGTTTCATGTCCGGCCGGGCGCCCTCCGAATGCCCCCGCGATCAGTGGAACGAACCCGGCACCGAGAAATGCATCGCCCTCGTCTACGAAGGGCATCAAGCGATTGCCAAGATCCGCGATGTGCTCGGCCCGACCGATCCTTCGAAGGCCCCGCCGGGGTCCATCCGACGCGAGTTCGGGTCCAACGTCATGGTCAACGCCGCGCACGCCAGCGATTCGCCCGAGAACGCGCAGCGCGAGATGCGCATCGTGCGGCCGGAAGAAAACCGTTTCCGCCAGGTAATCGAGCAGGCGTACGGCCCGGTCGTATGAACCGTGCCGCCGCCCGCTGCGGCGGGCCGCCCATTCATCGCAAGCCCCGGATCCTGAGAACTCCGCTTTCGGGCCGGGGAGCATGCCCCTCTCGGTCGCCGGGTTGCCGGCCCCGGATTTGCTCTCCCAACGGCCTGGTGCCCGGGCTGGCAGGACCACTCGAGTTCAAGGCCGCGCCAACGTCGCCTGAGCGTTACGCGTCAACTGCCTCCACGCCCACAAGGCCGCAACAACACCCACCGTGAATCCCACGCAGAGCAGTGCCAGTTCTGGATCGGCGCCCGCGGTGTGCCATTCGATGATCGCGCAGGTCAGCCAGGGCGGGCCCGGGACGGCCCCCAGGGCAATCCCCGCGGTCTGCTCCACCGATTGACGCCGTAAAGCCAGCCAGGTCCCCAACAAGGCCGGCGCCACCCCGTCGCACACAGCAAAAAGGCCGGGTCGAAGAAATCCAGAGATTCAATCGCTACCGAAGCAACGAGCGCCACGGATGCCATCCATCCCACGGACCACCGGTAGCTGACCATCAAACCCCGGAAATGCTGTCGCCACACACCCGCAATCCCCGGCGGGGTGGCGGCCAACAGCTCCAGGGCCCCGCTTCGACCGTCCCGCATCGACCCTTCGATGCTCCCGATGGCGCACAAAACCTTCAACCATTGGCATGCAAATCCATCAAGAGGGGGCAAACTATCCTCCCACGGGGGTGCATGGCGGGTGGCGGCAGTCGGAACAAACCTGAGAGTCGCTGTTCCAATCACCAGTCATGCCTCCAGTTGGTGTTCCCGCGTCCGCAAGACCCGCCACGCATACGGAGCCCGGTCGAGCCATGCATGCCGACTCCGAGGATCTCGCCGGAGAACACGACGTCGATACCAGTCTCGCAGGGGTCCCAAAACCCCGGGGTGCGCCATTCCTGGAGCCTCGCGCCAGATCCGTCCCATCCGCAACCATGCCACCCACAACGCAGCCCACCCCGGCGCATGCGAGATCCCCAGGCACTACCAGAACTCGAGGTCCAACCCCGCTCGCCCCTCCGCGATTCCGGGCCAACGACATGGCCGTGCCCAACCAAACCAAATCCGCCACCCGGTCCAGCCACTCCCAGAAAGGGGTTGCAGGCAGCCGTGCGCCAAAAGATGGGGCGCCCAACTGCCAACGCAGCCATGACGCCCATCCTGCCCAGCAGGCACGTTCCCGCCTCCTCCCAGAACGTGGAGACCATGAGACCGACACTGAGCGAGAGGAACATCGCCTGAAAACAAACAGCCCCTGCGGCGAACCCTTCTTGAAGTCGCTCCCCGCCCAGCAGAATCGCCGGAGTGAGAAGCGGGTGGGAGACCATCAGGGTCCACTAAGTCGTGAGCGACCGGGCCAACCACTTTCCCGTCAGCACCGCCCCTGGCTTCACTTCCATCAAGAACAGGAGTCCCGGCGTACCCTCGCGGCGCTCCCGCCTGATGCAATCGGCAGTGACCACCCCGGAGAACCGGCAAACCACCAGGAAGATTCCACTCCAAAAACTCGAAAAGCCGCCAGCCCGGTCCCCACGGCGCCGTGACCCCACCCTGCTCCAGTCGATGAAGTTGGNCAGCGTCAGCACGACCACTGCCGTCGGCAACGCCACTCGCCAGCGGCACAGCCCCGGCCCACGCGCCGCCGCCCGCAATTCCCGCTCCACTACAAGGCACCAACCCACGGCCCGAAACGCTTGGGCCGATTCACGAAAAACCCGGGGAGATGGGTTTCATCCCCTCACCTCAGCCCGGCGAAACCTCCCCACCGGCCCGCTGGTTGCCCGGGCTCTCGCCGTTCACGCAACTTTTCGCCTTCACACTTCGAACCCGGCTCCGTCCAAGCTGTCCTCTTCCACGCACACCCGCTTCCCACCTCTTCTCGTCGCCGGGGTTGCCCTCCAAGCACCCGCGGGCCACGGGCCGGGCTCCCGGCGCTCCGGGCGCTGCTCAACCCAGCGAGGTTCGAAAGCGCCGACACAATTGGTGCCAGGCAAAGCCGCCAACGAGAAGGTCCAACCCCAGCCGCATCCCAAAATAAATCCACGGCGACCACACCCAATCTCCCACCCCCTGACCGATGCTGCGGAACATCAGATCTGCCACAAAGAGGACTGCTCCTGCCGCCGACATGAGCGCCCATGGAATGCCCCAAACGAGGCCCGCCGTCAGGACCATGCTCAGCAACGCCGAGCGACCCGACAAAGCCATCCACGTGCCCGCGGAAACCAGAGCCGCCACATCCGCCCACACCAGAACCAACGAGGTGGCGAAATGGGGGCTGATGGAGGTTCCACGCTGCGCCAGCCCCCACCCCATCAGGCAACTTGCCAACGTAAAGAGCAACAACGGCCACAACCAGAGGCGGCGCAGCGCCAACCAGTGCGCTTTCCAGAGTCCCTCCGGGCCCTGGGGAGAGGTCGCCACCAACTCGGCTCCGCCTTCTCGCCGGTCTTCGGCAAGCACGCTGATGGTCTGACTCAGGATCACCGCTCTGACCAGCGCGCCCCCTACGAAAAGAAAGACCCAGGTGGCACCTACCGTCCACTCCCATCTCCATGCGATCCAGATCCACAGGAGGACCATGCTGCCCAGCACCGACCAGGGCATCCATCGATCCCCGCGCGTGCGCAACAACCGCCAGGCATATGGAGCCCGATCCAGCCACACCGCTCGCTCCGCCGGATTTCGTATCCGCATCCACTGATGCAAGGCTGCGCGCCACTTGCGGATCGTGCCCAGCCGGGCAGGTGCATCGGTCTCCCGCCACAATCGATCCACCAACATTCGGGTGCCCGTAAACGCGCAAAGCCCCAGCGCGAACTGTACGGCAGCCCAGGCCCAGAACCAGCCGGGCCCCGAACGATAGGCGGTATCGCCGATCAGGAACAACCCCCCGGCCGGCGTCCACACTGCGGGAAGAAAATCCAGTGCATGCCAATCCAGGAAACCCAGGCTCACCCCGACAACCATCGGAATGATGGCGCTCAGGATCACCAGCACCACAAACGTCCAGCCCAGGGCACTCACCACCCGAAGATTCAATGCCGAGCAAAACAACCCCACGTTGAGGGAAACCCACAGCGTCAGAAGACACACCAGGGCGGCCCGCGACCACTGCCCCGGGCTCACTCCACCCAGTAAAATGGGCAGAGTCAGCAAAGGCAGCGCTGCCACCACCGCCCCCAAAGCCTGCAACGACCCGGAAGCCAGCTTTCCGGCCACCACCGTAGCCGGGCTCAGGTCGGTCAGGAACAGCAGTCCCAGAGTGCCCTCCCGACGCTCCCGGGCCAGAGAGTCCGCCGTCAACACCATCCCGGCCATCCAGCAACTGAACCACAGGGGGATGATCAGCGCGGTAAACAGGACTTCGCCTTGAAAGGCCGGCGGCGCATCATAAAGGAGAGGCAGGGCCGGCATCAGGGCCCCGACGCACAGCGCAAGCGCTCCTCCGACGCGCCACCACCAGGTGCCGGCGCGGCGAGCGGCTGCCCGCAGTTCCCGGTCCACCAAAACCCACCACAGCACGCGCCCAGTCAAACCCCTGACCGCAGGCGCGGCAACTGATTTTCCAACCCCTCCCGTCCCGGTCCCGAACGCGCGGGCAGTTCAGGGCTGAATCCCGGGGAGATTCAAATCCGACGCAGAGGAACTCCCCGTCTGCAAGGCTTGCCATGCGGCCAGGGCCGCCACACGTGCCGCGGCATGACTCACGACGGGACGAGGATAGTCCACACCCAGCCGAACGCCCGCATCCCGGAGCACGTCGGATGGTGCCTCGAAGGGTTCGTGAATCCAGCGTGCCGGCAGTCGCGACAGCTCCGGACACCAGCGTCGTACGTAGTTTCCCTCCGGATCGAACTTCTTTCCCTGCAAGACAGGATGAAAAATGCGGAAATACGGCGCGGCATCCGCGCCGCACCCGGCCGTCCACTGCCAGCCCAGCGTGTTGTTGGCCAGGTCCGCGTCCACCAGCGTGTCCCAAAACCACCGGGCTCCCTCCCACCAGCCGATTCGCAGGTCCTTCACCAAGAACGAGGCCTG
>JAOADM010000071.1 GCA_026417315.1 Limisphaera sp.
GCCATGGCGAAAAGCTACGCGGAGTTCCCCCGGGCGTCCATGTTGGGATTTTGCACAGGAATCCGGTCTGTGTTCCGCAGGGATCCGGCGCGGCCGGACGCGGATCGGGGTGCCACAAGATGGTTGGCTGAGCCTGCCCTGGCCGGTCGAGGCTTTCAACACCCTGGCGCAGGAGGCTGCCTCCGCATGCGCCGGTGAAAATGCGGCTCTTGGGCGGGGCGGGGCGCGATGACACAGGAACTGCGGGGTGACAGCGGACGGGCGTTCGGAGTGTGGGGCTTCGAAGGATTCTCGTTGCGTGGAATCCATCGCCCGCGGGCTGCGGGAATCTCGTGAAAACGTCCCTCGCGCCTCTTGGGAGAGACACGGCCGCGCGCGATGTGCTGGAAACCCGTAGATGGGTGTGCGGATGCAGGGTCAGATCCGATAAGCAGCCTGAGGGGGATGCGTTTCAGGGCAGCGGCCTGAGCCGGGGGCGGGAGTGTAGGGCGGCGCCGGACGGGCTCTTCCATTTGGCGCAGGGCAGGGATGCCATGGGTTGACCGGGCCGGGGATCCGGGTTAACGAGGTGGCGTCCCGTTTGCCTGAAACGATGCGAAGAGAGGGGGAAGAAGAACATGCCCTCGATGGTGGCAAGAAAAGGCTCAACACTTCAGATTTGCAGTGGTTGGGTGTGGATGCTGGTCGTTGCTGCGCAGATGCACGCGGCCACGGTGGCGTACTGGCGGTTCGAAGAGGGGCCTGCCGACGGGCTGGTGGTGCATGCCGGGGCGGATGGCGCGTTTCATGGCACGGTGCGGGATGGATCCGGGAACGGGAATCATTTGTCCGCGTGGACGCAGGGTGGATATGCCGGGTTTGCCTACCGCACGAACGTGGCTTCGGGGCGCGTACCGCAGTTCGGATGGACGAACCGCTTCAGCGTGCAGAACACGGGCAATTACCCGGCGATGTTTACTTCGGCCCAGCACAGCCGGCCGTCCGGGATCAATCTGGACGCGATCCTGCCGATGCAATTCACCGTGGAGGCATCTTATCGAGCCGTGGCCAGCGGCGGCTACCGCACCGTGGTGGGTCGTGACGCGCGCAATGTATCGCGGTCGGATCCGAATTTGGCGGCCTTTTATTTGCAGGTGCGTCCGGATGACAGTGTCGCCGTGGTGTTCACCGATGTTTCGGGCTACACCCATCGGGCCTTTTCGCCGCCGGGCTGGGTGTATGGGATCAGTCCGGGTGGTGCGGAGGCGCCGTGGTATCACCTGGCGGCGGTCAGCGACGGCAACACTTTGAGGCTCTATGTGAACAATCTGTTGGTGGCGAGCACGGATCTGGTCGCCAGCGGCAGTCCGAATCGTGCACTGGTCCGGGGCTCCGGGACGGGGCCGGATTGGGTGGCGGGTGCGTGGTCCGTGGGGCGGGGGTTGTACGCGGGTGTGCACACGGATCGGGCGTACGGCTTCATCGACGAGGTCCGGATTTCGGACCGGGCGCTGGAGCCGGGCGAGTTCCTTTTCGCGCCCCGGCCGGTAGCCTCGGTGGGCGGCGTGGTTGCAGGGTCCGTTTCCCTGGAGGTTGCTCATGGTCCGCCGGGCATGAGTTTTCAGGTCTTGCATGCCATCGACGCGGGTTTGCCGTGGAGTCGGTGGAGCAACCTGGGGACCCACGCCTTCGACGCGCAGGGCCGGGCTGTGGTGAGGGTGACCGGACTGCCGGTGGAGCTGCCGCATTTTTATGCGATTCGGACCGCGGTGGTACCGCCGCCGCCAGGGCCGCTGACCTATTCGTTGGCGCCGGGCTGGCAGAACTGGCCGGCGGACATTCGGGAGCGCATCGTGTATGCCATGGAAGGCGCGGTGGCGCAGTACAACAAATGGGGCACCTTCCGCAAGCATTTGACCGTGAATTACAATCCCGGGGTTCCCACGGCGCAGGCCAGTTACAGTGGCTGGATCGATTTCGGAGGTCAAATCGGGTACCGGACGGCGCTGCACGAGATTTCGCACACACTGGGGGTGGGCACGACGTGGCAGTGGCAGGCAAACCTTGCGGGTGGGGTCTGGCAAGGCCCGCATGGGCGCCAAAAGATCCAGGAATTCGACGGGCCGGGGGCGGTGATCTACTCGGACGGGACGCATTTCTGGCCTTATGGATTGAACTATGACAACGAGGCCAGCACGGAGAGCATTCGGCGTCACGTGTTGCTGGTGGAGGCGTTTCGGAAGGACATGGGTTTGGAGTGATTGCGCAGGGCAGGGTGTCGCGGCACGGGCGGATCGCGCCTCACGCCCGGGGCCGGACCGGGGGTGGCGAGGTCTGAATTCGCTGCCAAGGAGAACCGGCCCCTGAACAGGTGGGCCAGTGGGACAACGGTTCAGGGTGCGGCTGCCGGGATCGGTGGCTGGGGCCGACTTTCTTGCGGCGGGGCGGGACGGGCGACGGGTGTCTGGCCCAGCCAAACTCCGCCCACGATGAGCACCAGTGCAAAGGCGAAGCGGACCGTGACGGGTTCTTCCAACCACCAGGCGGCCCAGGCCATGGTGGTGATGGGGATGAGGTTGTTGAAGAGGAGGACGCGGCTGGCCTCCCAGTGCCGGAGCGCATGGGTCCAGAGACCGAACGCGGCCACGCCGCCCGCAAGGACACAATAGAGTTGGACGGCGATCAAATCCGGCCGCCAGGGGAGCGGCCGACTCAGCAGCTCTGCGGTGGACCAGGGCAGCAGCCACACGGCGGCGCGCCACATGCTGTGGGCCGTGACTTCCGCGCTGTTGAGGTGTTGGCCCAGCCAGCGGCACTGGCGGCCGAAGTGGGTCCACAACACGCTGGCCAGCAGTCCCAGGAGTTCACCCTTCCAACCCCAGTGGTCCCGGGTCAGGGCCGGTGCGGTCAGCACGGCGACGCCGCACAGTCCCAAGAAGGCGGCCGCGTAGCGGCGCAGGATGTGGTGCGCGGTGGGTGTGCGGTGTTCCCACAGGAGCGCCCAGATGGGGGAGGCCGCCAGGAGCAATGCCACGTGAGAGGCGGAGGTGTGTCGGAGCGCCTCATTGAACACCACGATATAGGCTGCGAGGCTGAACCCACCGCGCCACCAGAGGGCTCGTTCCAGACGAGCCGGGACGGGTTGCCAGTCGCCCAGCCAACGGGTCCACCGCAGAACGGCCAACAGCAGCAGGCCGGCGGCCAGAAACCTCGTGCTGCCCGTGAAGACCGGCGGCCAATCGCGGACCAGGTAACGGACACCGGTGTTGTTGCCGCCCCACAAGAACACGGCCACCAACAATCCCAGGACCAGGCGGCTTGTGGCGGGAGGGACGGTATTCATGGGGAGCCTTCGTGCGGGATGAAAGGACCGTGCGGTTGGCTATCGGAAGCGGGAGCCGCGGGGACGGGCCGGGAGCACCGGCGGCGGGGCGGCGCCGGGGGACGCTTGGAGAAACCGGCATGCGCACGTATGCTGTGGACATGAAGCATTCACCGGGCTTTTTGGCGCTGGTCAACGAGGCCAGGAAACACATTCGGGAGATCACGGTGGCGGAACTGCGTGCGCGCCTCGAAGTGAATCCGCAAGCGGTCCTGGTGGATGTGCGCGAGGATCACGAGTGGAACGCGGGTCATGCCCGGGGTGCGGTGCATTTGGGTCGGGGGATTTTGGAACGCGATATCGAGCGCCGGTTTCCGGACAAGGAGACCGAACTGATTTTGTATTGCGGAGGCGGCTATCGGTCTGCCCTGGCGGCGGAGGCGGCGCAGCGGATGGGCTATCGGCGGGTGGCTTCATTGATCGGGGGATATCGTGCACTGCTTTTGGCAGAGTGGCCCATCGAGTCCGGGGAAGCCCCGCCCCCGCAGTGAAGGTTCCGGGCGAACGCGGCCTTGGGGCAAGGGGCTCCGGCAGGGAGCGGTGAATGGTTGGAAACACCAGAGCCGCGGGCCCGGACTCCGGTGCGGGTCACCGTCCTTCCAGGATTGCGGAGGGCAGCCCGGTTTCCCACTGCTTGGGGGTGTTCCACGGCCGCGCCGAACGGTTGGCGGGGTCGGCGGAAGCACAACCCCAGCCCGCGGCCACGGCCAGCAGCAGGAACCCGGCTAGCAGCCAGGAGCCTTTCATGGGCGCATCACGAGGCGGGATGGGCCGGGAGGACTTCGTCTCCCTCCACGGGCTCGGCCAATTTCCACCCCGGCACGACGTTGGCGATGGCGCGATTCTTCTCGACAGTCCGCACCACCACCTTGGCCACGAGTTGACCGTTGCGACTCACCAGGAGTTCACCGTATTCGAGGACGCCGTTGGCTTCTCCGACGTCGACGACCACGAACTCCCACTTCGGATCATACGCCACCACCTTGCCGCGCAACTGGGCGGGCAGGCGCACCACGTAATCGCCACCGCCCAGGATGCGGGCCAGTTCGTTGGTGAGACGGGCATTGGCGCGGATGAGAGCCTGGATTTCCTCCTTTTGCACGTCCACCTGTTCCAGCAGGCGCCGGTTCAGGGCCACGACCTCTTTCACTTGCTGCACCGGGATTCCGAGGGCGGTCCATGCGGCCAGTTCGGCCTGGGCGTTGTCTCGTTCCTGGCGGGTTTTGTTCAGTTCGTCGTTGAGCTGGTTGGCCCTGCGGGTCTGGGTTTCCGCCGTGGCCACGGCTTCGTCGCGTTCCTTGGTGGCCGTGGCCAGCTCGGTCTGCGCCTTCTTGAGTTGGGCGGTGGTTTGGTCCAGCTGCTGACGGGTGGACGCGAGCTCGGTTCGCGCTTGCTCCTTTTCGGCCCGTTCGTTGTTCCGCTCGGTTTTGAGGGTTTCAATTTTGTTCCGGACGGTGAACAGATTGATGCCCGCGGTGGCCAGTCCGGCGACCAATGCAATGATGAGACTGATTCGGATCAGCATGTGTGCGTCCTCTCCACAGCAAACGTCGGTGCGAGCCTAGGTCCGGGGACCGAAGGTGTCAATGTTGATTCCGACGGGGCGTTTGATCGGTCGGCGGAAGGGTTGGCGCAAAAGGAGTCATCGGATTCGCGGGGCTGGACGCGCTCACTGAAGGGATGTGCGTTGCGTGCACCGGCGCGGGTACGGGCGAATGCCTCGGTGCGCTCTTGCGGCGGGCCCCGTGGCGCGACGACCGGGTGTCGGGGTGCGGCAAGGCTACTTGAGCAGATCGCGCTCCAGTTGGTGGACCTGCTGACGCACCTGCGAATCGACGTCCATGCGGTCCTTGACCAGGCGACAGGCGTGCAGGACGGTGCCGTGGTCGCGGCCTCCAAAGGCCTCGCCGATGGCGCTGTAGGAGAGGCCCGTCAGACGCCGGGCCAAATACATCGCCACCTGGCGGGGGAAGGCGATGTTCTCCGGGCGCCGCCGACTGGTCATGTCGGACAGTCGGATGTCGTACCGCTCGGCCACCACTTTCATGATCCGGTCGATGGTGACCGTGCTGCGGCCTTCTTCATGCAGGATTTCCCGCAAAAGCATCTCCACATTGGCCAGGGTCAGCGGCTTGCCGGTCAGGGAGGCGAAGGAGGCCACCCGGATCAACGCCCCTTCCAGGCGGCGGATGTTGCTGCGGATGTTGTTGGCCAGGAAATTGAGGATCTCCTCCGGGACCTGCGCCTCCATCAGGGCCGCCTTCTTGCGCAGGATCGCCAGGCGCATTTCCACATCCGGCGGTTGCAGATCCGCCACCAGGCCCCATTCGAAGCGTGAGACCAGACGTTGTTCCAGCCCCTGGATCTCGTTTGCGGGTCGGTCGCAGGTCAGCACGATCTGTTTGCGTGCCTCGTGCAATGCATTGAAGGTGTGGAAGAACTCCTCTTGAATCCGCTCCTTGCCGGCCAGGAAGTGGACGTCGTCGATCAACAGCACGTCCGTGTTTCGATACCTTTTTCGGAACTGCATCAGGCTGTTGTTTTGGAGCGCGTCGATGAATTCGTTGGTGAATTTTTCGCACGAGACGTACGCCACCCGGGCCTGTGCCTTGTGGGCGAGCACGTGCTGGCCGATGGCATGGAGCAGATGCGTTTTGCCCAGCCCCACGCCGCCGTACAGGAACAGGGGGTTGTACGCTTTTCCCGGAGATTGCGCCACGGCGAGCGCGGCGGAATACGCGAGGTTGTTGTTGGCGCCGACCACGAAGGTCTCGAAGGTGTTTTTGGGGTTGAACTGCACCTCGCGGACTTCGGGCGGCCGGGCCGCGCGGGACCCCGGCGATCGGGTCCGGGGAACGGAGGAGGTCACCGGCGGGGCCGGTGGGGGCGGATCGGCCGCCACTTGGAAACGGATCGTCATGCGCCGACCCGAAGCCAGTGCCACTGCATCTTCCAGGACCGAACGATAGTTCTCCTGCAGCCACACCTCCCGGAATTCGTCGGCCACCTCCAGGACCAGCAGGTCGTTCTCCAGGTTGACCGCGCGAATGGGGGCGAACCACAGGTTGTAAATGTCCGGCGCCAGAAGCGTCTGAAGATGCTTCTGGGCCGCCGACCAGATTCGCGCTGCTGCTTCCATGAGTCTGCCACAACCCGGCTTCAGCTGCCGGTTTTCCGCGGTTTTTATTCACCTGGCCGGTTTGCAGGCCACCGCGCCACCCAAACCGGCCCGGCACATAGCACCAAATCCGATTCCGGGCAACACAAAGATCCCTTTCCGGATCGAGGCCAAAAGACCCCTCCCTCGGCCTCTTTAACCTGTTGCCGTTCAACAACTTGGGAAACAGCCCTTCGCGGCCTGCCCACGCCTGTGCAGCGCCGTCGTGGCGCTGCGCTTCCTGCCGCGAAAGCGATGCCCCTTGTAGCTGAAGAGGGCCGGGATGGGAAGAGCAAGATGTCACGAGTTATTGACCGGTTGTTCACAGCCCGGGGCGTGTCTGCTCTCCGGACCGGCGGCGTAAAAAGTGAGCCCAAGATCGGGAGATGCCCCTTTGTTGTCTGGCGGCGGCAACACGCAGTTCACAGCCTCGGGGAACAACTCGTTCGAGTTTTTCACCTGTCCATGTCTTGAAAGGGCGGGGTGATCTGCGCGCGAACCCAGTCTGCGGCGCGGGCACGAAATACCGGCGATCGAACGCGGCACTCCTTCGAATCCGTCCGCGCATGACCTTCATCTTCGGTGCGGCGATCGCCCTCGAAACCGAACCCGTGTGGGGCAAGACTTTCGCTGTGAGAACCCCCACTGTTGGTTTTCTCGCCGACCGTGCTTCGAGTATTGAGCAGTCACTGACGACTGTCGGTGAATCTGGAGGAAGAACACCACCGGACTTTGCGGATCCCGAGGCGGCGTGCGAGGCGGACGGAGGTTCTTCAGATCCCGGCGGAGAAGAGGCGGCGCGGCCGCGATCGCGTTTGCGCCCTGGGGCCACATGCAGAGCTCTCGGACGCACGAGACGCCGCGACCGGAGGGGCCGGCGTTTGGGAACGCGCGACGGTCAGCGGATCACAACCGGCCTGCTGTTGGGTTCGCAGCACTCGACTGTGGACGCGCTCGAGTTCCGCGTGTGGGCTCCGAGGTTGGGCTGGCTTGCGCTGGCGGACGTCGAACGTTCTCCCACGTTTGCCCGATTGATGGAGTTGGGATTCGTGTCTTCGCCCTGCCGTGCGTTTCGCTCATCAGGGCGTGGATGCACCTGTCCGGGGCAGCGCCCGGGCAGGTAGCCCCTCGAGATGGGGCCCGCCCGGAGGGGGCCGAATTCGATGGGGGTGCGCCCGGCTCTCCCGGTGGGGTCATCGGGTTGGGCCCTTTCAAGGCGCGCCCGTAGTGGGGACGTAGTTCGCGGAGCGTTGCCCCGGGCTGACGGGTTGCAGCGCCTTCGACGCGTGGAGTGGTCCGTGCGATCCGTGAACAGCCGGGATCGCAGCTCCGTTCTTGAGCCCCGGGGGCCAAGCCTCTGAGGAAAATGCCGTTTTCGCTCGGCTTTCCACGTGCCGCGGCCGTCCAAAAAATCTCGCCGAGTTTTCGGAGGATCCAGAAGCTCGGGCGCGCCCGTCGAGAGCCGCTGCGGAGCAGAAGGCGGTTTCAGGACTTTCGGCCTGCAGCCTCTCCACGCGTGGACTCATGGGCTGCGGCCGGAGCAGTCCCGGCCCGGTGCAGGCCGTCCTGCAAGGTCGGTCGCGCTGGCAGGGCTGGGCGGTGTCTGTTCGTGTAGGCTCTGGTCAGGTCTTCGCGTGCCGGAGGCGGGGGCCCTGCGCTCCGCTTCCGGCGCGGAAAGGGTGAGAGGTGCCCCTGTGTCGTGGAGGCGAAGTTACCGGTTTGCGCCGATTCGCGAATCTGGGATTGCTCCGGGCAGCCCGGGCGGCCAGCTGCCCTGCTTCAGGCGGTGGCGGGGGCGGGACTGCCCAAGCCGGGTAGCGTGGGGCTGGCGGGCTTCGGGGGTATCTCGGGCAGCGGCGTACCCGCGGGCGCGCCCATGGGTGGTTCTCCCCTGGGTGCGGGCGGCCGGACGGTGAGGCGGCCGGTGCGGATGATTTCCTCCACCTGGCTGCCGTCGAGGGTTTCGTATTCGAGCAGGGCGTTGGCGATCAACTCGAGTTTGTCCCGGTTGGCCTCGAGGAGTTGTTTGGCCACCTGATATTGTTCGTCGATGATGCGTTTGACTTCGCGGTCGATTTCCTCGGCGGTGCGTTCGCTGTACGGGCGGTGGCTGGCGATTTCGCGGCCAAGGAAGATGTATTCGTCGTCGCGGCCGTAATGGACCATGCCGATGCGCTCGCTCATGCCCCACTGCGTGACCATGGCGCGGACGATGTTGGTGGCCTGCTGGATGTCCCCGGCGGCTCCGGTGGAGATGTCGCCGGAGATCATTTCCTCGGCGATGCGGCCGGCCATCATCACGGCCACGGTGGCCAGCATTTCTTTGCGGCGGCGGTTGAGGACATCGTCCTTGGGGAGGGACATGGTGGCGCCCAGGGCCTGACCGCGGGGGATGATGGTGACCTTGTGGAGGGGCTGCGTGTGCGGCAGGAGCACGTTGACCAGGGCGTGGCCGGCCTCGTGCCAGGCGGTGCAACGCTTCTCCTCCGGGCTCATGGCGAGGCTGCGACGTTCGCGGCCCCAGCGAACCTTGTCACGGGCCTCTTCGAGTTCCTCCATGCCCACGGCTTTCTTGCCGGCGCGGGCGGCCAGCAGGGCCGCTTCGTTCAGCAGGTTGGCCAATTCGGCCCCGGAGTAGCCCGGCGTGCTGCGGGCGATGACCGACAGATCCACATCGGGGGCCAGTTTGATGTTGCGGGCATGGACCTTGAGGATGGCTTCGCGGCCGCGGACGTCGGGGAGGTTGACGACGACCTGGCGGTCGAAACGGCCGGGCCGCAGCAGGGCCGGATCGAGGACGTCGGGGCGATTGGTGGCGGCGATGATGATGATGCCCTCGGTGGTGTCGAAGCCGTCCATTTCGACCAGCAGGGCATTGAGGGTTTGTTCGCGCTCGTCGTTGCCGCCGCCCAGCCCGTGACCGCGGCTGCGGCCCACGGCATCGATCTCGTCAATGAAGATCAGGCACGGGGTGTGTTTGCGGGCCTGTTCGAACATGTCGCGAACCCGGCTGGCACCGACGCCGACGAACATTTCCACGAAGTCCGACCCGCTGATGCTGAAGAAGGCGGCGTCGGCTTCTCCGGCGATGGCCTTGGCCAGGAGGGTCTTGCCGGTGCCCGGGGGCCCGACCATCAGCACGCCTTTGGGAATGCGTCCGCCGAGGCGCTGGAACTTTTTGGGGTCGCGGAGAAACTCGACCAGTTCGGCCACCTCCTCGATGGCTTCGTCGATGCCGGCGACATCTTTGAAGGTGGTTTTGTTGCGTTCCTTGGTCAGCAGGCGGGCTTTGCTCTTGCCGAAGGAGAGGGCGCCCTTGCCGGCCATTTTGATCTGGCGGATGAAGAAGAACCAGATCAGGAGCGCGATCAGGACGATGGGGAGGATGCTGAGCAGCACGTTCATGACGACCACGTTCTGCTCGTGCGGCTCGAAGTTGGGCAGCCGCAGCAGCCGATCCTCCATGGCCTCGGTGAGCCTTGCCCGGGCATGGAAACGGATCTCCTTGTCACGGCCGTTTTCCTGGATGCGGTTGCCGGAAGCGTCGGTGGCGTAGTAGGTGCCGACGATTTCCGTGAGGAAGGGGGACTGGGCGCTGTAGATGATTTTGGCGCGCGCAACGAGGTTGGACTCGACCAGTTGCAGGAAGCGCGCCTGGGAAATCTCCACGGCCTGCTCCTGGTTGCGATTCCGCAGGGTCATCAGCACGATCACGCCGGCGACGATCATGACCCACACCACCCAGGTGCGGGGTTGCATACGGAACTCCGGGGACCGGTGCGACCCGCTGTTATCGCCTCGGGTTGGATTGGACTCAGCCATGTTTGAAATCGTTAATGCCGGGGCAACCTATCATGGCTGGCGAGGGGCTGCAACCAGGCTTTACCCGGCCCGAGACCACTGCCAACGCAGGCGGCGGCGGGTGGTGGGCGTGAGCTTGAACGATTCGCCCGGGGGCAGGCCCTCAACCCAGAAGATCTCTCCCCGGGCGGTCTCGGCCAGCAGACGCTGACGTCGCTCGGCGGGGGGGACACGTCGTGCGGTGAACAGGTCCTGGAGTTTGGCGGGCTCCGGCATGCCCAGGGGTTGAAACCGGTCGCCGGGCCGCCAGTGACGCAGTCGGATGAGGGAGCCGACGCGATCGGCGTCGAAGTACTCGAGACCGGGCTTCCCCAAGAGTCGCGGCGGGGCGGTGTGCGGCCGGATTTGCCAGCGCACCTGCACGTGGTCAAAGATGGCCTGTCCGCGTGCCGTCAGGGCCAGCGTCAATTCGGCGCTCCGGAACGGGCCGGGTGGGCCGGCTTCGGGTCGGACCCGGCCGGCCGGGTCGCGGATGTACCAGCGCGCGGCGCCGGCGTTGATGCGCCGCTGCGGATACAGGCGCAGTTGTTCCACGAGATCCCAGGTCGGCGCTTGGCCGAGCCGGCGGAGTTGAAGGCGCAGGGCCGCACGCTGGACGGCCTCGGGCAGTTGGTCAAAGGCCGGCTGGCCGGTGCGAAGCCATTGTTCTGCCCAGATCCGTACCGCGGCCGCCTCGGCGCCGACCAGCTCCATGAGACGCAGGATCGCGGGGCGCAGGGCCGGTTGGTAATGGGCTTCCAGCAGCGGCAGCAACTCGTGACGAATCCGATTGCGGAGGATCCGGGGCGAGCGATTCGTGGTGTCCTCGCGGAAGGGCAGGGCGCGGAGCTCTGCGTAGCGGCGCAGGCTGGCGCGGGAAAGGTCTAGCAAGGGCCGAATCCAGAGAGGGCCGGGTCCGGAGGCTTCGGTCTCCGGGGCTGGAACCGGGGCGGGACTCTTCCAGCGCATGCCTTCCAGCCCTTCGCCGCCGGTGCCGCGCAGAAGCCGGAGAAAAAACAGCTCCACCTGGTCGTCGGCGTGGTGGGCCAGGGCTACGGCCGCAGCAGCCCACTGTCGGGCGGTGTCTGCCAGGAAGCGGAGTCGCAACTCTCGGGCGGCCATTTCGAGGGACAGGCCGTGTTGACGGGCCCAGCTGCGCACGTCGCCCCGGCTGGAAAAGAAGGGCAGATTGCGCAACTGAGCCTGGTGGCGGACAAAGGCCTCGTCGGCGTCGCTTTCCGCGCCGCGGAGTTGATGATTGAAATGCGCCACGGCGAGTTTCCATTCGTAACGTTCCGCCAATCGGTGCAACAGCTCCAACAGGACCATCGAGTCGCACCCGCCGGAGACGGCCACCAGTACCTTTTGGCCGGGGGCAATCAGACCGTGGCGCTGGATGGTCGAGGCCACGTGACGCTCGAGGCTTTCCGGTTTTGAGAATGGCGCGGAGTGGCGAGCCATGGATCAACCCCCGGGCGCAGCTTTTCCCTGCAGGGCCGGGCCGGCGTGGGGAAGAGGTTCTCCGAGGTTCGGCCGCCTCGAGGCTGCGGGGATTCGGCGGACGCGGTCTCGGCGAGGGCTGTTCCGTGTGGGCCGGGCCCCGGGCCCGGGGGCGCGCCCGGAGTTCTCAGCGACGTCCATCGTACCAGACGGGACAAGCATCGCGACAGGTCATGGTTTGGCGGGGCGCACGGAGGGCCTGCCACCAGAATCGGAGGTGTTCACCCGGGCCATAGAGCCGGACTTTGCGGTCCGAGGTCAGCAGCGGGTGGCGGTGAAGGATGACGATGGGCCGGCCCGCTTTTCGCGCCAGGCGCTTGAGCCGCTGCGTGAATTCAATTTCCTCCGCCACATAGAGAGCCTCGTTGAACCCGCCCAGCTGCCGGAACGCGGGGGTCTCGATGAAGATGAAGGCCCCGGCCAACCAACCACCCATGCGGCTGAGCAGATTCCAGCCGGCCAGGATCCAGCGGGCCACGCGGTGCGAGGTTTGCATGGTGAGCGTGCAACCGCCGGCGATGGCGCGGCCGGCCTCGATGACGCGGGCCACTTCCTCAAACAGGGCACGCGTGGGTTGGGAGTCGGCGTCCAAGAAGATCAGCCAGTCGCCCGTGGCCGCGGCGGCGCCGCGATTCCGGGCACGCGCAATTTGGTTGGCGGGCTCGAAAACGACGCGAGCGCCCGCGGCGGCTGCGATCCGGGGGGTGGCATCGGTGGAATTGTTGTCACAGACGATGATTTCCCGGTCCCAGCCGCGCGTGAGGAAGGCCGCCGAGGCCTGTTGGACGGCTTGCAAGGTTCGGCCCAGCAGGCGCTCTTCGTTGAACGCGGGGATGACAACGGAGATACGCACCGCAGGAGAGTGTGACGCAGTGCGCCCTCGCGGACAATAGCGAGTTGGCCGGTGTCGCGGGGGCCGGGCGCGGCTTGCAAAGCCGCGGCGAGGTCCTGCGCGGCCGCGTCGGCGGACGCCGGTCCGGCATCGAGGGACCGGTTGACCGTGCGCGGGTGCGAGCCGGCGATCCTCGGCATGAGGACGTATCCGGCGCGGCGGTGTGGGCCGGCCGAGGTGTGGGCGGGGCGGGCTCTGGGGACGCACGGGGCAGGGGCTGCGTGGGGCCCGCCGGGCCCGGGGGCCGGGCAATGACCTTGTGGGGCGCGGCGGGTGGCACTAGAGTGCGGAATGCAATGGCGCAAAGGAAGCAAGGTCATGATCGAACTGATCCAGTTTCCGTGGAGCCCGTTTTGTCTGGTGCAGCGCCGCATCCTGGAATTTGCGGGCGTGCCCTTCAAGATCACCAATATCCCCAGCAACGATCGGTCCCTGGTGTGGAAACTGACGCGGGGCCGGTATTACCAGGTGCCGGTGGTGCGGGACGGGCGCACGGTGGTCTTCGAGGTGGCGGACGATTCCCAGGTCATTGCCAAATACCTCGACGTGAAACTGGAGCTGGGCCTGTTTCCGCGGGCGTGGGACGGTGTTCAGGACATCTTGTGGCGGTACATCGAAGATGCCGTCGAGGCGTGCACGTTTCGGTTGAACGACATTCACTGGCGCCGGTTTGTGCCCCCGGCGGAGCAACTGGACTTTTTGCGCTTCAAGGAACGGCGGTTCGGCCGGGGCTGCCTGGACCAGTGGCGTCGCGAACGGGCGCACTGGCAGCGTTTGCTGGTGGAGCGGATCCTGCCGTTTGAACGAATGCTGGAGACGCGCCCGTTCCTGCTGGATGCGCGGCCGCGCTTTGTGGACTTTGATTTGTGGGGGATGCTGGCCAATTACTTGTACTCGGGGCAGTACCGACTGCCGGCGCGTTGCCCGCGGCTGCGGGCCTGGTACGATCGCATGGAACGAGCGCAATTGCGTCAGTTTGAGCCGTGAAAACCTACGTTTTGGACACCAATGTGCTCCTGCATGATCCGCATTCCCTGCTGCAGTTCCAGGACAACCAGGTGGTGATCCCGATCGAGGTCATCGAGGAGATCGACCGCTTCAAACGCGAGCCCAGCGAGTTGGGACAAAACGCGCGGACGGTGTCGCGTCTGTTGGACAGCCTGCGCAGTCAGGGCCGGTTGAGCGAGGGGGTCCCGTTGCCCAATGGCGGGCGATTGCGGATCGTTTGTCCCAAGAAGCCGGCGCGCAACGGGCGCAACGGACGCGCGACAGAGATGTCGGTGGACGATCGGATCCTGGCGCTGTGTTTGCAGCTGCAAAAACAGGCGCCGCGGCATCCGACCATTCTTGTCTCCAAGGACATCAACCTGCGGGTCAAGGCTGATGCCTACGGACTGGCGGCCGAGGATTACGAGAGCGACCGTGTCTTCATCACGGACCTGTACACCGGCATGATCGAGCTCACCGTCAGCCCGCAGGAGATCAACCGGTTTCGCGCCAATGGGGAACTGGAGTTGCCGCCCGGACACCATGCGTATCCCAACGAGTACTGCACGCTGGTGGACGAAACCAATCCCAAGCGCACCGCGCTGGCACGGGTGGATGTCAGCGGCACGCGGTTGATCCCGATCCTGGACACGCGAGAGGGCGTCTGGGGCATCAAGCCGCGGAACCGCGAACAGCATTTCGCCTTCGATGCCCTGCTGGATGACCGCATCAAGCTGGTGACCTTGATGGGGAAGGCCGGCACCGGCAAGACGTTGCTGGCGATGGCGGCCGGGTTGAAGCGCACGGTGTTGGACCGGGAATTTCGTCGGGTGGTCGTGGCGCGGCCGACGGTTTCCATGGGGCGGGAGCTCGGTTTTCTCCCGGGCACGCTGGAGGAGAAACTGGCGCCGTGGATGCAGCCGATCCACGACGCGCTGGAGCTGTTGAGCGATCTGAACATGGGGCAGGACCAGCGGCGCAGCACGGATCTGCTGCGTTCCGGCAGCATCGTTGTGGAGGCGCTCAGCTACATCCGCGGCCGCAGCATCGCCAATCAGTTCATGATCATTGATGAGGCCCAAAATCTCACCCCGCTGGAGGTCAAAACCATTGTCACGCGGGTGGGCCCGGGGACCAAGATCGTGTTCACCGGGGACCCCTACCAGATCGACAATCCGTACGTGGATTCTTCGTCCAACGGGTTCAACTACATCGTGAGCCGGTTCCGCGAACAACCGATTGCCGCGCACGTCGAGTTGCAAAAGGGCGAACGCTCCGAGCTGGCCGAGCTGGCGGCCAACCTGTTGTGAGGGCCCGGGGAACGCCCCGTGCTGCGCGAATACCCCGGTGACGAGCTGGAGCCGGAGACGGTGCCGGCGCGTGCGGAGCCGGTGCCCCCGTGGCACGGCCCCGGTCGCGGGCGGCAAGCCCCGCTCCAGACCCCCTCGGGCCGACATGCAATTCGCCCGGGGCCCACCCGACCTCCGCGAGCCTCAGAGATGGCGCACCAGCTCTTCCCTGGGCGCGCGCACCTTCGCCAGCCGCGCGTACTTGTCGGTTTCGTCGCGGTAGCCGAGGGCACAGCAGACCACGGAGGTGAAACCCTGCTCGGGGAGCCGGAGAATGCGATCGAACTCGGCCGGAACGAAGCCTTCGATGGGACAGGCGTCGATGCCCAGCACCGCGGCCGCGGTGAGCAGATTGCCGAGGGCCAGGTAGGCCTGTCGGGCGGCCCAATGCACCGCCATCGGTTGGAACGACGGATCCAGCAGCATGCCGGTCATCATGGACCGATAGCCTTCCAGGGATTCCCGCGACACCTTCCGGACCTCCACGATGCGGTCGAGAAACCGGTCAATGTCGGCCTCGGTGATCGAGGTGCGCACGGCAAACACCACCAGATGCGAGGCATCCACGATTTGGCGCTGGTTCCATGCATGCGGCATCAGTTGGGCTCGCAACGCCGGATCCTCCACCACCAGGAACCGGTAGGGTTGCAGCCCAAACGACGAGGGCGACAAGACCATGCAGTCTTCCAACGCCGACCAGATCTCGGCGGGGATTTTTCGGTTGGGATCGAACACCTTGGTGGCGTAGCGCCACCGCAACGCTTGGAGCAACGCTTCAGTCGTCATAATCCGGTTCCCTGCTTCTGCACCGGGCGGGGGACCCTTACGACGGGACAGCCGCGGTCCGTGCATGGACAGACGTCCCGACCCGGAGCTGATCGGTGTGGGGGCCTGCCCGTTTCTGGCTGCACTGCCGGTGCAGAGGCCAATCCGTTAGCCCGCGGCGCGAGTTCTGTCAAATGGTGCCGGGACGCGGCCGCTCGGGCCGCCCGCGCACTCAGAAGCGCCGGGTCAGAGTGATCGCGCCGGTGTGACCCTGCAGCCGGTCCTCCGCCAGAAACTCGTAGTGATAGCGGATGGAGGTGAACAGGCCCAGCCTGGTGCAGAACAGCACCACTTCCGGGCCGATGCCGGCCACTTTGTCTTTGGCGGCCGAGCGCGAGTCGCTGCCGCGGTTGCGCGTGGTCTGGGTTTGGAAGTAACCGGCCAACCCGACATCGATGGCCGGCGTCACGGCATAGCTCAGGCCGTAATCCACGGTGAAGACCTGACCGGGCCGGAAGTCCATGTCGCGCTTGTCGTGGTTGATCTCGTAGCGGCAGAGAGCCGCGAGGGCCCAACGTCGCTCGGGGTCCATGTACCAGGTCATGCCGGCAGTGAACAGGTGGGTCCAGAAACCGGCGCCGGGCGCCGTGGGATCCGTGGCGGACGAGTCGCCGGTGGGCGCCCAGGGCCCGTAGCCGATGGCAAAGTCGGCCTGGGGGAGGTGCCACGAGACGGTAACCTCTGCGAAGAGGTCGCCCACGCCGAAGGTGCGGTCGTCGACACGCCCACCCGGGGTGTTGATGCGCAGGTCGGTGTAGGTCAAAGGCAGGAGAGCGTCCACACCCACGTGACCGCCCAGCAGCTTCCAGTCCGTGATCCACAACAGCCGGGGCACATTGGCGTAAATGAAGGCGCGCGGATCGGCCGCCGCGATTTCATCGCCCCCGGCATCATTGAGGCGGTCAGCGTAGTAGAACAGGTTGTAATCGCGCAGATAGACGCCGGGGGGCGGCAGGGTCGCTGCCTTGATGCCCTCGATCCCTGGCGGATAGTGGGCCGAGGGTTGGGCATGAGTGCGGGAAACCGCGACCGCCAGGAGCCCGGCGGTCCCGACCAGAAGCAGGAGGCGTTTCATGATTGGGCGTTGCCGTTGCCGTTGTCCGTGTCTTTCATCTGCCCGCTCAGGTAAAGGTCGTAGGC
>JAOADM010000072.1:0-2423 GCA_026417315.1 Limisphaera sp.
GTTTATACGCGGGCGGCACCTTTACCAATGCCGGCGGCCAGCCTGTCAACCGGGTGGCAGTATGGTCCGCGGGCCTTTGGCAGCCGCTGGGAGAGGGCGTCGATGGCGACATTGCACCCGCAGTAGAGGCTATCGCCGTGGACGGGACCCACGTGTACGTGGGAGGCCGGTTCTCGCGGGCGGGTAACATTTCGGTCCACAACCTGGCCCGATGGGACGGGAACCAATGGCATGCCGTGGGAGAGCCGCCCCATGACGGTGTGTTGGCCTCAGCGACTGCCGTGCTCGCGTTGACCGTTCGCGACGGTGTGCTTTACGTGGGAGGCCTTTTCACCAACGCCGGAGGCCGGGACATTGCCGGGTTGGCGCGGTTCGATGGAACGAACTGGACGGCCGTGGGCTCGGGCTTGCGCGGCTGGGATTCGGCGCCTTCGCCCCGGGTGTATGCGCTCCTGTGGCACGAGCATGCCCTGTGGGTGGGCGGCTTGTTTCCCGGCGCCGGGAATCGCGCCGCGGCCGGCCTGGCCCGATGGATCGCCCAGCCGCGAATCCTGTGGGAGGTTCCTCAACCCACTCCAACCGGCGAAGTGCAGTTGCAGGTGCGTGGGGTGGAAGGATTACGATTTTCGGTGGAAACGTCTGCGGATCTGGTGCACTGGAGCGAGCTGGTTCAGGGGCAGGGAGAGGGACCGACGTGGGAAGGGCGGGTGCCCGGCACGGGCCCGGCGCAGTTCTTTCGGGCGGTGCTGCGCCCGTGAACGAGCGGTTGAAAGATTTGCTTTGCAAGGCCGGCGATCACCCGTCTGCCCTGCTTGGGTCCGGGAATGCATGATACCCTCGCAGAGAGCCGGACCAGGAGGTGCGTTCCCCGCCAGGATCGGAGCGAGGCCGCGGGGGACCATGCCGACGGGACTGCGCTGGGGCCCGGATTGTCTCGCGATGGCCGTAGAAGGTCTGCCTTGGCGCGAAGGCAGCCAGGTTGCTGCCGGGCTCAACGCAGACCGGCCGGGGCGATTCTCCGGCCAGGTCGATCCGTCACCTGCAAATACAGTTGTCGCGCCGGCACCCAGTGACGATAGAAGAACGCTTGCATCCACTCGTCTGCGGGTACGACAGGCCGCACCCAGGTTTGTTCGTTTGCGCGGGCGCGACCTTCCAATTCGAGCCGGTGCACCCCGGGCACCGCGGTGGCGGGAACCTGAAGGTGGATCCAGGCCTGTGTTGCGCCCTCCGGGATCTGCGCGTTGTGCAACGCCAGTCCGGGCGGCCCGCCTCGCAGGACCAACTGGATGGCATGATTGAAACCCTCGCGGCGAATTACGTGCACGGCTGCGGTGACGGTGCCGCCGGGTCGAGCGCCGAGGGCCGACGGCAAGAGACGCAATTCGAAATCGGGTCGGGGCGGGCTCAGTCGGAGTCGATACGCGTGAGCCGGGCTGCCTTTTCCCTGTGCATCGGTCAGCCGCAGGAAGTACTCGCCGTCAGCAGGGAGGGTGATGACGAGATATGGGTCAGCTTGGTGGGTGATCAGGCCAAAGGCCGGATCCGGGGCGTCGTCGGCGGTGGCCAGCACGCGCCTCTGGTTGTCGAGCCATTCGAGCCGTCCATCCAGGGGCGAATGCAATCGGCGCGCCATGACCTCGACCACGCGTACCTCCCCGGCGCGGCCGCGGAATCGGAAAAGGTCGGCCTCGCCCGGGGCAAGGATTCGACCGTTGACGATGACCGGAGGAGAAAGAAGGGGCGCCTCCGCTCGAGTGTCGTTGGGTTCGGGCTCCGGGATCTCGGGCAGGCTGTCCACGGCGAACCAGGTCGAACCCCAATGATTCGAGCCGTCGGAAAAGTGGATCTGGTGCACGCCCGGGGCCGCGGTGGTGTTGTCCACGTTCCAACGAGTGCTGGGCAGATTCCAACCCGTGAGTTCGACCTCCGTGGCTTCCCCCTGACGTCCGCCCAGGGGGAACACGTCGGTTACCCGGGGTAATTCCCCGAGGGTGAGCCGATAGACAAAATCTTCCCGGCCGCGGAACAGAGCATCGCGCACCTCCAGCACGTACTCCCCGTCCTCGGGGATCTCGCAGCTCAAAAGGGGGTCGGGATGAAATCGGAAGTCATCGTTGGCGGCAATCTCTCTGCCCCGGGAGTCGTACAGGGTGAGCACGGCTTGGAACCAACCGGGAACAGTGTCAGCCAGGTACGGGATCAGAGCCCGCGCCTGGAGGGCGGCGATCATTCGTTGTCCCCGACGCGCGGGAAACTGATAACGGTGCCGTGTGCCGGGCAGGATTTGTCCGTTCAACACCACGGGGGGCACGACGTGGATGGTGTCCGGGTCCGCGGTCGCCTCCGTGTTCAGATCCCGCCAGCGCGCCAGGAACCGTTCCAGTTCCGGATTCGGCGGCCGGGCCGGGGGCCGACTTCGT
>JAOADM010000072.1:2433-16518 GCA_026417315.1 Limisphaera sp.
AAAGCGTGAGGGGATTGGAGATGGCCCGGGGGCCTGCCAGGCGCAGCTCCACTTCGCCCGTGGGTGCCGAACGCTCGATGGAGACGCGCAACGTGACGGTTTCCGCCAGAGCGGGCGTCGCATTTCGGCTGGGGGCATTCCGTCGGATCTCGTCGAGAATCTGCCTGAAACGTCGGGCATCGGTTTCGGTCCATGTGTTGGTGGCTTGCGGGGCACCGCCGCGGGGCCGTCCGGCGCGCAGCCATGCCTGGCGTTTGGCTTGGAGCTGTTGCAATTCCTCCCGCAGTGCGTTGAACTGGCGGATGGGCATGGGGCGTCGGTGCTCGAGCACCTCGGCGGTTACGTGCGGACTGCTGAAAATGGCGCGGTTCATCTCCTGCAGTCCACGGCCGCCGACCGTGACCTCCAGGGTCGTGCCTGCCTGTCCTCCGGCGGGGTACACGTAGCCCAGCCGCGGCGCGGGCTGCGCACCGGCGGTGCCGAGGCCCCAGCCCACAAGCAATGCCGTGGCGGCCAGGGCGGGCAACAAACGGGGCGGCCTTCGAACGATGCGTTTCCCGGTCTGGAACCGACCCACCCGCATTTGGATCCTCCGGGCAGGGTTGGCCATCATGCCGGCTTACATGATCTCGCGGAGCAACCGCGGGGGGCCGACGCCCTCCTCCGGGCCCGGCAACACGTGCGTCGCCCGCCCTTCCGGATGCGGCAGTCGTGCCTGCGGATCGATTCCGAGCAGGGTGTAGATGCTGGCCAGCAGCTCTGCCGGGTGCACGGGCCGCTCTACGACTTCCTCGCCGGTCCGATTGGTGGCGCCGACCACCTGACCTCCCTTGAACCCGCCCCCGGCCACCAGCGCTGCGAAGGCACGGCCAAAATGATTGCGCCCGCCATTCCAGGGCGGGTCCCACTGGATCCTGGGCGTGCGGCCGAACTCGCCGGAAACCCACACAATGGTTTGCGACAACAACCCGCGATCGGCCAAATCCTGCAGGAGCGCGGAAAGTCCCCGGTCCAGCTCCGGCAACTTCCGATTCATGACCTGGAAATGTTGTTTGTGGGTATCCCACCCTTTGTAGTTGATGGTGATGTAAGGAACGCCCTGCTCGACCAACCGACGTGCCATCAAACAACTTTGACCAAAGGTATTGCGTCCGTAGCGGTCGCGGACTTCATCCGGCTCGCGGCTCAGATCGAACAGTTTGCCCGCCTCTCCCAGGATCAGTTCGTAGGCCTGCTCTTCGGACGCGTAAAAGGTTTCCAGCGTGGCGTCGCCGGGCAGGGATCGACCCAGCGTATTCAGTTGGTGAAGCAACTCCCGTCGGCGCCGCTGGCGTTCGTCAGAAACTCCGGGGGCCACGATGCCCTCCACTTCGAAGCGCGGCCGGGCCGGATCGCCGCCCGTGGCGAACGGCTTGTATTTGCTTCCCAGGAAACCAGCCTCGGAAAACCGGCCCTGGGGCTCGGTCAGCACAATGTAAGGCGGGAGAAGGCCCGTCTGCGCGCCACCTTTGAAGTAGGCCACGACGGCTCCCGCGGCCGGGTACACATCGCGACTGCCCGGGTTGCGGCCGGTTTGCACGATGTACGACGCGGTTTCGTGGGCGTTGCTTTCGTGCGTGAGGCTCCGAATGAGAGCGTATTTGTCGGCATGCCGCGCCAGGTTCGGCAGCAACTGGCCGATGCGGATGCCGGAGACGTTGGTTTCGAGCGCAGCGTCCAGCGGACCACAGTAGTCGCGCCCGGCTTCCGGTTTGGGATCGAACAGGTCGATGTGGCAGGGACCGCCCCAGAGCCAGATCTGAATCACCGAGCGCGCCCTGGCCACCGCGGCAGGCGCGGCGGCCCGGAGTCCCCAGCCGTTGAGCAGCAAAAGACCGCCGGCCCCGAACAGGCAGCGGCGCAGCATTTCCCGGCGGGAGAGGGGCAGGCCGAGCGCATCGAGCAAGCGTGACGCTTCTTGTCGCAACGAGTGTTCCCGAAGCAGGTCCTTGAGGTTCATGAATGCCTCCTCCTCTTTCTCAGTGACGGTGTACAAATTCGGCCGTGTTGATCAGGGCCCACACCAGATCGACCGCCGCTTCCCGTCTTGAGCCGGCC
Organism: Limisphaera sp.; assembly: GCA_026417315.1. GTDB lineage: Bacteria > Verrucomicrobiota > Verrucomicrobiia > Limisphaerales > Limisphaeraceae > Limisphaera. Next base: position 4,531 of record JAOADM010000072.1, read on the forward strand.
GTCTGCAGGTACCGGGCGACCGTCTGCTGTTCTGTCCCGGTGGGAAAGCGCGAAAGCACCGTCAGATACAGCGTTTCCGCTACTTGGGGCGGGTGGAGGTCGGGACGCGAGACCCCTTCCACCAGCGGGCTCTGCTCGATCTTGCGCAGCACCTGCGACGCGTTCAGCAGGTGGAGTCGTTGGGCGGCTGTGGAGCGAAGGTTGCGCTCGGATTCCAACCCGGTATCGCGAGCCGACCGGCCGAAGAGCTCCAGAAACGGGCTGGTGATGCTGCCGTCGGGCAGCGTGATGGCCCGGGTGCCGGCGGGCATCACGGTAAAGGGCTCGGGGATGGGGCTCGTGTAGGAGTCGGCAGCTCCGGTGACCTGATTCAGGGCATCCAGCAACACTTCGGCCTCCAGTCGGCGGACCGGGTAACAGGCAAAGTGCGCCGTGGCGCGGGTCAGGGGTGCGACGGGAACACAGGATTGCCGGTAAGTGGCCGAGTTCAGGATCAGGCGGAACACATGTTTGAGATCATATCCGGCCCGCACCAACTGGTGTTGCAGGTACTGCAACACGGCCGGGTGCACCGGCGGATTGTCGGGTCGGAAATCGTCGGGCTCGTGCACCAGGCCCCGGCCCAGCAGCCAGGCCCAGATTCGGTTGACGATGGCCGCGGTGAACCAGGGGTTGTCGGCACGAACCAGCCAGTCGGCGAATGCCACGCGCGGATCCTGCTCCGGGGTCAGCCGCAGCGCGGTGCCGTCGGGCAGCACCGCGCGGCGGTCCGGGCCGACCCAGCGGTCGGCCCGAGGGGAAGCCGGATTGTGGAAGACGATTTCCTCCTTCCACTCGCCGGTGGGCTTGAAATCCACGTACGCAAAGCAGGCGGCCAGGCCCGCGACCCGATTCGAGGGCCATCGGTCCGTGCGGACTCCCATGAAGGTCAGGGCCACCGCACGCGCGATGCTGTCCGGGGTTCGACCCGGCACCGCGCGGTAGAAGTTCACCGGCGGATCCCGGAAGTTGCTGCCGCTGGCCGTGAGCAGTTCGCGGACGAATCGATCGTAGGGCTTGTTTCCCCGGAGCGAGGTTCGAATCCATCGATGGTAAGCCTGCGCGGCGTTAGGCCAGAAATTGATGGGAAACTCCGCCTTCACCCGCAGCAGGTCGCCCCATTTCAAGGCCCAATAGTCGGCAAACTCTTCGCGGGCCAGGAGTCGTTCGATCAGCGCCGCATGTTTCTCGGGCTGCCGGTCCTCCAGAAACGCGCGGACTTCCTCGGCCGTGGGAAGGGTGCCGATGACATCGAGATACACACGGCGCAGAAACACCGCATCGGAACAAGGGGGTGCCGGTCGCAGTCCAAGTTCCTGGAGCCGCTCAAAGACCAGGCGATCGAGCTCGCCCCGCGGTTGGGCCGGTTCGGAGGCGGTATAGGGGTCTGCGGCGCGGGCCGTCAGCACGAAAAACCACGCCGCCGCTGTCCCAATCCGCAAGAGCCGCGGTTTCATCCTGCCCTCGCACGGTGAGGGCCGACAAAAGCCACACCCTCGATTTCCACTCGGAGTGCGGGGCGGCAAATGTCGGCGATCAGGTACAGCTTCGGGCATTTGGCCAGGCGCCGTTCGCAAACGGCGCGACAGGCCGGCAGATCTTGCGGCCGCTTCACATACACCCGGGCGGAAACCAGGTCTTCCAGGCCCGCCTCCACCCCGGGCCAGCCGTGTCGGGCGAAGTTCTCCCCGCTCAGCAGCGCCGCGATGTTATCCAGAGTCTGTTCGGTTTGGGCGGTGGGGTCATCCGGATGTTCCACCTCGGCCCCGACAATGCTGGCGGTTCCGGAGATCCAGATCCACAAGCCCTCCGGCAGCCGCAAGGCCACCGCCCGTGAGAACATCGGCGGTGGCGCCGCCAGATGAGGTGGGTAGCAGTAGGCGGGCATTTGCAAGGGATTCTCCAGCCCCAGCAGGGCTCCCTTGCCGGACAAGCCCGTCAATGCGACGCTGGCCAGCGCCAGGGTTCCACCCGGTTCGGCTCCAATGCCCGTACTGGCCGGGTACAGGAACCCCGAAAGCGGCGGCGGAGCGGCCGGCCCGTCGGCGGCGCCGTCCACCACGGGGGGCCGAAGGATCTGGCGGAAGGCTTCCTCTCGGGCACGATTCAATTCCGCATAACGCCGCCCCGAACCATTCGGGCCCAAAATGTCCGGGACCTGCCACCACATGCGCACCACACTCCGCCAGTTTGCCCCCGCCTCGCGCAGCTGCCATCCGCAGCGGTCGAACAACTCCTGCGCCTGGGCCATGAGAGGAGCCCCGGGCAGGCGGGCGTACAGGCCTGCCACATGGATCCACCGCAACCCTTCCTGTCGCACCTCCACGCGCCAGGGACTCTCCCGCTGCACCCGGACCTGCGGTCCGCCCACCGCCCACGCTTCCACCGCGACCCGCGCCCCGTCGGCGGGCGGTTGGAGCACCACGTGAGTCAAGGCCTGCGGATGACGGGGGAACGCCCCGAACACCGCCTCGCAAAACTCCCGATCCGCCGCTTCCCTCACAAACACGGTTTGCGTCACCAGCTGCAACGGGGGATGCCAGCGCGCCAACTCGCCGGCCAGTCGATGCACGGTGTCGAAAACCTCAGCGCTCGATTCGCCGCGCACGGCCGGAGTGATCGAAAACGCCGTGTAAAGAGTCGAACCGATCGCGAAGGCGGACCAGGCAAGGTTCGAATCACGCTGCGCCTCCACGGTCGCAGGCGTACCCAATCTGGTCTGGCTCCACTGCCCCGGTTTCATGCAAAGCCCGGCGCGCCCCTTCGACGGCCCGTTCTCACCATATTCGGACGCCCGCACCAGAGCAATGGTTTCAACGTTTTCGTTGCCGACGCATTTCAGTTTTTGGGCCCCGGACTCAAGAGTCCCTGAAAACGGCCTTTTCCCTCGGCTTCCCGGTGGCGAGGAGACCCTGAAATTCCGCCGGGCCTTCAGGGGTGTTCAAAACCCGAAATGCGCCGGACCGCGCACCCGCGGCGCCCGAGACCCTGCCTCCGCCAACGGTGCAAGCGAGGTATTCCAACGCAGCCCCATGGAGATCCCTTCCGCAATCCCATCGGGACCGGGAAAGCTGGGTGTCTCCCGCGCGCTTTGCGTTTGCCTCAACAGGTCGCAGACACGTCGTGGGAGAGTGGCGCCTCGGGCAGCCGGGCCGCCTCGGTGCCGGGTGAACGCTTGCGCCTCCGGCGCGCCTTGTGGCTGCCCCATCGGGCAAGTAATTCACCACTCGGGGCAGCGCCTCGGGCAAGCGGGTTCCCGCACTTCACCCCGCCGAGAAGGGAGGGAATTCGGTGTGGCCACGCCCGGCCACCCCTGGGGGAGTCCCCAGCTTGCGCCCTCGACGCGCGGATGGGTCCGTGCGATCCGCTCACAGCGGAGGGAGCATTCGTCTTTGAGCCCCGGATTCGAGGATCCCAAGGAAATGCCGTGGTTCCTCGGCTTTCCCGGAGATGAGGACGCCCGAAAACTCCGCCGAGCTCTCGGGAGCGTCCAAACCCTGAAACGCGCCGTTTCGTCTCAACCGGCGGACATGATCGACGCGGAGGTGGTTCCGTCCGGACTGCGGGGCTCCTCGCCCAGTCAGCGTGAGGCCCTCTTGTGAGGCCGTGGCCCTTTACCGTCGGGCCGGACGCACAGGGTGAGGCGTGTTTCGAAATGCCGACATGTGTTATCCGTCGAGCTTACGCCCCTGGGATGCGGGCTCCCGTCCCGAGCCATCGGCAGATCCGCGCCGGCGCGCCATCGATGCACCCCGCGGGCGCTCACCGGGCTGTGCGGACCCTGCCCCGGGTCGCCGTCGCGCTCTGGAACCGCGCGTTTTCCTGTGCCCTCGGACGCACACGGCCCTCCGCGTCGAACTCGCCGACGTCAAGACCGTCTCAACCTCTTCCTTGTTCCCGGGCCGCCGCTTGGTTCGGAGAAGAACAGCCACCAGGCGCAGGTGATGGACCGAAGCGACGGCGCCGGACGGAACGCCTCCGGGCGGTTTGTCGTCGGGCCAATCGCGCGGGATGCCACCTGCGCTGCGAATCTCGGGCGCGTCTGTGAGGGAGCCGGCATTTCAGGAGCGGTTCGGCCGGCACGGCCCAAGTGATCTTCTCCTCGCCAGGGCGCCGATCTCCGGGCGGCACTCGCCCTTCGCAGCGGGAGCCCGGGGCCGGCTCGCCGCAAGTCACCGACAATTTTTCGCAACGCACCGTTAGCGGCTCTTTTCTCCCATCTGCCATTCTAAAGCCGCCATGAAAACAAAGGATCGTGCCTTGTCGGGTTTGAATCGTTGGTACACGGGATTCACCCTGGTGGAGTTGTTGGTGGTCATTGCGGTCGTGGCGCTTTTGGCAGGGCTTCTCCTGCCCGCCCTCGCGGCGGCACACGAAAAAGCCCGCCGCGCCAACTGCATCTCCAACCTTCGGCAGATTCACCTGGCCATTGCCATGTACGCGGACGATCACCACGACTGGTTACCGCCCAAGTTCGAGATCAAGAAAACGGCTTTGAAGCCGGACGACCTCGCGAAGGGCAAACAGCTTCAGACGCTCACGAATGGCATCCATCGGGTGTTGGCTCCCTACCTGGGCGGCGCGGACGCGCTGATTGCGGAGGGACAATCCGGCGCTGCTCGCCTGTTCCTCTGTCCCTCGGACCGGGGCGATGTTACCAGCCGGGTTCCGGTTTTCGAGCGCCGCGGCACAAGTTATCAAGTGGAGGGGTCCGAACCGGGGCGCAAGCCGGAGGATCAACACAAAAACCGATTCACGCTGGCGATGACCACCGACGTGGCCCGGGATTTGTTCAAACCCTGGGACTCCGATGACCCGCTCAAGGTCATGGAAAAGGTGGCCAAGGGGGAATTGGGCCCCGTCAAGTGGCACAGTCGTTACTTCAACAAGGTAATGGGGGACGGGCGAGTCATCACGCTGAGCAGCAAAGAGCAGGACAAGGAGTCCAAGGGCGACGACTAGGGTTTCCCCGGCGCGCTGGTGTCCCTTCGCTTTCGGAAGCTGTATATGAGCTCCCTTCCACAACCCAAACACGCGGGACTGATCCGCATGCGTCAGTGGCATCGCTGGGGCGGCGTGGCCGCGGCCCTTTTCCTCCTCGTGTTCAGCATCACCGGCATGATTCTCAACTACAAGGAGCCGGTGCTGAACGCGTTGGGATTGGCGCCCCGCAAGGACAAAGAGGCGGTAACCGACACCCCGGCGATAGCGGTCCAACCACCTCGGGATGGCAACGATTCCTCTTTCGCACTGACGACGGCCACCCGGTGGAGCGACCTGCCGATTCTCCCCGAGGTTGTGCTCGAGAGGGCGCAGGAGATGTGGGGCCGGGTTCCGTTGGAGCGCGTGGAATTGCGCATGGAGCACGGCCGTTGGGTCTGGAAACTGAAGCGTCCCGGCGGCGAAGAGTTGATCGTGGACGCCTCAACGGGGGAAGCGATGGTGCGCGGCCGGTATGAACGACTCGGGCCCCCCGATGCCACCGGGCAGCGGGCCCGCTCCGTGGACTGGGGAAAAATCCTGCTGGACCTGCACACGGGCAAAATCGCGGGTGCCTGGGGCAAGGCCATCATGACGCTGGCCGGGGGCGGTCTGTTGTTCCTCACCATCTCCGGCTTGTATGTGTGGTGCAAGCCCCTGCTCATCCGTCGGGGCCACGCGCGGGCGAGAAGGGACGCCCAGCTGCACCGAACATCCCATCGAGCCAAGGAAACCGAGGTCAGGGTGCCCGCCCAGGTGCCCTGAAGAGCGATTCGCTTCCTTTCAACGTTCCGTTCTCGGGGAGCAGGCGCAGGAGGGGTGAGTCTGGATGCCGGACGCGCAGGCGAACCTTTGGTTTGCCGGCCCACGGAACCCGGTTTCCTTGCACCCGTTACAGCCTCGAGAAACAAACCAACCGTCAAAACAGAAAGAGCATGAAGTCAGCCATCGCCATAGTTACGTCGCTTGTGTCCGGTCCCCGGATGAAGTCGCTGCTTGCCGCGGGTCTTTTATCCGCCGGGGTCATCACATCGACCGCGCAAATCTCGCTCCTGGTGAGTTTCACAGAAGAGACCAAGATCAAGGGGCGAATGACGCCGCTGGATGGTGCTCTTTATGCCGTCGCTGACAAAGGAGGGGCCGCCAACTACGGTTACATTGGCCGGTTCGATCCCGCCCACGGCACTTGGAGCGCAGTGTATGAGTTCTCCCGGGAGACCAAAGTGAAAGGCGGTTTGATGCGCGTGGGCGATGCGCTCTGGTTTGTATGTGAGAAGGGAGGGGCGGCCAACGTGGGCTTTTTGGGAAGTTATAATCCCGCCGCCAACTCCCTGACCGTGCTGACGGAGTTTCCCCAGGACCTCAAGCCCAAGACGGCTCCCGTGCGCCTCGACGATCGTGGTTGGTACTTTTTCACGGACAGGGGCGGGGCCGCAGGCCTGGGCGCCCTGGTGCGATTCGAAACGAACGGCACCCTGACCGTGGCGGCCAGCTTCGATGTGAACACGGGCGTGAAATTCGAAACACCGCCGGTCGTCTGGCAGGGACAGGTGTGGTACGCTGCGCGCGAAGGCGGCGATCTGACCCAGGTCTCCGGCAAGGGGGCGGGCGCGGTGGGCACCGTGGACCTCGATGCTGGCACCGTGGTTCGCCAACTGGCCCTGGTCGCGGCAGTGCATGGGGCCAAGATCCGTGCACTGGTGCCGTTTCAAGGCAGGCTCTATTACGCGGCGGAAGAAGGGGGCGACCCGGGACTCAACAACGGCAAGGGTTACGGCGGCGTTGGGTGGTTCGACCCGAACAGCGGAGAGGCGCGGTTGATCCTTGTTTGCGACGGCCCCGGCACGGGCGCAAAGCCCAGGGATCTCGTCGTCGTGGGCGACGCGCTTTACTTTGTTTGCGCCGAGGGCGGCTCGGCCGGCGGGGGTACCCTGGGGCGGATCCGGAATGGTACGGTGGAAATCGTGGCCTCCCTGGATGCCGACAGCGGGGCCAGGGCGGAGGCGCTGACGCCGTGGGAAGGTCGCCTGTATCTCACCACCGAACTGGGCGGAGCGAACTGGTCTGGGGGGATCGCCGCCCATGCGTTGTCCGTTCCGCGTGACGTCCTGCCGGTTTCGTTGATCTGGCAACGTTCGGCCCAACTGCTGGAGCTGCGCTGGTCCGTGCAACAACCATGGATCCTTGAGAGCGCCCCGGATCCGGACGGTCCCTGGAGCCCCGTGAACGTCACGGAGCCGGAGTCCGGCCGGGTCCTTTTCCCGATGAGCGAGGCGGCCCGATACTTCCGCCTGCGCTACCGCGGGCCTTGAGCGGGGCCGCTCGCCTGCCGCGGCGCGCGGCCTGGATGGGGCATTCACGAGATCTACCCCGGGCGGATACGGGTCCGCTGCAAGAATGCCTGGCGCGGCCTGCCCGCAGAAAGGCCGCGGAACCCGCGCTCCCCGGGCTCGGCAGCGCGGGCCGCCCTTGACCCAACCAGGGCTGCGCCTACCATCCCGACTCGATGAGTCCCGACGAACTGCGGGCGCGCGTGGCCGAACTGCGCTGGCATCACACCATCGACCTCGGCCATGGCATTGTGACCCCCGGCCAGGACAACAGTCCCCGTAAGCTGGCGCGCTTGAAATTGCCGGCCTCCCTGGCGGGCAAGACCGTGCTGGATGTGGGCGCCTGGGACGGCTTTTTCTCTTTCGAAGCCGAGCGCCGAGGTGCCGCCCGCGTGTTGGCCACGGATTCCTATTGCTGGAACGGGTCCCACGAATGGGGGAGCAAACGCGGTTTCGACCTCGCCCGCCAGGTGCTCGGCAGCAGGGTCGAAGACAAGATCATCGACGTGCTCGAATTGTCTCCGGAAACGGTGGGGATGTTCGACATCGTGCTGTTTCTGGGCGTGTTGTATCACATGAAGCATCCGCTCCTGGCCCTGGAGCGTGTGGCCAGCGTTACCCGTGAGTTGATGATCCTCGAAACCATGGTGGATCTGCTCCACTACCGGCGACCGGCCATCGCGTTTTATCCCGGCGACGAAATGGGCCGGGACCCGACCAACTGGTGCGGGCCGAATCCGCCGGCCGTGGTGGCCATGTGCCAGACGGTGGGCTTCCGACGCGTCGAGATCGTCTCGGGCGTGCGGCCCTGGTGGTGGCGATGGGCGCGGGCGGCCTGGCTGCGTTGGAGACGCGGTTTTGCATTCTTTCCCCTGGTCCGCACGGACCGCATCGTGGTGCACGCCTGGAAGTAGAAGAACTGGCGTGCGCCCCGAGGGGACCTGTGGGACCTTTCGGGCGTGTGCTTCGGGCCCGCAAGAGGTTCCGGCTCAACCTGGAGCGGGTCCATTTGCCCGATCTGCCGGAGGACCGCGGCGCCTCCCGGGGAAGACGGATGCCGGACCTCGCGCGGATTCAGCGGGCATGCGCGTCCATCCGGCTCCGAGTTTTCCTTGACACCCCTTTCTGGCGTGTTAGACAAGGCGACGGTATGCTCCACGCCGGGATCCAGACCCGAGTTCGTGTGAGGCGTCATTACGCCGCGGGTGTACTCCCTCGCCGGCGGCGGTGCGGTCGGAGTCCCGCGGGAGTCTCTGAACCATCAAACCCGACAACCCATCTGCTCTGCCTGTCGATTCTGTGCAGGCGGCAGGAACGCCAGAAGGACCCCAGCCATGAGAATCCTCCGCAACTTGGTTCTGTGTGCGACCCTGGGAATCGGAACCACCCTGTGGGCGGCGAACATCGCGTGGGTCAGCTTCCATCCAGCCGATAACTCTCCGTCGAGCGGTGCGTCCGGCCTGGGCTTTACGAACGCGCCCGATGCACCGTACACGCAGCTCCTGCGTGCCAACGGACACACCGTGACCCGGGTCGTGGTGTTCGACAACGCCACGCCGGAAACGGTGGGCTTCCTGAACCAGTACGATCTGGTGATCATCAGTCGGTCTGTGAACAGCGCGTTCTTTGAAACAGCGACCGAGAACGCCGCATGGCACGGACTTCGTGTGCCCGTCATGATCCTGGGCGGCTACGTGTTGCGGAACAACCGCCTCGGCTTCACCACCGGCACCACCATTCCCGACACGGCCACCTATGACCTGCGCCTGCGGGTCAACGATCCGTCCCATCCCATCTTCTCGGGCATTCAACTGGATGCGAACAACGTGACGGTGCAGCCGTATGCCACGATCATGGAGTGGAACGGGGTGGTGCAGCGGGGCATCTCCGTGAACATCAATCCAGTGGCCGGCGGCGGTCGCGTGCTGGCCGTGGTCGGGAGCGAAGGCGACCCGGCGTATAATGGTATGATCATCGGGGAGTGGGACAAGGGAGCGGTGATGGCCGGAGCGGGCAATGCCACGCTGGGGGGACCGCGCATGGTGTTCCTCACCGGCAGCCGGGAAGCGGCCGGCCAGTCTTCCGAGATCGCCGGCATGTACGATCTGATCGGCATCGGCCCCCAGTTGTTCCTGAACGCCGTCAGCTACATGGCGGCCAAGGCACCTCCGCCCCCACCGGATCTGGCGGTGGTGAGCAGCACGGTGCGCGATGTCACCGGCAGTGAGGGCAGTCTGCTGACCTTCAGTTTTGTAGTGACCAACCGGACCCTGGCCAATGCACTCCTGGGTCCCGGCAATTATCAGTGGTACATCAACGACCAGCCGGTCACCAACGCGACGGGCAGCCAGTATTCGTTCATTCCGAGTGTCGTCCAGAGCGGCCTGCGCATCTACTGCCGTGCCGCTGTCGGTGAGACAGCGTTGCTGAGCGCCACTGGCACCGTCACCGTGGTCACCGGCTCGGAGAGCACCGGTTACCTCAAATGGGAGTACTATCCGGGTCGCACCCTCACTGATTTGCGCTCCGGCAACCACGGCCGGCCGGCACAGATCCGCGCTCTGACTGCATTCGACGGTCCTCAGAACTTTGCGGATAACTATGCCAGTCGCATCAGCGGACTGTTCGTGCCGCCGGTCACGGGGAACTATGTGTTTTTCATCGCTGCGGACGATGATGCCGACCTGTATCTGGGCACCAACGCCAGCCCGGCCAGCAAACGCCTGATTGCCCAGCAGGAAGGTTGGTCGGGGCGGAACAACTGGATCACCCACGGCGGCGGTGGCAGTGCCATCGCCTGGTCGCAGAAGCGCTCCGACACCTGGAGTCCGGACGGCGGCATGAACCAGCCGTACAACGCGGGCATCCCGTTGGTGGCCGGGCAGAAGTACTGGATCGAAGCCGTTCATCGGGAAGGCGGTGGCGGAGACAATCTGGGCGTTTACTTCATCCTCAAAAGTTCGAGTGACCCGGTGGATGGCGAACCTTCGAACCTGACGAATGGCGTCATTCGGATGCTGACGTGGACGCCGACGACGCTGACGATCACGCGGCAGCCGCAGTCGGTGACGCAGTGGGAGGGCCTGGATGTGACGTTCAGCGTGGAGGTCTCGACGGACGCGGAGCTCACGCCCGCGTACCAGTGGCAGCGCAACGGCGTGGACATCCCCGGACGCACCGGACCCACGCTGACCATGACCGCCAACATCGCGGACAACGGTGCCCGGTATCGTTGCGTGGTCAGCATCCCCGGCACGGGATTGACCGTGACCAGCGACGAGGCCACGTTGACGGTTCATCAATCGGTTTTCATCACGGGCATCGTCCGACGTGAAGTTTGGGGTCCGAACAACAGTTCCGTCACCCGCGTGATGGTCGAGAATGGTCAGGCCGGACCTCCGAATATTCGCGACTTCATCACCGCTTTTGACGTGACCGACTGGGCAGACAACTACGTCCAGCGGTTGAGCACGTGGTTCGTACCGCCGACGACCGGTCGGTATGTGTTCTACCTGTCCTCCGATGACGACAGCGACCTGTTCCTGAGCACGGACGAAAACGAGGCCAACAAGCGGCTGATTGCACAGCAGAGCTCATGGAATGGAACCCGCGCATGGCAGTCCGGGCTCAATGTCACCCAACGCAACTCCGACACGTTCGTGGCACCGGATGGGAGCATGCCCGGCCAGGGCGGCATCCCGTTGACGGCAGGACAACGTTACTACATCGAGGCCGTGCAGCACGAGGGCGGCGGTGGAGATAATATCGCCGTTTACTACACGCTGTACGGCGAGCCGGCGCCCGCAGATGGGACACCCTCGAATCTGCGGGGCAACGTGATCGGGCTGAAACTGCCGGCGCCCACCTCGTTGAGCATCACGCAACAGCCGCAGAGCACCACGGTGCGCGCCTGGCATCCGGCGGTGTTCACCATCGGCGTGGCCACGGATGCGATTTATCCGCCCACCTATCAGTGGCGGCGCAACGGCCAGCCGATCGCCAACGCCACCAGCACCGTGTACTCCTTCGTCACCTCGACCAACGACAACGGGGCGACGTTCGACTGCGTGGTGACGCTGTCGCAGTACGGATCGGTGACCAGCCAGGTGGCCGCGGTGACGGTCCTGACCGACACGGTCTTCGTGCCGGGCCAGGTCAAAGAAGAGTTCTTTGTCGGCGCAAGCTTCGATGACGTGCTGTACGGGAACGTTGGGTTCCCGACGGTGGTCAGTAACTGGACCATCTTCGAGTCGCGCACGAATATCGCCGACAACTACACGCGTCGGGTGAGCGGGTTCTTCATCCCGCCGCAGACCGGCGACTATGTGTTCTTCATCAGTTCGGATGACGAGAGCCGGCTGTTCATCAGCACCAACAGCGATCAGCCGGCGGCCAAGGTGTGGGTGGCGCACCAGCGTGACTGGAACGACGCCCGCATGTGGGTGTCTGGCAATAATGCCAGCCAGCGTCGTTCGGACCAGTTCACGCCGGACGGTGGGGCCAATTATCCGTATGCCCAAGGCATCCGCTTGGAGGCCGGTCGGCGTTATTACATCGAGGCGATCCAGCGGGAAGGCGGCGGTGGGGACAACCTGGCCGTCACCTTTAAGCTGATGAATGAGAACGATCCGGTGGATGG
>JAOADM010000073.1 GCA_026417315.1 Limisphaera sp.
GTGCACTCCACTGAGTTCCATCCCATTGGGCAACGCCGGCGGCAGCTACGGAACCCGCTCTGGTGAAGCGGCCGCCCACGAACAGGTTGGTTCCGTCCGTGGCCAGCGCATGAACGTCCCCGTCTGTGCCCCCTCCCAACGCCTCCCATTTGGAACCGGTCCATCGGGCCAGATTCATGGCAATGCTCCCCGCGGCATTCGTGAAGGATCCTCCCACGACCCAGGAGCCGCGCCAGGGCACCAACGAGGCAATGTTTACGCCGGTCGCCCCGGTGAAGTCCCCGCCCAGTTGGGTCCACGTGTTGGTCTGCAATTGCCACACGGCGCGCCCGGCCCGCCCTGTGAAGTCCGAGTAAACCCCGCCGGCCACCACGACATCCTCTTGGGCGGCGAGGCATCGAATTTGAAAGAAGCCGTCCAGCGGGATGAGGCTCGGCCCCACCACCAGAGGTTCCCACTGCGTTCCCGTCCACTGGGCAACGTGTCCGGCCGGTCGGCCTCCGACGGAGCGGAAGACCCCCACGACAAACAACCGCCCATTCTCGTCGAAGCAAAGATTCACCGGCCCTTCAGAACGTGCCCAGATCGCCTGACCGAGCGCCCACCACTGCGTCCCGTCCCACCGCGCCACACCGTCTGCGTTCAGCGACCCGATGCGTGTGAATCCACCGGCCGCGAACAAGCCCTGCGGAGTGGAAATCAGCGCACTTGGAGGTTGATCAAAATCGCCGCCCACCGGCTTCCATTGGGTGCCATCCCAACATGCCAGATTCGTCGCTGCCACCCCTGCAATGCCCGTGAAGCTGCCACTCACAAACAACTGCCCTCGATGGACTGCCATGGCCCAAAAGGATCGATTTGTCACCACCGGCCATGGTTTCCAGCCCTCGCCGTCCCAGCGGGCCTGATACGAAATGCTTTGGCCGCCGATCCGGCTGAACCCTCCGGATACGAACAATTGTCCTTCGTACACTGCCAGGAGGCCCACCACGCCGTTTGTGTCAATACGACTGTCGAAAGTCTCCCACCGCTCACCGTCCCAACGGGCTACACCATACCAGTTCGTATCTCCGATGATTTGGAGGCGACCCGCGACCCAGAGTCCATCCTCCCGACTTTGCAGCGAGCGGACCTCGGCGGCCTGGAGGCCGGGCATGGGGTGCCACCGCTCACCGTCCCAGAAGGCCAGGCCCGGCAGGGGCGTTTCGCCAGAGCGATCAAACGCACCTCCGACATAGAGCCGGTCCCCGTGGACGGTCAGCGCCGACACTGCGGGCAGCGCGATTTCTCTGCGATTCAATCCCTCGCCCACGGGCCACCAGTTTGTGCCGTCCCATCGCGCCACACCTGGCGTCCACCAATGGCCGGCCGTGGAAAAAACTCCACCGACATACAGATTACCTCGAAACCAGGCCACTGCCCCGGCACCCTCATCCAGGCCCGGCCGGCCGAAGCGATAGTCCCAAAGCGCATCCTCGGCCGAAGGAGCAAAGCAAACCCCAGCCCAGAGACCCAGCAGGATCGATCCAGCCCGCGTCGTGATGGAAAGGAGGTCGTGCCGGCCTGGTTTCATGTTTTCGGGGCAGCCTATGTTCTGAGCCGAACGAGCTCAAGACAGGGTCCAGAGGTGTCAGAGGAGATTCTCGCACTGAGCCGATCGCGGCGGCGGATGCCGTCGTAATCGCATCCAGCTTTCCTTGCTTTGCCCGATAGCCGTGCACGCATCCCTTCCTGCGGGGCCGTTTCCAATCCAAGCGCGAGGTTCGAAGATCATTCAGCTTCGGGTCCCAGCGTGGCGCTTCCCACGCGCAGACCAACCGGCGCCTCCCCGATCTCATGCTCGTGACAAGCTCAGTTCGCCGACCGGATCGAAACCTGGCCCTCGCGTGGTTTCATTCCGGTGATGCGCTGTCGAGGGCCTGGTCGGTCGAGACATGGCCAGAGGAAAACCCCCTCCGACTCGGACAACAACCCTCCAGGCCGGGGGCACACCCCGCCAGAGCCCCATGCCGCGCGGTGAAATCTCCTGTGGCGGGTTCTCGTCGCACCCTTTTCCGCAATGACTCCACACTGGGCAATCCGCGCCCCCGGCCACCCGGCGCACGGAACCTGCCCCCGCCCCGCGCCAGTGAAACGCGGACGGCACGCCATCCCGCGCTCCGGCATGGTCAGTTCCCCTCTGCTGCGCCAGTGGCCGGCGGCCATCGGTCCGTTGCCACCCGGGACGCACGAGTCCGGAGACCGTGGAATCGAGGCCCATCGGCCCATGGGCGTCGACAGCTGCCGCAGCAGGTCCACGATCAAAAGCCCGGAACGTCTGTCACGGCAAGGGTCCCGGCCCGCAGCTGCCCGTGCGTCGACCCGGGGAGGCTGGCGGGTTGCCGATTCACGGCCCAGCCCCAGAGTGGATCGGCCGGGCTCGACCCGGGCAGCGAAACCCAAATTCGATCAGACTCACGGTGCGCGAGCCGCGGGCTACAATGCAGGCGGCGAAACGGTCCGCGGCCCGCAAAAAAGAGTGGCTTTGCTTCGGTCAAGCTGGCAAATAGGGGGGCCGCGCCGAGCCCGGCGGCCCCGACGTCGCCCGGCCCCGGCGGGTGCGGTCGGATCAACATGGCGGAGAAAAAGCAGGAATCGAAGCGAGTATTGCGGTTCGGGTTGCCCAAAGGCAGCCTGCAGGATGCCACCATCGAGAAACTGGCCAAGGCCGGATACAACATCCAGCTCAGCAGCCGGTCCTACATCCCGTACGTGGACGACGAAGAGCTGGAAGTGCGCCTCATCCGCGCCCAGGAGATCAGCCGCTACGTCGAGCACGGGTACCTGGATTGCGGCATCACCGGCTACGACTGGATCGTCGAGAACGGTTCCAAGGTCCATGAAGTGGGGGAGTTCCTCTTCAGCAAGGCCACGCGCAAGCCGGCCCGCTGGGTTCTGTGCGTCCCGGAGGACTCGCCGATTCGTTCGGTGAAAGACCTCCAGGGCAAGCGGATCGCCACCGAAGTGGTCAACATCACCAAACGGTACCTCCGCAAGCACGGCGTCAAGGCCCATGTCGAGTTCTCCTGGGGGGCCACCGAGGTCAAGGCGCACGAACTGGTGGATGCCATCGTGGAAGTGACCGAGACCGGGTCCTCCCTGCGTGCCAACAAACTGCGCATTGTGGACGAAATCCTGGTCTCCACGCCCCGGCTCATTGCCAACCACACCGCCTGGCGCGACCCGTGGAAGCGCAAAAAAATCGAAACCCTGGCCATGCTGCTCAAGGGTGCTCTGGACGCCGAGGTGATGGTGGGCCTCAAGATGAACGTGCCTGAATCCCGGCTGCCGGAGCTGCTCAAGGTGCTGCCCGCGCTTCGCAACCCCACGGTCTCGCAGCTCAGCCAACCTGGATGGGTCGCCGTTGAAACCATCATCGACGAGCATATCGTCCGCGAACTCATTCCCCAATTGAAGGCCGCGGGCGCCGAGGGCATTATTGAATACCCGCTGAACAAAGTCGTATACTGAGGGCCAGTCATCCTATGGGTTCACTGAAAAAGCGCCGCAAGGCCAAGATCAACAAGCACAAGCGACGCAAGAAACTGCGCATGCACCGCCACAAAAAGCGGACCTGGCAGACTTGACGCGTTGCCCGGCCTGCCTCTCGTTCCGGCTTCGGACGCGCGACCGCCTGCATTTTGCCCTCCGGGGCTGGCGGCGGTATGCTCGGTTCATGAGGTCTGCCTGCCAACTTGGGTGGGTGAGCGCCCTCCTGCTGGCGGGGGTCGTGGTCTGGGACACCGGCTGTGCCGCACCCGGTCGGTGGCACCGGTCCGTCCTCTGGAGCCGGGACCGGGGAAACGCGGAGCTGCGCGGACAGGTTGAAGCCGACGCGCATTTCGCCGAAGGGGTTCTGTGTGAGACGCGCGGGGATCTGCCGGGCGCGGTCCAGGCCTTCCAACGCGCGTTGGCAGCGGCTCCCGCAGACGAGGAACTCGCCCGCGAGGTGGCCCGCCGGTTTCTCCGCTATGCTCAACCGGCGCTGACGCTGGAAGTCCTCCAACCTTTTGCCGCCACCTCCCAGTCGTCCGAACTGCACCTGCTGCGCGCCGAGGCGAACCTCCAACTCAACCAGCACGCCCGGGCTTTCGAGGCTCTCAAGACCGCTCGAGAACGGGGCGCGGCACCGGCGGCCATGCTTCCGGTGCTGGGCGCCCTGTTGGAACAGGCCTCCGCCCAGCAGGGCGATACCGACCTGCTCGAGTTCGTCAAAGCCCTGATGAACGCGCCGGAAGCGGACGCCGAATCGCTGCTGGTCCTGGGGGACTGGTACGCGCGCCTGTCCACGCTCTCCGCCGCGGAGCGATCCCGGGCTGGCGACCAACTCCGCAGCCTCGCCACCCGCATTGCCGCCCTGAACCCACAAACGCCCGAACACCAGTTCGGCCTGGCCGAGTTATTCCTACGCGCCGGCCAGCCCGAAGCCGCCGTCACCTGGTACGAGCGTGCCCTCCGGGAAATGCCACCCCGGGCACCGCTGCGCCGACTGGCGCTGGCCCGGCTGGCCGATCTCCACCTGCAATCCTCGCGCCCGCAACAGGCCGCCGAACCGCTCCGCGCCCTCCTGGAGCTCGATCCCACCAACGTTCAGGCCCACTACGTGCTCGGCAACCTCGCTATGGATGACAATCGGCCGGCCGATGCCGTGGATGCCTATCGACGCGCCCTAGCGATCAATCCCAAGTTCGAGCCGGCCTATTACAATCTGGCCCAGGCGCTCCTGGCCGTCGGTCGACCCGACGAGGCCCTGGCCATCCTCGAGCAGGCCCGACAAACCATCGGCCAGACCTTCCTGCTGGAATACCTCTCCGGCCTGGCCTGCAATCAGCGCCGCGACTATGCCACCGCCCGACAACACTTCACGGCCGCCGAAGTCATCGCCAAGGCCACCGACACCAACCGCCTGACCGCGCCGCTCTACTTCCAGCTCGGCGTCACCGCCGAACGAACCGGGGATTTCGATGCCGCAGTCCGACACTTTGAAACCTGCCTGCGTCTGGATCCCAACTTCCATCCCGCCCAGAATTACCTCGGTTACATGTGGGCCGAACGCGGCCAAAACCTCGAGCGCGCACGTGAACTCATCGAAAAAGCCGTCCAGGCCGAGCCCCGCAACAGCGCCTACCTGGACAGCATGGCCTGGGTCCTGTTCCAACTGGGCCGACCCGATCAGGCCCTCCCCTGGATGGAACGGGCGCTAGAGCACATGGAGGAACCGGACGCCACCCTGTACGAACATTTGGGCGACATCCTCGCCGCGCTCGGACGACTCGACGAAGCCCGTCGGGCCTGGCAACGCGCCCTCGAGATCGAGCCCCACAACCAGACGGTTCGCCAGAAACTCCACACGCCCCCCGCCCCGCAAGCCCGCCCTTCGCAGGCCCCGTAAGTCATGAGCTTTCGGTTCGATCGTCACTACACCGTCGCCCAGGCCCAGGCCCTGCTGCCCAGGGTCCAGCAAACCCTGGCCCGACTGCGAGAACTTCGCAAGGCCATCAACGGGTTTAACAGCCAGGTCACCCGGCAGTTCCCGCTGGGCTTTGACCTGGGCGGTCCCGCACTGCACCGTCACATCCGCCGCCAGCTCGAATGGGAGGACATCCTTCGCAACCTCGACGATCAATGTATCATCGTGCGCGACCTGGACCGGGGGCTGGTGGATTTTCCCAGTTTGCGTGAGGGTCGCGAGGTTTTCCTTTGCTGGGAAGAAGGCGAGCCCCAGATCGCCTACTGGCACGACTTGGACGCCGGATACGCCGGCCGCCAGCCTTTGTAAGGCGCCTGACGGAGGCACCGGCCGGATCCACCCCGGCACAATCGCCTCCGCCGCCGAGTCGGCCAATCCGCCCCGGCCACCCCGTAGCGAAGCCGCCACACGCGGGCGTAGAATTGGCCCACCCGCCAGTGGCACACGCGGCCCTCCTGCTGGGCATCGGTGTCGGCTCGCCTGCAGTGTTGCGTCTGCGCAGCCAGGGTTCCGAATTCGCTTCGGTTGGCAACGCGGGTTAACACGCCTCCGGCTGCCGCGCAGTCCCGAACCGATGGCAGCCGCCTCCGCCGGGCGCGGCGCGCGGGCCTCGCCGACCCGGCGAGCCGGGTCGAACCGAAAAGTTGGAATCTCTCGGAAGGTCCGCCCCGGTCCTCGACAACCGCACCTCGAGTGGGACCGCCACCCGGTCCGGTGCCGGGGAACCTATCCGGCACGCAGGGCATCCCCACGTGCACCTCCTCATCCCACGCTCAGGGTTCCGCTGGCCTTTGCCGGCGCGGGGGAAACCAAAACGAACGCCCGTGGGCGGGCCCCGATCCGAACCCACCCACGGGCGCGTGTGGACCTTGTCCCCTATGCCTGTACGCGGTGCGAACCCATCCGATCCAAACTCGATGCAGCCGCGATCACGGTCGGCTGATCAGCCGGAAGAACACGCTTCCGGGCAGCGTGTCCACCGGCACGGTCACCGGGCTGGTGGCGCCTCCGGGATAGTCCACCCAGTTGGTGCTCAGGCCCACCGCCAGGCTGTTGGTCTGAACCTGGAGCTTGTAATTCCCGGTCCAGGAGAACTGGATCGCGTTGCCCACACGGTTGTACTCCAGCCTGGGCGGCGCCGTGACCGCCTGCACTGTGATACTCCCGTCCACTGCCAAGTTGTTGATCCAGGTGGCGCCACCGCCGGTCACCGTGAGGTTTTGCCCGTTCTGCACCGGCTTGTTGAAGAGCACAAACCGGTCGCCCACCGACAGCGTGGGCCCGAGGTTCACCACCCGGACGGTGCCGTTGCCCGTGTTCACCGCATTGCCGCCCACCTCGATCGCGTCATGCACGGGCGACTGCCCCTTGTGGATCTCGATCTCGAGGTCGCCGCCCAGCAGGAGATCCTGTCCCAGGGCCAGTGTGCCGATCACGCCCGGGGCCGGGCCGGGGAGCAGGGTCGTACCGGCCTCGGTCTGCACGCCGCCGAGAATCGGACCCACTCCGCCGAGTGCGCCACCGTACACGTACGTGGCGCCGGCCCAGTTCTCCCCGTTCACCACCAGGGTGCCGTTGCTGACGGTGTTGATCCCGTTGTAGGTGTTGGTGGCGGTCAGGAACACAATGCCGGGCCCCATTTGGAGGATGGACCCGCTGCCGGAGATCACACCCGGCACGATCAGTTCCCCGGCGCGGTTGAATTCGAGCAGGCCGTTGTTCACCACGTTGCCGGTTCCGAGGGAGCCCGTGGTGCCGCCGTTGCCCACGCGCAGAATGCCCACGTCGATCGTGGTCCCGCCCGGATAATTGTTGTTCCCCGTCAACGTGAGCCGACCGGGGCCCGTGTGGATCACGGCGCCGCGGTTGGCCGCGGCAATCTCAGGAGACACCACGCTGACAATGTTGCCGCTGAAGATCAGGTCGTCCGGCCGATTGAAGACCAGGTACCGACGCGTGTCGTTGTATTCCCAGCTGTTGGTGAAGATGACATCGCCGACGATCGAACCGGCGCCGGGCGTCAGACCGTCGCCCAGCACGATGCCGCCGCCGCCGATGAGCGTGCCCCCCGTGTAGGTGTTCGTCCCCAGGAACTGCACCGCCCCGTCGTTGAAGTTGTTGACGTCTTTGAACACCACACCGGTGCCCACGATGTTGTTGGTGTACACGAACACGGGGATCTCCGGCCAAATGCCGTCCTGACGAACGAGGCGCAGCATGCCATGGTTGGTCACCACCGAGCTCACCAGCTGCCCGGCGTTGCCCCGGGAAGGCTGGAAGATGGCCCCCGGCTCGATGAGGGTCCAGCCGGTGTAACTGTTGGCCCCGATCGCCATGAGCCAGCCGCGCCGCACGATCAAGTGGCCCGGCCCGGTGAGAATGCCGTTCCCGGTGAGCGACCACTGGCCGGTGCTGTCGAAGATCAGTGTCCCATGATTCTCGACCGGCGAGGTGGAGGCCAGTTTGCCCGTGGCGCCGCCGTTGCCGATTTGCAGCGTGCCGTGGTTGGTGGTCCCGCCGCTGTAGGTGTTGTCCGCCTCGAGCACCAGGGTCCCCGGACCTTCATGAAGCAGCGAACCCGTACCGCTGATGACACCGGGCACCACCAGCGTGCCCGTGCGGCGCACGACCAGGCTGCCATTGTTGATCACCGGGCCGCTGCCAAGACTGCCCGCGCCACCGCCGTTGCCGATCTGGAGGGTGCCCTGGACCGTCGTGCCTCCGGAATACGTGTTGTCGCCCGCCAACACCCACTTGCCCGTGCCCACCTTGGCCACGGCCGTGGGGCCGCCGCCGTCCTGCAGCACCGAAGCCAGCGTGTTGTCGGCCTCACTGCTCCCGGCAAGCGTGAGCACGCGCTGCCCGGACCCGCTCAGGCCGATGGCACCGGGATTGGCGAAGTGCAGAGCGCCCGAGCCCGAGGCGTCCAAAACGCCGCCGCTGGTGCCCAGCGTGAACAGACGATCCACCGTGGCGCCCGCCCCGGTGTACGAAAGGGTGCCTCCATTGAGAACAAGATTGGCTGCATCCGCGCCGGCGGCGCCAATATCGCTGGAGGCGCCGCCATTGGCCAGAGAGCCGACGCTCAGGATGCCTCCTGAAATGACCGTCGGACCAGTGTAGGTGTTGGCTCCGCCGGCGAGGGTGAGCGTGCCAGACCCGCTCTTGGTCAGGCCGCCGCTGCCCCCGATGTTATTGGCACCGCTGGAAGTGATGGTGTAGGGCTTGGCGGTGTTGTTGACCAGGGTCTGGAAGGGGGCCACCGGCGCATTCACCACCACCGCGGTCGGACCCGTGGCCGCATCGCTGAACAGTGCCCAGCCGCCATTGGCGAACACGGCCGGCGCGCCGCCGTACGTCCAGTTGTTGGGCGTGGTAAGATCCCACGAGTTGTTGTTGGCGCCGGTCCAAACATAGGCGAGGTCCGAAACGTTCAGGTAAAGCGTGTTGCCCTGGATCGTGAGTGTACCCACCGCACCCTGGACCAGACCCAGGGTCACGTTGGGCGCCGGCCCGTTGTTCCAGGTAAGCAGCGGATAACTCTGGTTGATGGCGAAGGTCCCGCCCAACACGTTGACCACGATGGTGCCGTTGGCCACGAGCGTGTTGGCCGACAAGGGCGCGGCGGTTGTGCTGGTAATGTTGTCGAATTCCAGGGTGCAACCGTTGGCGTTGCCGAGTGTGAGCGTGTTCGGGGTGATCGGAGTGGTACCGGCCCGCACTGTCAGACCGGCTCCGTCTGCCACGGTGATGTCCCCGTTGCCGCTTTTGCCCCCGGCAAATACCAGTCGGCCGGCTTCCACAAGGGTCGGGCCCGTGTAGCCGGCCGAGCCCGCCAGGGTGAGGGTGCCGGCGCCGAGTTTGGTCAGGGATCCACCCGGGCTGGTCAGGGAGGTGGCGAGGGTCACCTCCTGCCCGCCCGTGTCCAAGCGGTACTGCTGCCCCGGGTCGTTGCTGAATCGGCTGGAGTAGTCAAATGTGTTGGCCGCGCTCCACCGCAGGGTGCCGCCCTGGAAAAGGATCATGCCGCCCTGGCCCAACGGCCCCGAAACCCCGGTCGTCTCCGGTCCGTTGGCCACCAGGGTGCCCCCGGCGAGCTGAAGGTTCCCACTGAACGTGCTGGCGCCCGAAAGCATCAGGGTGCCGCTGCTGACCTTCAGTTGGCCGGCGCCGTTGATCGGATAAGGGAAGTTGGCCGTGCCGGTGGGGGCGTCGTACTCGAGAAGACCGCCGTTGAGAGCGATGCTCGCGTTGCCGGTCATGCCGTCCAGCAAGTTTGCGCTTTTGAGCACTACCGTCCCGTCCTCGACGGTCAGGGGGCCCTGGATCGGGCTGTCGAAGGTGGCCACGTTCACGCGGGTCCAGAGCAGCCGCCCGGTGCCCTGTTTGGTAATGATAGTGGGCGAGTTGTTATCGGCCCGGAGATGATGATTCACCACCCAGTCGCCGCTGCCGGTGAAGATCAACGTATGCGCGCCTCCGCCCCCATACCGGATCCGGACGTTCGGTTGGATGGTGGCCGGGTTGGTGGAGTCATTGAGCAAGGTGTGGGTTTGACCGCTTTGGCCGCCCCAGAGCAAATCGAGAATGTTGGTTTCGGGAAGACCCAGGGTAAAGGCCCCGGCCCCGGGTTCGATGGTGATGTTGTTGACGCGAATCGCAAACTGAAGTCCCACCGCTCCGTAAAACGTCACCGCATGGGTTTGCTGCGACGTCAAATAGACATCCCGGCCCAGCTGGCCAAAAGCCCCTTGGACGCCCCCGGTGGTAAAGGTCAGGAAGAGATTGCTGGAGGTGCGACCGTCCCACACCATGATGTCGGTCGGCTGCGGAACGCCCACAGGGTCCCAGTTCGTGTCCAGGTCAAGGCGAACGCCATCCCCCGCCCCGGTCCAGTAACGCGTGGTCTGTGCCGGAACCAGGGTCGGCAAGACCGCCAGGGCCAGTCCGAGATTCAGGGACCATCCCAGAGACGAGAATTTTGCTTTCATGGTTTTGCTCCGGTGGGTTGTCAGGCTGGTAGCGGGTTTCGTGTTGTTGGTTGGGAAACCGAGGTCGCCGCGGACCACCCGGGGCCACGGGGGAGCCAGCGGCTCTGGCTGGACACCCCGGGGCGCACGCCCCGCACTCCCCGCACTGTTCGTACAGGATTCACGTGGTCCGCATTCGGGCTTTTGCACTTCTGTATTTGCCGGACTTGTGAGAATCTCACAGCCCGGAGTGTGCGGAACACCCGGCGCTGGAAGACCCGTGTCGAAACGCGCGAACGGCGGCGAAATCGGGGGGCCCCGGCCGGCCCAAGGGCTTCGCCCACCCCGTGTGAAGTGAGAAAATCACCCCGCCTGGCAAATTCTCTCAGGGGAACGTGTCCTATGGACGGCAAGTCAACCTTGGAACAGGTTCTGGACCAGGTCGCCAGCGGCAATGTGGACGCATTCCGCTGGATCATCCGCGAGTACGAACTGCCCCTGCGCAGCTACCTGTGCAGCCAGGTTTACGACCTGGACGTGGTGGACGACCTGGCGCAGGAGGTGTTCATTGCCGCCTACCGCAGCCTCGACACGTTCCAACGCGGGCAGGATTTCGGTCGCTGGTTGCGCGGCATCGCGCGGTTGAAGCTGCAAATGTATTTCCGCGCCACGGCGCGCCGCCAGAAGGCGATGGAGCGATTCCGACAGGAAGTGGCCCGGTTGATGGAAGAAGAACTCGAACAAGAGGCGGCGCGACATCACGCGGCCGCGATCGAGGCTCTGCTCCGCTGTATCAGCCGGCTGCCCGAGAAACTGCGCCGGGTCGTCCGCGCCGGCCTGGACGGGACCAAGCCGGCCCTGCTTGCCCAGGCGCTCTCCACCTCGGTGGGGGCCATTTACAACCTGCATTACCGGGCCAATCAACTGCTCCGCGAGTGTGTGAGGAAAGAACTGGCTCATGGATGACGACCTGCGAGATGTCCTGACCGTCTGGAGTGGAAGCCCCCTGGACGAGGCCCGCTACGAGGCGCTGCTGGCCCGATTGCGCTCCGACGCCGCCTTTCGTCAGGCTTGCGCCCGTGAGCTGCACATGCTCGGGATGCTGAAGGTGGTGCAGGCACCCTCCCCGCGCTGGCTGCGGCTGGAAGAGGAACTTCGACCCGAGACGGCGACAACGCTTCCCGAGCCGGTCGAGAGTTTGGAAGGCTCCGTGATGGCCGCGCTGCACAGATCGATCCAACCCTGGAAACGGTGGCTTGCTCCAGCCGTAGCAGCCGGCGCGGCAGGGCTGCTGATGGCCTTGGGACTGTGGACCCTGACCCGGCGAGCCCCCGCCCCGCCCGTCCCGCTCCATCTGCGCGACACCTTGGGCGTGGTCGTGCAGATCGAACGGGCCGTCTGGGACCCCGCCACCGAGCTGCGGCCGCGCCGGGACGACCTGCTGGAGCCGGGATGGCTGCGACTGCGCTCCGGACTCGTCTCGCTGGCCCTCTTCAACGGCGTGCGGCTGCACGTCGAGGGACCGGCAGCCCTTCAATTGCGATCCCTCTCCTACGTCTTTTGCGAGCAGGGCCGCCTGGCCGTACACGTGCCACCCCAATCGGAAATCAAAGATTTCACCATCGCCTCCCCGGGAGCCGCCATCCGGGACATGGGCACGGAGTTCGGGTTCAATGTTTACCCCGACCGGCCCGCGGAGCTCCTGGTGTTCCGCGGCGCCGCCGAGGCGTCCGTCCTGGCCCCCAACGGCACCACACTCCGCAGCGAGGTGCTCCCGGAACATGCCACGGCCCGGATCGTGCCCGAGCGCGGGGCCATCGAACGGACCGCCCTTCCCACGGTCGGATTCGTGCAACCCCCGCGAGTCGACACCCGGCCCCTTCGTCTGAGCCCCGATTACCCCCGGGCCGTGATGACTCAGCGCCCCTGGGCCTACTGGCGATTCGAAGAGGTCATCGCCGGCACCGTACCCAGCGGGGTGCCCGGAAGTCCCGCCCTGCGTCTCCAGGGCAACGTTCGCTTACGCGAAGTCGGCTCCGACAACACCGCGGCCTTCTTCGATCCCCGCCAGGCCGCCCCATACCTGGAAAGCGCAGAACCCTGGGAAGTGCCCTCTTCGGACTACGCCATCGAATTCCTGTTTTCCTCCGAACAATACAAGAACAGCGCCCTGGTCAGTCTGCTCACCGGCGACGACCGCCATCTGGCGATGGTGGAGTTGACCGCCCGCGAACCGGAACACCTCGTGCACAAGCCCGGCACGCTGCGGTTCGTCCACCGCAGCCCGCCCGCCACCTACGGCGGCGTCAACCTCTTCTCCACCCGGGTCTTTTTCCCCTACCGTTGGCATCACATCGTGGCTCAGCGCCGTGGACACCGGTTGGAGCTGTACATTGACGGTGCGCTGGCCACGGCAGCTGAGGTCGACCTACCGAGGACCGGGGAGTCGTGCCGGATCTTGTTGGGACGATTGCGCTACCAGCCCGTGCCCCCCGAAGACATCCGGTGTCTGGCCGGGTACTTGGACGAGGTCGCCCTTTACCCGCACGCGTTAAGCCCCGAAACCATCAGCCTGCACGCCACCTTGGCCGGATGCGGGGAATCGGCCCGGGCATCCGCTTGGGCGCGCCGGTAGAAGGCCAGAGCCTCTCCGATGGCTCCTCAATGAGGCCAGCCACCTTCCCCGGCGGGCTGAAAAACTTCCCATTTCGATCACCTGTCCACCCAGCCGGGCGAAGAACCAGACCCCCTCGGCTCTGAGGCTCAGGCTTTTCGAAGCCCTCCGAAAATCGTCAAAGTCGGAGGCCTTTCGCCCTGGTAACGTCCATCTACAGATCCTACGCTCAGTGCGTTCAACCATCCCCGTCGGACCCCATGGCGGCACAGGTCTCCGCGACCCCTTTGGTGGCTCGTCAGTGTTCCCCCCGACCCGATGCCATTGGACGAACCGCCTTGTGACACAGCAACCCGCCCTCGGGTCCACTTTGTGTCAGGTTGACTCGACTGGCACAGTTTTTTGCGCGATAGCAACGGTCCGGTTCCTACATAAGGTCTTAATGTACAGCAACTTGGAAATCGAAGCCGTGGCTGGCATTCGGCTAGCTTAGAACCCAGTGGCTTCGAGCCCTCCGGGGCGGCCACGCAACGAAAGGATTTTGGATTATGCCGAAAGTACTCGGAATCGATCTGGGCACGACCAACTCGTGCATGGCAGTGATGGAAGGGGGCGAGCCCGTCGTTTTGGAGAACTCGGAAGGCCGACGGGTGACCCCCTCGGTAGTGGCTTTCACCAAGAGCGGGGAGCGGCTGGTGGGGGACGCTGCCAAGCGCCAGGCGATCACCAACCCGCGCAACACCATCTACTCCATCAAGCGCTTCATGGGCCGCAAATTCAGCGAGGTCCAGGAAGAAGCCAAACGCATGCCCTACAAGGTCATCGAGGGCCCCAATGGCGACGCCTGGGTCGAGGTCGAAGTCGGCGGGCAGCGCAAGCAGTTCAGTCCCCCCGAGATCTCCGCCATGATCCTGCAGAAGCTGAAGGCCGACGCCGAGATGCGGTTGGGCGAGAAGATCACCCAGGCCGTGATCACGGTGCCGGCCTACTTCAACGACTCGCAGCGTCAGGCCACCAAGGATGCCGGACGCATCGCGGGCTTGGAGGTTCTGCGCATCATCAACGAGCCGACCGCCGCCTCCCTGGCCTACGGCCTGGACAAAAAGAAAGATGAAATCATCGCCGTGTACGACCTGGGCGGGGGTACCTTCGACATCTCCGTGCTCGAAATCGGCGACGGCGTCTTCGAGGTCAAGGCCACCAACGGCGACACGCACCTCGGAGGCGACGACTGGGACAACCGCATCATCGACTGGATCCTGGAGGAGTTCCGCAAGGAGCACGGGATCGATTTGCGCAAGCAACCCGACGCCCTCCAGCGCATCAAGGAAGAGGCCGAGAAGGCCAAGATCGCCCTCAGCTCCGCGCAGGTCTACGAAATCAACCTGCCCTTTATCACCGCGGATGCCAGCGGCCCGAAACATATCAGCATGAAACTGACCCGGGCCAAGCTGGAGCAGCTTTGCGACGACCTGTTCGAGCGGACCGTGGGGCCGGTGCAGGCCTGCCTCAAGGACGCGGGCCTGCGGCCCGAGGACGTGGACGAAGTGGTGCTGGTCGGCGGCATGACCCGCATGCCCAGGGTGGTCGAGACGGCCAAACGGCTCTTCAACAAGCAACCCCACCAGGGCGTCAACCCGGACGAAGTGGTGGCCGTGGGCGCGGCCATTCAGGGCGGCGTGCTGAAGGGCGAGGTCAAGGATGTGCTCCTGCTGGACGTGACGCCGCTGTCGCTGGGGATCGAGACGCTGGGCGGTGTGTTCACCAAGCTCATCGAGCGCAACACCACCATCCCCACCCGCAAATCCGAAATCTTCTCCACGGCCAGCGACAACCAGACCAGCGTCGAAATCCACGTCTTGCAGGGCGAGCGGCCCATGGCCCGCGACAACAAGACCATCGGCCGCTTCACCCTCACCGACATCCCACCCGCACCCCGCGGGGTTCCGCAAATCGAGGTCACTTTTGACATCGACGCCAACGGCATACTCCACGTCAGCGCCAAGGATCTGGGCACCGGCAAGGAACAGAAAATCACCATCACCGCCAGCAGCGGCCTCTCCAAAGAAGAGGTGGAGCGCATGCGAAGGGAGGCCGAGCTGCATGCCGAGGAGGACCGCCGGCGCCGCGAGGCCGCCGAGGCGCGCAACGAAGCCGACAACGCCGTTTATCGCTCCGAAAAGTTCCTCCGCGAAAACGGCGACAAGATCAGCGCCAGCGACCGGGAGCGCATCGAGCGGGCCGTGCAGGCGGTCAAGGAGGCCCTCAAGAACGACGACGCCGGGCCCATCCGGTCGGCCACCGAAAAGCTCATGGAAGTCTGGCAGTCCGTCAGCGAGGCGCTGTATCGGTCGGCCGCCGAACGGGCGCGCGCCGGCAAGAGCAGCGGCACCGAGTCGGGCCGCACCTCCGAATCCGAGCCCAAGAAGGGCCGCTCGGAAGAGGGGCCCATCATCGATGCCGAGGTCGTCGATGACAACAAGAGGTAGGAGATTTCCAACCCCCGGCCGCGGGGCCGGGGTTTGCACAACCGGTTCCGCCCGGTTTGGCGGGGCCGGCAAGAAGCCCGCCGTGGGGTTTGCGGCGGGGCTGCTGCTTCACCAAACCCAAGAACCGTAGAACGTGGTCAACGTCAGACTATGGCACTGAACATCAAACCGCTCGGCGACCGGGTGCTGATCGAGCCGGTCGAAGAGAAGGAAGTCAAGAAAGGCGGCATCATCATCCCCGATACCGCCAAGGAGAAACCCCAGGAGGGCATTGTCCGCGCCCTGGGCACGGGCAAGCTCGATGAAAACGGCAAACGGATTCCTTTCGAGGTCAAGGTCGGCGACCGCGTGCTCGTCAGCAAGTACGGCGGCACCGAAATCAAGGTGGACGACAAGGAGTACAAGCTGATGAGCTCCGACGACCTGTTGGCGATTCTGGAGTGATCCGCGCAACCGTTGGCAGTCTGAGACATCGCACATCCAAACCTGTAACCTATGGCAGCCAAACAATTGCTCTTCGATGAAGCCGCGCGCATGGCCATCCTGCGCGGCGTGACCAAACTCTCCAAGGCCGTCACGGCCACGCTCGGCCCCAAGGGCCGCAACGTGGTCATCGACAAGAAATTCGGTTCGCCCACCGTCACCAAGGACGGGGTGACCGTGGCCAAGGAAATCGAGCTGGAGGATCCCTACGAGAACATGGGCGCCCAGATGGTGCGCGAGGTGGCCAGCAAGACCAGTGACGCCGCCGGCGATGGCACCACCACCGCCACCGTCCTGGCCGAGGCCATCTACCGCGAGGGCCTCAAGTTCGTCGCCTCCGGCGCCAACCCCATCGGCATCCAGCGCGGCATCCAGAAGGCCGTGGACGCCGCCGTGGCCCACCTCGAAAAACTGGCCAAGAAGGTCAAGGACAAGGAGGAAATCAA
>JAOADM010000074.1:0-10383 GCA_026417315.1 Limisphaera sp.
GTCCAGAAGGATCACCACGTCCTTCTTGCGTTCCACCATGCGCTTGGCCTTTTCCAAGACCATCTCCGCCACCTGCACATGACGCTCGGGCGGCTCGTCGAACGTGGAGCTGATCACCTCGGCACCGCGGCAGGTCCGCTCCATGTCCGTCACTTCCTCCGGCCGTTCGTCGATCAGCAAAATGAAGAGGTACACCTCGGGGTTGTTTTTGAGGATGGCGTTGGCGAGCTTTTGCATCAGGACGGTTTTGCCGGTGCGGGGCGGGGCCACGATCAACCCGCGGGTGCCCTTCCCAATCGGGCAAACCAGGTCCAATACGCGCGTGCTGAGCTCGTCCGGCTCGGTCTCCAGAATGAACCGCTGCGTGGGGAACAGCGGCGTCAAGTTGTCAAAGTGCGTCCGTTCCTTGGCCTTCTCGGGGTCCTCCCCGTCCACCGCCTCCACCTTCAGCAGGGCAAAGAACCGCTCCTTCTCCTTCGGAGGCCGGATCTGGCCGGCGACCCGGTTGCCGGTCTGGAGATTGAAACGCCGGATCTGGGAGGGCGAGACATAGACGTCCTCCGGACACGGCAGGTAATTGAAGCTTTGCGAACGCAAGAACCCGAATCCCTCCGGCAGAATCTCCAACACGCCCTCTGAGAACATCACCCCGGCGCGTTCCGCGTTCTTCTGGAGGATGTGGAAGATGACCTCGTGCTTCCGCATCGTGCCGTAGTTCTCCACGCCCAATTCGCGAGCCATCTGGTTGAGCTCGTTCATGGACATGGCCTGCAGCTTGGCAATGTTGATGGACTCGGCGATGCGGTCCCGCTGGCGGCCGGTGGGCTGCGCCACGGTCTCGCTGGCAGCACGGGCTTCTGCCTCCCGCTGCTCGGCTTGTTCCCGGGCTGCTGCCTCTGCCGCAGCCTGTTTGATCGCCTCGGCCGTGGGCGTCTCCATCGAAGGCGACCATTCCACCACCGTCTCTTCCTTGTCTTCCCTGACGGCCGCCTCGGCCGGGGCCGGTTCGGGAGCCCCCTGGGCGCTGCCGCCGCTCTTCCGTCCGCCTCGACGGCCTTTGCGGCCGGAACCGGACTGCGTCGTCCCCTCCGCCGCGGAAGCCTCCGCGGCCGGAGCAGAAGAAATGTCGGAGACCACGGCCCGGGCCTCTTCATTCTGGGAAGCCTGGGCCTGTCCCTGCAGTTCGGAGACCTCCGCTGTCTCAGTCTTGGTTTTCGTAGATCGCTTGGTGCTGACTCGTGGCATATGTCAAAAAGGCTCCATCCGCGCCGCAGCCTTGCCCTTACAACTCCGCGCCCCGGACACCGTCACAACTTGGACCGACCTCAGCCGCAGAGGTTCAAATTCCGGGAGATCGTCGGCCAAGAGGACCGGGCCCGCGCTGCAAGACTGCTCGGTGTTGCTTGCGGCAAGGGAATCTTGCAGTGATTACGCACCCTTAAAATGCTCCGGGGCCGTCAAATGTCAAGCCCCGCGCGCGCTCTCCAACGAGGGCGCGGTCCCGAGCCGGTCCCGGGAACATTGTCCCGGTGCCCACCTCGAGCATCCCCAAGGACCTACCACGGCGGGTGGTTTGCCCGACATCCCGGGCTGGCGCAAACCCGGCGTCGGCGCCGAGTGCTTGCTCCCTCACCGCAGCCGAGAGAGGCCCCTTGGTCTGAACGCACGCGCGCGTCGCGGCTTGGGAAAAGTGACTTTCCGGCACAAGACGTTCTTCCACATTCTGCTCCGCACTATCGCAGACGCTCCGGTCGCGGGGGCGCCAGCTCCTCCAACACCGGGCCCAGGCGTTCTGCCCACAGTCGATAACCGGATTCGTTCATGTGCAGGAGGTCGGCGACAAACAGCTCGGGCCGCGGTCGCCCCGCCGAATCCAGCATCGGAGTAAACACGTCAACAAAACGGACTCCGGACTGGCTTTCGCACCATGCCCGGATCCGCTGATTGGCCTCCCTGGCCACTTCCAACCAGCGCAGACGCGCGGGGCTCGGCTTGATGGCCGAATAAACGACCGGAACGGCAGGTTGCTCGGACCGGACACGCTCCACGAACCGCCGGAAGTCCTGAAGCACGGCCTCAGCGGTCAACCCCTCGGCCACGTCATTGTCGCCCGCGTACAGCACGATCACCCGCGGCCCGTACGGCAGGACCAGTCGGGACAACGCTTCCGTCACCTCCCGAATGTGCGCTCCGCCCAGCCCGCGTCGCACCACGACGTGCCCTGGAAAATGCGCCGCCGCATTCGTCCATAATCGAATGCTGGAGCTGCCCACCAACCAGACCGCCCCCGGCGGCGGCGGGTTGGTGCGATCTGAGCGTTCGAAGGCGCGAATCTCCTCTTCCCAACGCCCCACCCCTGCGGGAGAAGCTCCCCCAGCCCCCGTCCACGCAAGCTTCAACAAAGCGCACAGAACGATCCCAGCCGCGAGTCGTGGCAATCCCTTCATCCGCTCCAACCGCGCAAACCCACCCGGTTTCATGGGCCACCAGACTGAACGGAGCCCGCCCGGGGTACAAGTCCACAGCCCGGCGTGCGCCGCGGCAGTCGGGTTCCGGCATTCACAGATCCATTTCAGCCCGGGGCAACACCTCGGGTCCCGTCGCCGTTCGTTCCCACCGACTCTTCGGGGCGAGGACAATACCTGAAGAACGCGAACATTGGCCCCAAAAGCACTTTCGCGCTTTGAACCCGCGTTCTTTCTCACCAGAATACCAGGCGGCAAGACACTCATGCAGAAAGGATTCATTGCATTATGCCTGACCGCGTGGCTGGCGTGGCTCCCCAGTGCTCTCGGGCAGAATGAGGAGGCCGATTTTCACGCTGCCGCGCGTGCCTTTGAGGATGAACAGTGGGAACGGGCCGAACGAGCCCTGAGCCAGTTTGTTCAACAATACCCCTCGTCCGCACGCCGGCCCCTGGCGATTGTCTTGCGAGCCCAGGCCCTCTGCCAGTTAAACCGGCCCGGTGCGGCTGTGGAATTGCTGCAGCAAGAACTCCCCGGCGCCGGCAACTTGACCGATGCCTTCCTCTACTGGTTGGGAGAGGCGGAGCTGCGAGCCCAGAATCCCGTTGCTGCTGCCGCGGCCTTTCGTCAGTTGCTCGAACGCCATCCGCACTCCGGGCTGCGGCTCGAGGCAAGCGTCAACGAGGCGGCTGCGCACGCCGCAGCCGGGGACTGGACCCGGGCGGCTGAATTGCTGGGGGATCCCGAGGGAGCGTTCCAATCGGCTGCCCGGGAAAAGCCGGCAAGCGAGCCTGCTGTGCGCGGGCAGTTGCTTTGGGCCGAGGCGCTCTGGCGGACCGGCAGGCCCGCCCGGGCCATCGAGGTCTTGCAAACACTCTCCGGCACCTCCCTGCCCGCCCCGTTGGCCTGGCGCCGACTCTGGCTGCAGATGCAATGCGAATTGGTCGAAGGCCGTCCTTCCCAGGCCCTCCAAACCGCCACCAACCTCGTCTCCCTGGCCGACACCCTGCCCTCGCCCATCTGGCAGGCCCGTAGCCGAAGTGCCCTGGCTGCGGCTCTGGAAGCC
This sequence comes from Limisphaera sp., assembly GCA_026417315.1. Taxonomy (GTDB): domain Bacteria; phylum Verrucomicrobiota; class Verrucomicrobiia; order Limisphaerales; family Limisphaeraceae; genus Limisphaera. Next base: position 3,532 of record JAOADM010000074.1, read on the forward strand.
GCCCAGGACCCCACGGCCGCCGCCGCCCTGTATCGCCAGAATCTCGCCACCAATCTCCCCCCGGACCTTCAAGAAGAAGCCGTCCTGAGCATCAGTCGGCTGGCCCTTCGTCAGGGCCAGTACGCGCAGGCAGCAGCCGCGTTGGACGAATTCCTCCAACGCCTTCCCGACGCCCCGCAACAAGCGCTGGTCCTCCTGACGCTGGGTGAACTGGAACTCCAGCAGTGCCTCGCTCAATGGCTGGCCGGATCTACGGCACCTGGAACCCAGGGGTCCGTGACCAATCTCCTCGCCCGCGCCAGGGAACGGTTTGAAACGCTGCTCACTCGATTCCCCCAAAGTCCCCATGCGCCGAAAGCCCAGCTCGATCGGGGCTGGTGCCTCTGGCTTACCGGTCAGTGGGATGCCGCCGCCGAAGCCTTCCAAGCCGCTGCCGACAGCCTCCCCGAGGGTTATGATCGCGCCGTGGCACAGTTCAAACTGGGCGACATCGCGTTCCGACAGCGCCGCTTGAGCGAGGCCATCGCCCATTACCAGGCCCTCCTCACGAACTCTCATCCCACGATCCGCACCCAGCTGGTTCAGCCCGCGCTGTACCAGACCCTCCGTGCCGCCGTGGAACTCGGAGATCTGGCCACCGCCGCTGCCGCCGTGGAGCGCCTGTTGGACGAGTTCCCTGACGGCCATCTCACGGAAGCCTCGCTCACTCTCCAGGCCCAGGGGCTGGCCCGTCACGGCGACCCCGCCGCCGCCCGTCGAATCTTTCAAAGCGTCCTGGAGCTCTTCCCGGACACGCCCCGCCGCCCGGAGCTCCTATTGGCGATCGCACGAACCTGCGAGCTGGAACGCGACTGGGGCCACGCCGCCGAGACCTACCGCGCCTGGCTCCAACAGTTTTCCACCCACGAACTGGCACCGCAGGTCGAGTTCAATCTCGCCTGGACCACCTACCAAACCGGCAACGATGCCCAGGCCCTCCAAATCTTCACCAACTTCGTGGCCCGTTACCCCACGAACGTCCTTGCCCCACAGGCTCAATGGTGGATTGCCGACTACTACCTACGCCAGGGCCCGGCCGGGTACATGGAGGCCGAGCGCCATTACCAACTGCTGGCGCAGACCTGGAGCGATCATCCCCTGGCCTACGAGGCCCGCATGATGGCCGGCCGCGTCGCCATGGCCCGACAGGCCTGGCTCGATGCCATCGGCTACTTCACCAACCTCACCAGCGATCTGAACTGCCCGGCCAGCATTAAAATTCAGGCACTCTTTGGCTACGGAGACGCCGTCCGTCGCCTTCCGCCATCCAACACCAACACACCCCTGGCCAACTTCGAGGAAGCCGCGCGCATCTTTGCCAAGATTCTCGAGTTCAACCCCACCAACGCCACGGCCGCACGGGCGTGGGGCGACATCGGCGAATGTTACCTGCAACTGGCCACACGCGATCCCTCACAGTATGCCGCCGCCAGCAACGCCTTCCACCAGGCCTTTACGCTTCCGGCAGCCGATGTGGCCACCCGCAGCCAGGCCCTCGTCGGTCTGGGCCTGGTGGCGGAGCGGCTCGCCGGCCTCGCCCCTGCGCCCGAACAACGACCCCTGCTGCGCCAAGCCATGGATCGTTACCTCGATGTGCTCTACGGCCAGCACCTCCGGGCCGGCGAACAACCCGATCTGTTCTGGACGCGGCGCGCCGGCCTGGAAGCCGCCCGACTGGCCGAAGCCCTCCAGGAATGGCCCCGGGCCCTGCGCCTCTACGAACGGCTGCGCGACCTGTTTCCCCCGCTCCAACCCACCCTGGACAAACGCATGGACCGAATCCGGGAACGACTCGCGGCCGAATCCCCGCCTTCCTGACGGCCCTGCCGGTGGGCCGCCCGCCGCGCAAGAAATGCCGACGCATGCGGCGCTTCCAACCCCGCCGTGCGGGATCCGGTCCCGCCGGTCCTTGGAGCCCGGCAAATCGAGGGGCAAACCATTCCCAAACTTTCCCCCAATGGGCCCTCGACCGACGGACAACTCCGCTTCGCGACCGCCATCGCCGATGCCATCCTGCTCCCGGAATCAAAGCCTGACTGCCCTACTCAGCCACCGATCAAAAGACGCGGTACTCGGATCCGATCTTTCGTTTTCCTCAATCCACGGAGCCGAGCAGCGGCGCACAGCGTCTCGGGAAAGACACCGGTCGGCCCCGAGCAACACCGCCGCGAGTCCTGCAACCGATGCACGCAGATGCATCCCTCACACACGAGTCGCGGCTTTCGGCTGTCTGCCCATCCAGGGCGAGGCACGCATCGACAGAGCAAATGAACTGTCTGTATCGAAAAACTGCGCGGGCCTCGCGTCCCATCGCGAACGGAGGTGCCAAGTGCCTGAGTGCGGCCGAACCAGCGGGCACCATTCAGTTCCAGCATGCCCGCAGGGGTCCATGGCCAAGGATGCGACGGTCCGGCGTCTGTGCCCTCTGGAGCGATGGCGCCGCTTCCTCAGTGGCGTCCCATTCCGGCCTGCCGTTCAGCTCCCGGGGACGCACGTTCCCGGCTCCGCGCCTTGTCCGCTCGCCCACCGGGCGCATGTCCGTTTTTGAGCCCCGGATCGGGGATCCGAAGCGAATGCCGTGTTGCCTCGGCTTCCCCATTGCCGAGGACGCGCGGGATTTCGTCGAGCTTTCGGGGAGGCTCAAAACCCAAAATCCGCCGGACCACGGATCCGCGGCGCCGGAGGCTCTGCCTGCACCAACGCTGGAAACGACAATTCTCCGTGCCAGATCATGCAGCTTCATTCCCACCAAACCGATCAAGGGTTTTGGAGGTTTCGCGTCTTCAGTGCCCTGAGTGTTTGTCCCTCCGGGGTGCGGAGGCACCCAGCCCGGGGCGGGGCCCTGCACCAAAGAGCATGGCGGGACACCAAAATCCCCCAACGAGGCGAGGATTCATCAGCCCGGCGCAACGCATTGGGTAGAGGGCGAACCAGATTCCTGCCACCCCGGAAGAGCGGAAATTGGTGTAAGTGCGCGCGGCCCTCGTGAAAGCGGCCTCGGGTTGCGCCTTTTGAGGGCGCGGCGGGTTTGGGCGGCCGACTCCCGGGGCGTTGTCTCGAACTGACGAACGGATGCCCCTTCAGCGCGGCCCGGGTGCACCCGGTCGGGGTATGAAGCACACCCGCCCGGGGCCCTCCTTGCGCAACGAAGCATGTAGAACGGACGAGCCGCTGGGCCTTCGGCGCATCACGTTTCCGCCCCATCGGGGGGTGAATGCCCCAGCCCAGGGCAACGCCCCGGTAGGCAGGCAAACCAAGATTCAACCCGTCCGGATAGGGCGGAATTCGGTAAGGCAGGCCCTGCCCCTACGGTGGGGCCCTGGGATTACGCCCTTTCAGGCCACCATGGCGTTTGGGTGCCCGGGTCCCGGGGCCCTGCCCCGGGCTGACGGATGGAATGAGTCGTCGGCGCATGGATGGGCCCGCGGGATGCATGGACAGCGGAGTGCGCAATTCCATGGTGAAGCCCCGGATTCAGCGATCCCCAGCGAATGCCGTTTTCCCTCTCGAGTTTCCTCGCCCCTGATATCTGAAACTCTGCCGAGCTTCCGAGCGTGTCCAGAAGCTCCGAAGGCGCTGCTGTCCACCTCGAACTTGACCTGCCGCAGGTTTCTTCCTTCCTTGAGGGCCACGCTGGGGCCGGCGCCTTCAACACGCCAGTGGGGCCGGCCATCTGGGCGAAACAAAAACTCGGGGCACCCGGTGGCCTGCGCCGGCGCCGGTCCCCGTCAGAGACACAAACGCGAGGACCATGGCCACCATGAACGCGAATCATCCGATTTCCGCCTTCATCGAAAGGCACTATCGCCATTTCAATGCAGCCGCCCTTCGCGACGCCGCTCGGGCCTACCGCGCCCACTTGGAGGCCGGGGGCCAGATGTTGATCACCCTGGCCGGAGCCATGAGCACCGCCGAGCTGGGGATTTCCCTGGCCGAGATGATCCGGGCCGACAAGGTGCATGCCATCTGCTGCACGGGCGCCAACTTGGAAGAGGACGTCTTCAACCTGGTGGCTCACAACCACTACGAGCGCGTTCCCCATTACCGCGAGCTGAGCGCCGCCGATGAAGAAGCCCTGCTGCGCCGGCACCTCAATCGCGTCACCGACACCTGCATTCCCGAAATGGAAGCCATGCGCCGCATCGAGCAGGCCATGCTCGAACTGTGGTGCGACTGTGACCGACGCGGCGAACGGCTCTTTCCCCATGAATTCTTCTACCGCCTGCTCCGCAGCGGCCGCCTCAAGGAAAGCTACCAAATCGATCCCCGCGATTCCTGGCTGGTGGCGGCCGCCGAGAAAGATCTCCCCCTCTGGGTCCCCGGCTGGGAGGATTCCACCCTCGGCAACATGTTCGCCGCCGCCGTCATTCGCGGCGATGTCAAGAATCCGGGCACCGTCCGCAGCGGTATTGAATACATGGTCCGCCTGGCCGACTGGTACACGACGCACGCCCGCACCCTTTCGAATGGGCTGGGCAGCCTCGGCTTCTTCCAGATCGGCGGTGGCATCGCGGGCGACTTCCCCATTTGCGGGGTGCCCATGCTGCATCAGGACCTGCGCCGGGAGAATGTGCCCCTCTGGGGCTATTTCTGCCAGATCAGCGACTCCACCACCAGCTACGGCGGCTATTCCGGCGCCGTGCCCAACGAAAAAATCACGTGGGGCAAACTGGCCCGCGAGACGCCGAAGTTCATGATCGAAAGCGACGCCACCATCGTCGCGCCGCTGATCTTCGCCTACGTGCTGGGTTGGTGATCCCAACCCGGCCCTGCGCGTCTGGCGTGGCACCACGGCCAATTGGGGCCTGGAAGCGGCAGCACGGCTGCTGCGGGATCAGCCTCGACCACGTCGGGCCTCCCGCCGCGGTTCTGCCGGTTCGTTTACGGTTGGGCCCGCAAGGTGGGCAACCGCGCTTTCAGCACGGGATCAAAGTCATTCGGATCCTGCCAGAAATAGTACACCCGCGAGGACACGTTCCACGTGGCCAGGAAGTACATCTGTTCGAACTTGATCCATCGCGCCGAGCCATCTGCGAACACTTGATTGCCGCCCACCGGCACCATCGAACGCGACGAGCGATGCTGCGGCATGTTGGCATACACAAACTCCCGACCCGGCTCCTGCCCGCCCCAGCGCCCGTTGATCTTGCCCACCGCATCGGCCGCCAGCGTCCACGTGCCCTTCGCCAGGCTCAATTTCACGGGACTGCGCGAGGGGAAACTGCCGGCCGGGTTGTTCCAGTTCGTGATTCCGCCAAAATACTGGTAGCCAATGACCCACTGCGGATACTGCGGCTCGAAGACCGGCAGGCCCGGTCGATTCGGACAGGTCCAGACGGAGGCCGTGTTGGATTGTACCACCAACCCCACCATGGCCGCGGCGGCCGCCTCCGGCGGGTTCAAGCAGTTCTGCACAAAATAATTGGCACTCCACCGTGCCTGCAACACGCGATCGTTGTTGTCCACCGCGTATATGTTCACTCCCACCGCCAGTTGCCGGAGATTGTTGATGCAGGCCGCTCGTTTGCCCTTCTCCTTGGCCGCGGACAGGGCAGGAAGCAGCATCGCCGCCAGAATCGCGATGATGGCAATGACCACGAGCAACTCGATCAACGTAAAGCCGCGCTTGAAGGCCTTCATACCCATCCCATCTTTTGCCGCAGTGGCACCGGTTCTCACCATCCAAACGAAATCTAACCCCTCGGCACGCCGTGGACCAGATGGATCTTCGTGCCCGGCCGCAGGCGCCTCGCGAGGCCAGCATGCGTCCGGTCCGATTCCAACGGTGGCCCCAAGCGATGGCGATCCCGCCGGTGCAAGGCGGAACCCTCGCGGTGCCGCGGTTGCAGCGTGAGCTCGCGGCGCGGTTGTTCCCACATGCCCGTCTCGAGCCGGTTACCCGGCCCGAGAGCGTTCCCCGCCCACGCGCCCCGCGGTCGGTGCCTGCGCTATCGCGTTTGCGAAAGAAAGGCCGGGACTCCATCCAACACCCTTTGGGAGCCCATGTCTCGGCCGCTTGACCGGCAAGCCATGCCGTGCTTGATTCAGGCGTGCGCGGGATGGGCCGCTCAATGAATATGCGCCGCGCCCTGGCCCTGCTGATGGTGGGCATGTGGGTGTGGGTACTGGCCGCCACCGTCCTCGAGGGGCGTCGTGGGCATCGGCACGATGCTTCCGATTCGCCCTCCCCAAGCTGCGGCGCTTGCACGCTCTCCCTCGGACTGCTCGAAGGTCCCGGCGAATGCACCGAGATCGGCGATCCCACACCGCCCTTTCCCACACCACGCCCGCCCGTCCCGACCGCGGCGTTCATCAGCGTCCCGGACGATCATCCTGGCCGCGGCCCTCCCCGCGACGCTCCGCGGCCTTGAGGCAGTTCGCGTACACCCCGAGCGACCTCGGGGCCTGAACACAAACATCGACCCGGATCCGGCAGCGCGCAGCAGGTAGCCCTGCCCGGCCCGGAATCGCCACCCACATCAAGGATCCCAAACCATCAGACAACTTTGCCTTATGAGACACATTTCTGCATTTTCCCGGATTGCTCTCCTTGTTTCGACCACCCTTGTTGCGACTGCGGCAGCCGGTGCGGAAACCGACCGCGTGCAGGCGCTGGAAGAACGGTTGCGCCAGATGCAGGCGCAGTTCGAACAGACCCTTCGGGAACAACGGCAACAAATCGAAGCCCTTCAAAGAGAACTGGCCGAACTGAAGCAAAGTTCCACCCCCTTGCCGCCGGATTCCGCCAGGGTCCCCTCTGTCGGAGAAGCTTCATTGCCGTCCCCTGATGTGTCAGCGGCCACACCTCAAACC
>JAOADM010000074.1:10393-16428 GCA_026417315.1 Limisphaera sp.
CCCGGCAGCCCTGGCGGCTGGGTGGCGGGACCGCCTATGCCGATGTCAGCCTGGTGGGAACCTTCACTGTCGGAACCTCCACGGCGAGAGACATCGAAGGCGCGCTCCAGCCCGGCGGACACGACCCGAACCAACGCGGATTTACCGTCCAAGGGGTGGAACTCAACCTCAGCGGCGCGGTGGATCCGTATTTTCGGGGCAACGCCAACCTCCTTTACGGCCTGGACGCCGACGGAGAGTCAGAATTCGAACTGGAGGAGGCCTGGTTGGAGACGCTTCATCTGCCGGGCAGGTTTCAGGTTCGCGCCGGTCAGTTTTACACCCCCTTCGGCCGCATCAACGGCCAACATCCGCATCAATGGGGGTTTGTGGACGCGCCCCTGGTGACGGCGCGACTTCTGGGGCCGGACGGTTTGCGAAATCCCGGGGTCCGAGTGTCGTGGCTGCTCCCCACCCCGATCTACTCGGAGCTGTTCATCTCGGTGCAAAACAGCCGCGGGGACGGGGCGGCGCCCTTCCGCGCCGGCGGACACATCCATGGGGACGAAATGGCCGACATGCTGCCCCTGGGCTTTCGCCCTGCTGAAAACGACCGGGGCGTTTCGGCCTGGAACGACCTTCTCTGGAGTGCGCGGTACGCCTTGAGCGCCGACCTGACTGACCAACAAACCCTGCTGATGGGCATTAGCGGGGCGCTCGGACCGAATGCCAGCGGTCGGTCGGGCGAATCCCTCACCCAACTCTACGGCCTGGACCTGTATTGGAAGTGGAAATCGCCGCGCGCCCACGGGGGCTTCCCGTTCGTGTCCTTCCAGGCGGAGGCGGTGTTCCGCCGATACGAGTTGGGCGCGTTCGACTGGGCCGAGGCCGAGGCTCACGGGGAACCTTTTCTCTCCGACGCAGCCACGGGGCAGCCCGCCTTCCTGGATCGCGAGACAATCACCGACTACGGGTTTTACACCGAGTTTCTGTACGGGTTTCGACGCGGCTGGGTCGCCGGCCTGCGATTCGATTATGTCACCGGTCGTCGCGGGGACTACGAACGCGCCGCGTGGCTCTGGAACGGCAAGCCGGTCGGCCGCGACCTGCTCCGGCGCCAGCGGTGGCGCCTTTCCCCCAACCTCACTTGGTACCCGAGCGAGTACTCCAGGCTGAGGCTCCAGTATAACTTCGACGACCGCCTCGACGTCGGCGAGGACCACTCGGTCTGGTTGCAATTCGAACTGTCCCTGGGCGCCCACGCGGCCCATCAGTTCTAACCCGGGAGTTTCATCCATGGCACGCAACCCACTGTTCACCTGTCTAACCCTGGCGGTGATCTCCCTGGCCCCGCCGGCCCGGGCCCGGCTGGATGTGGTCGCCACCACCGCCGATCTGGCCGCCCTGGCCCGCGCCGTCGGCGGAGCTCATGTCGAGATTCTCACCCTGGCGCGGCCTACGGAGGATCCGCATTTTGTCGATCCGCGCCCCAGTTACCTGGTGCGGTTGTCCCGGGCCGACGTGCTGGTCCATGGCGGCGCAGGACTCGAGTCCGCCTGGCTGACGCCCCTGCTGCAACAGGCGCGCAACGCCCGGATTCTGCCCGCCGCACGGGGCAATGTGGCCTGCTGCGAGGGCGTGACCCTGCTGGAGGTGCCCGAGCGCCTTGACCGCTCCCAGGGCGACGTTCATCCCGCCGGCAATCCGCATTTCCTCACCGATCCGGAAAACGCCCGAATCGTCGTCCATCACCTGGCCGACGTCTTTGCCCAGTTGGACCCGGCACACGCCGCCGATTACAGGGCCAACGAAAAGGCCTTTGTCACCGCCCTGGACAAGCGCCTGCCCCAATGGCAGGCCCGACTTCGCCCCTTTGCCGGCGCCCGTCTGGCGGCCTACCACAACGCCTGGCCCTACTTCGCACGCCGGTTCAATCTGCGAATCGATCTGTTCCTCGAGCCCAAGCCGGGAATCCCACCCTCCGCCGCGCACCTTGCCGCGGTCATTGCGGAGATGAAAGCTCAGGGGGTTCGCGTCATCCTGCTGGATCCTTATCAGAACCGGCGCCCCGCCGAAACGGTGGCACGAGTCACCGGCGCACGCATCGTGCCCGTCGCCCAGTACCCCGGCGGAATCCCCGGAACCGAAGGCGGCTATCTCGATCTCATGGACCATCTTGTCCGGGCCATCGCGGAAGCGTTGGAAAGCGCTCCGGCCCGGGCCAACCCTTCTGTGTCTTCGCCATGAACGGTTTCAGTCCCTCCTGGCAAGAGGTGGGAGCCCTGCTGGCTGCCCCGCTCACCGCGGCAATCCTGCTTCCGGGGTTGCTCGTCTATTACGGTCTGCACATCCTCCGGCGCGGGATCATCTTCGTGGACCTTGCCCTGGCCCAGGTTGCCACGTTGGGCACTTGCGTCTGCGTGCTGCTGGGTCATGAAGCCACGGACGTCCATGCCTATCTGTGGTCTCTGGGCTTCACCATGGGGGGCGCGCTGCTGTTCACCTTCCTGCGGGAGCCGGCCCACGGACGCGTGCCGCTCGAGGCCCTGATCGGCATCGTCTATGTCGTGGCTGCCGCCACCAGTGTCCTGCTCCTCAGCCACACCCCCCACGGCCGGGAAGAACTCCAGAAAACGCTGGTGGGCGACCTGTTGACGGTGAGCTGGCCGGCCGGGCTGCGGTTGAGCGCGCTGTACGCCGGGATTGGTCTGGTCCATTGGTTGTGGCGTCGCCGGTTCATCGGGCTGACCTTTCATCGTGAAGCGGTGCGGGCCGCGGGTGCACCCGTGCGTCTGTGGGATTTCTGGTTCTATTTTCTGTTCGGGCTGGTCGTGACGACCTTTGTCCATCTGGGCGGGGTGTTACTGGTGTTCTCGTACCTGATCATTCCAGCCGTGTGCGGTCAATTGTGGACCGGTTCCCTGGGCGCAGCGTTTCTCATGGGCTGGGGCATCGCCGTGCTCGGAGGGGTGGGCGGTCTGGCCGGCTCGTACCAACTGGACGTGCCGGCAGGGGCGGCCGTGGTCTGCACCTTGGGGCTGTTGCTGGCCATCTGTGCCGCCGCGGCGGCGCTGCGTCGTCCAGCTCCAAGCCGCTAGACTCGCGGAACGACAAACGTCTCGCCCACCTGACGCAACGCCAGTCGCCCGGGTTCCTTCGCCAATGCGGCTTCCAGCCGCTGCCGCGGCTCTTCCACAGGTTCGTCGCTCAGGATGAAGGTTTCATGATGCATCGGCACGAAGTACCGTGCTCCTGCGGCATCCGCCATCTGGACCGCTTCTTCGGGCGTGCAATGGTTCCAAATCCACGGCCGGTACGCCGCAATCGGCATGATCGCCGCGGCATACGGACCGCCGGGTCGCAACCGCTGGAAAAGCTGCGTGTGAGCGGTATCTCCGCCGAAGATCAGGGCCGTACCCTCCCGACGCAGCACATAGCCGTTGTAACCCCGGGGCCGGTCGTTCGGCCAGCGTTGGCCCCAATGCTTCACCTCGAACGCTTCGATGCGCACCTCCCCTGCTCGTGTACGCAGCGTCGCGGCCTCGCCCCACCCCAACTCCGTCACCTGTCGGCCCCCTGCGTCGCGGACCAAATCGCTGGTATCCCGCGCCGTAACCACCGGCAGCTCGGGGCGCAAAACCGCCCGCAAGGTCCGCATGTCCAGATGATCCATGTGCGCATGGGAGAGCAGGACCACGTCCGGCGTCGGCAGGTCCCCGAGGCCCAACGCAGGTGCAACCAGTCGCTTGGGCCCGAGTGTTCCCAACCTCAAATCCACGCCGATTCTCGGATACAGCGCGGGATCGGTCAGGATCCAAACGCCGTAGAAATTCAGCAAAAACGTGGCATGCCCCAGCCATGCCAGGGTGACCTGCTCCGCGGACCATTGTTCCGGTCGGGGCCGATGCGGAGGCGGGGCGATCGGTCGTCTGCTCTCCCTGATGAGCCGACGCGTCCAGCGCGCCGCCCGGTGGTGCGACGTCGCCACCCACATCGTCAACCCGGCGGCGCCCACCCCCAAGCCCGCCAGAGTCCAGCCCAGGAACCTTCGTCTGCTCCACTTCACGCAGCCAACTTGCCCGGGCACAAGCCGATGTCAACCTCCCGGCTTATGCAGTGCATGGGAAAGGCGCATTTCGGGTTGGGAGCCACCGAATTCAAGAATCCGAAAGCAATTGCGTATTCCCTCGCCGCTCCCCCTCCTCAGGAGGCCCAAAACTGCGCCGAGCTTCCGAATGGTGTCCAAAACCCAAAATGCGCCGCACAGCGGACCTGCGGTGCCGGAGGACCTGCCTGCGTGAACACCGCGAGCAACAAGCCTCCAAAGCAGCCCCCGCAGCTCCATTCCCACCCAACCCATCAAGGGCCGAACCGGTTTCGCACCTTCGGCCTCCTGTCTGTCTGCCCCTCCGGGGTGCGGAAGCACGAGTTCAGGGCACACCGGGCCTGGACAGCAGCGCATGGCGCGATACCGGATCCATGGCTCCACCCGCAGCCTCGTGCATCCGCGCCAAAACGGCGAGGATTCCTCAGCCCGGGGCAACGCCCTGGGCAGGCTGAAAGGGCGAAACTCAGCGAGACACGCCCGCGCTCTTGCGATGGAGGATCGGATTGCGGCCTTTCAGGGCGCGGCGGGTTTGGGACTTCGGAGCCCCCCGGGTTCGTGGATCGGACGCGCTTTCGCCACGCCAATGGACCCGTGGCATCCCGTGCACACTGGAAGCCGCATTTCTGGTGCCGAGGACCCTCGAAGTTGCGCCGAGCTTTGCGAGGGTGCCCAAGATTTGAAATATGCAGGCATACGGAGGCGAAAGGCACTTCTCGTCCCGCCTTCTAATACACGATCGGTTCATCCCCTTCCTCGGGGCGTGATTCGCTGAGTACCCCGATCCGCCATTCCGCTGTTGGCCGGCTTCCATCCTACCAGTGCCGGTAAATCCCAGCACCGGTAAGTCCGGTGAGCGGTTGAGCATTGTCCCCGGGCCGACCAGCTTCCGCTTCAACCATTCACGCGCAGAGTCGTCGAGTCCACGTTCAAGCAATAAAACAGTTCCGGATGGAGCCGGGTCGCACCTCGCATCTCCGGGGACCGCCACGAGCCGTGGAGTGCGAACGCGTCGCTCCGCAGGCTTCGAAATCGCCCCACGAAAAACCGGCTGCACTCCGGGCCGGCTTGGAAGGCCTTTCCCTCAGGGACGAACCAGTCGGAGGAACAGGGGCTGGGAACCCACCGGAAGAATGACTCGATAGCGGTCGCCCACCAATTGAGGTTGTACCGGACTGGTCGACCACACGGCTCCCGGACCGAGCCGGGGACTCTGCTGCAACACGCAGCCCGTGCAAGGCGCAAGCCATTCCAGGACGATCTGTCCGGGCTCAAGACGAATCCCCAGCAGAGGCAGCGGCTCTCCCGTGCGGGCGCGATAGAACTGCGCCGGAGCGACCGCGGGATACCGGCCCAGTTCCGTCCGCAACTCGGTCGGGGTTACGACCCGGATGGGGCGCCAGCCGCCCGGTGTCAAACTGCTGCTTTGCTCGATCGTATAGAGCTGGCCCGGCAGTGCATACAAGGTCAGGACGGCCTGCCCGGCCTGGGGTTGCAAATCCAGAATCGGCTCGGGTCCCACGATAAACGCGCGTCCCACCCCGGCACGGCCCTGGGCGCTCGGGGCGTTGGCTCTGCGCCCTGTGACCTCACCACCCCGCAACCAAACCACGCCAGAATGCGGGTCAGGAACCGCATCGAACGCCAGACGGGCCAGCGGAACGGTACCCGCCAGGCTCTGACCCGATGCCGCTTCGAACTCGAGTCGATACGTCCCGTCGTCGATGGGAACGAGGTTGGCCGAACCCACGCCGCTGCCCAGACCGGTGAGCCGGAGGTTGGCAAGCCGCGGCTGGTTGAGAGCCAACATGAACTCGACGCGTGTCAGCGGCGTGCCAGACTGCAAGGTCAGCGGCAGGTCTCCGCTGGCGTTCGTACGAAGCACCGCCTCGCCCACATGGACGAGGAAGTCTGCGCGTGTATCGAGCACCGTCACCACAAATGTCTGCGT
>JAOADM010000075.1 GCA_026417315.1 Limisphaera sp.
CCTCCAGGGCCAGCCACCGCGGATCCGCCAGCGCCGCCAGCCCGCGACCGGGCACAAGCTCAAACATGCCCCTTCATTCCCCGAAGGCGCGCCTGCAGGCGGTTCCTTCGACAAGGCCTCTTCGAGCACAAGTTTGTCCGCGAACATCTTGCGACAAGTTGCTCCTCCCTGCACCGTGCATGTTTGGTTTTGGAGGGTTGACACGGGCCCCTCGCGGAACACCGTCTTCCAGCGCAGTCAACCGGGCTTCCCTGCGGCAGCTTGACGAGGTGCACGTAAAGCACAACAAACCTTTTCCGAGCCCTCGAGGAAGCCCGTCTTGCCTTCAGGCGTTTCGAAATCCATGCTCCGTATGCCTCTGACTGGAGACAGTTCTCTACCGCTGGCCATCGGATCATTATGGCATTCCCATGACTCCGAAGCCCGGAAGGTAGACCTCAAGGGCTGGGCATTCATAAAGCCCCACAATCAGGAATGGGAAAGAGAACTCAGCGCGGCAAATGGAACCCTGGTTAGCTGAATGGGCGCAAACGAGTGGTACCATTGGCTTCGCAACAAATCCTGCACGTGGAAGGTTGCCACTCGCAACCACTGTAAAGTCAAGCAAAGACGGTTGGGCAATCAGCGCATGGTAAAAGGGATGCACTATTTGCGGGAACGCGGGAATAACATGCTCGCAAAAGCGCATGAATCGATGGCCGAGGCCCATGAGGCTGCCATGCAGTGTCAGGCCTTGGGCATTGCGGGCGCCTCCGGGGTGCTGGTGGTGCTATGTCCCGAAAGGTTTTGCAACGGCCGATCGGTTTGTTGTCTGTGCCTTTCAAAGCATTCCGGATCTGCAGGAGCATCGACACAGCATCCAGCTGGAGGTCTGCAAGCCCACCTTGAGCGACGCGGAGATGCTCATTGATGTGATGTGGCGCAAAGCCGGAGAACTCAATGGCAAATGTGGCGCTGCTGAGTGGCCCCCGGAAGATCGATCAGCTGCTTCTGGGCGTAGGGCAGGATTTCCGGTGTGCAAAGCGCATCCGAAATGCAAGATGACGGGCTCGGTCTGCGTTCTTCTTGGACCGTGGGGGATACGGGCGCCGGGCGCTCGAGGGTCGTGCAAGCCCTCGGCGCCCGGTCGGCCACCTTAAGACCCGCACGAGAAGCATGCTCTGACGCCCATACTGAACTCGGCGGAGGACGACTGAAATAGTTCCGGTGTCTTTCGCCCGGAGCCCAGTAAGAAGTCGTGAGTCGCGGAAGGACGCAGATTGGCATCACGCTGCCTCCGGCCTCATGAATCTCGGCCTCCAAGGGCCCGGAATGAGTGCTTCCAGCCAGCGGGTTTCCGGCCACGACAAATGCACCAGGACTTCACCCCGGGCCCGGGGGCCCGCAGATCGTTGCCCGGGGAGACGCGTGGGGGTAGGTTTCTGCCATGCGTGATCATTGGTTGGTTTCCGCCGCACTTGCGCTCATGGTCTGCAGAGGATCGCTTTTCGCCGCAACCCCCTTGGCGCTGCACCCGGAGAACCCGCATTATTTCGTGTGGCGCGGCCGACCCACGGTGCTGATCGGTTCGGGAGAACACTACGGGGCCGTGCTGAACCTGGACTTCGACTACCGCAAATACCTGGACACCTTGGCCCGGGACGGGCTCAACCATACCCGCACCCTCAGCGGGGTGTACTGCGAACCCCCGGGCGCGTTCAACATCGCGCGCAACACGCTGGCCCCCGCCCCGGGCCGGTTGATCTGTCCCTGGGCCCGCAGCGATCAGCCCGGCTACCGGAACGGCGGCAACAAGTTCGATCTCACGCGGTGGGACCCGGACTACTTCGCCCGGCTGAAGGATTTTCTGGCCCGGGCCGCAGAACGGGGCGTGGTCGTCGAATTGAACCTCTTCTGCCCCTTTTACGAGGAGGCCATGTGGCAGCTCAGCCCGATGAACGCGATCAACAACATCAACGGCGTCGGCGCGGTGGCTCGCACGAACGTGTACACCCTGGACCGCCATGGCGGCTTGCTGCCGTTTCAAGAGGCGCTGGTCCGCAAATTCGTGACCGAGCTGAAGGATTTCGACAACCTGTACTACGAGATCTGCAACGAGCCCTATTTCGGCGGCGTGAGCATGGCCTGGCAACACCGTATCGCCGACGTGATCGTGGAAACGCAAAAGGCCGTGGGCGCGCGGCAGTTGATCTCGATGAACATTGCCAACGAGAGAGCCAAAGTGGAAAACCCGCATCCGGCCATTTCGATCTTCAATTTTCACTATGCCTACCCGCCCGACGCCGTGGCCATGAATTACGGGCTGAACAAGGTCATTGGAGACAATGAAACCGGTTTTCGCGGGACGAACGACGGGCCGTACAGGGTCGAGGCCTGGAGTTTCCTGCTGGCGGGCGGGGCGTTGTTCAGTCATCTGGACTATTCCTTCGCCGTGGGATTCGAGGATGGCACCTTCGTGTATCCGGCCAGCCAGCCGGGCGGCGGCAACGCAGTGTTCCGCCGACAGATGCGCGTCCTGCGGGAGTTCCTGGAAAGTCTGGATTTTGTGCGGATGCGCCCGGCGCCGGAGGTGCTCGTGGGCGGCGTGCCGCCCGGCCATCGCGCCTATGTTCTGGCGGAGCCGGGGCGGGCTTACGCGCTGTATCTGGGGCGCGACCCACGGGACAAGGCGGCGCCGACGGGTCCAGTGCAAGCGACCCTGCTGCTGCGCCCGCCCCCGGGCACCTACACGGCAGAATGGATTCAACCGCGCACCGGCCAGGTCGAAAAGCGGGAGACGGTTCGGGCTGTGGGCGAGCCGACGTCGTTGGCCAGCCCGCCCTTCGAAGAGGACGTTGCGCTGCGGTTGCGAATCAGATGAATCGGCCTCGGGATCGCTGAAACGCAGTTGACAGTGGCGGCGGGACTCTCGGCCGGCATCGCGAGCGATGTCAAGGTTGCCCATCTGTCCACGAGGCCGCCACACGAACCTCTTCTCCGAGGGATTGCTCCTCTTCTTCGGGCACAGTCGCGGCAGATGGGCACGGCCTCGGCTCGAGCGCGGGTGGGACGTCAATTGCCCTCCTTCTGCCCACACACCACGAGCACCAGCGTTGACTGTGGCGGGCGCCTGTGATATGGGACGAGGGGGGGCGGGCAGGTTCCGCCCCATGGTTACAGAAGCTGCACTCATCCATCAATCACGTGCTCCAAGCTATGAAAACAAACTCCCTCGTCGTAGCAATGCTCCTGGGGATTGGCGTGTGCATCGACACTCGGGCCATCTCCGTCAGCGGCCTGTACAACACCGGCGTGGACGACTCCGGTCAGGTGATCCCGCTTCATGCAGCGGAATTGCATTGGGTGGTGCAAGGCCCGGTGGACACGGTGTATCGCGTGCCGATTGTCTATCACAGCCCGGGGCACCAAGCCTGGGTGACGCCGCCCGAAGGGTCGGCCTGGATCGGGCCGAACCCTACCGAGAGCACCTGGCCTCATGACCCGCCCGGGCTTTATACGTACAAACTGGAGTTTATCGTCGATCTGGGCGGGATCGATCCGCAAACGTTGACTCTTGTTGGGAGGTGGGCTTCGGACAACTGGAGTGAAATCTGGTTCAACGGCGAGGACACAGGCTATGCCAGAGACCTCTGGGGATTTGTGGATTTGCAATGGTTCTCGATTCAGGGCGGATTCCTGGATGGGGTGAATACGCTCGTGGTAAAGGTATTGAATCAGGAATGGGGTGGGAATCCGACTGGTCTGTTAGTGTCCGACCTTCAGATCATTCAAGGCGGTCTGCCGATTCCACCGCCGGGCACCTCTGTCCCCGATGCTGGCGGAACGTTTGGGCTCCTCCTGGCCGGGATTGGAGCAGTCGTGGCTGTTCGACGTGCGCGCTGCCGGGGCAACTCACAAAAGCTGCAAACGCAACCTTGGCAGTCTGGTGAAAAACGTGTTTCTTCCAAAAAAACAAAGACCCTTTCCAGATGAACGACTTGTGCAATCGTCTTTCGGAGAGGGTCTTTTTTTTTTTTTGAACACCATGGGAATTCCTTCCGCCCAGCTTGCCGCGAAGCGACAGCCTGGGTGGCTTGTCGCATTGAGGGTCCGCAGGGAAGCCAAATTCAACTTGCGCGACGTCGCTTGGGGCTTTTAGAGCAGCCGACAGTCGGTGGCTGGCAGCCGGCGACATGGATAAAGTGGCCTCCGGCCCAAGTCGCAGGATTGTCCCATGTCCCACCGGATTCCGGCAGTGGCTACCATGCGAAGCGATGATTTGTTTCAGATCCCGGGTCCGGCGGGGCCCAAACATCCGCGCGGCGATCAGGAAGCGTCCCGTGGCAGAGGGGCGCAGCTGATCCGGGAGGGGCAGTCACCCATGTAGATCCTGGAAGAGGTAGTCATGGCACCCTCTGAGTCGGGAAAACCGCATTTTCAACAGCCTGCAAGTCCGTACGAGGCCTTAGGCCCTCATTGGATCGGCCGGTTTAACGGCCAGCTCGGCGGCGCCTTAGTTCTACGTCGTCTTGCGCGATGGCGATGAGGGCAAAGAACGGTCAGGGGGAAACCTATTCCGCCTTCCGGCCATAGGTTTCGGACCGCTGGGGGCTAGCTCCAGCGCGGCGGGCTTCAACCGCTGTGGACCATGAGGAATTGCACCGGCTCATGTGCCGGACCTTGAATGGGGACAGTCAGACACCCCTGGAGGCGCTCCGCACCAGCCCCATGCTCCGGCACGGGCCCAGGGAGTTTTCCGCCCTGGTCGGCTACCTGATGGCCAACCGCGACGGGATAAACACCTGCCATCGCATCCGGGGCCGCTTGCGTATTGATTGGGGCCACCGAGCCCACGGCATCAAGAGCAGCTCGGGCGTGGAGGGGAAGAACATGGAATTAAAAAATCAACCGCCGCCTAAAGCGCTAGGGCCGCAGTTCCTCATCGAACCCAGCCGGCCTTAATCCCGCGCCAACTGACAGTTGACGAGCACCTCCTGGGGTGCCCCTTTTGCAGCTTTTGAACTTGCCAGCCTCTCGACAAGTGCTATAGTCAGCTTGAACCTGGCGTGCCAGAGCACAAACGCCACCATGAGTAGCGAATGCAAGCATGTGTGCGCGTTCTGCGGTGGTCACATTGCATACGACGCGCACTACGCAGGTGTGAATATCCCCTGTCCCCATTGCGGCAAGGAGATCACGCTCGTCGGCTCTGATCCCGACATTCGTAGGCATAGCTTATCCGATGCTCTTGCGTGGGTACATAGGGCCTACCTTGGAGCGCGCAGGCACATCTCACCTCAGAGGTTTGCTCTTTTTGTCGTTCTACTTGTTCTCGCGGCAACATTCGCTGCGATGGGATTGCGCTTCGTTGCAAGACCCGGGGACGAAGGACAGCGCCATTCGACAGACGAGCTCGCTCGTCCTAAAGCGGACGCTGATGTCGTCAAGATTGAGCAGGACGAAGCCGCAACCGGAGCAGAGGTTCCGAAGCCTTCGTCCGAACCGGAGGCGAAGGCGCATCTACAAGGGAAAACGGCCCCAGCCGGCGAGGCCCATGCAGCCGCCGAAGCTCCAACGCATGAGGAGGAGAGAACGCGATTAGAGCAAGAGCGGAAAGCGAGGCTAACGAACAACCCGGCTCTTTGGGCGCTCTGGGAGGAGCCGGACCGCAATGCGGTCAGGATTGTTGCGACGCGCCCAATGGATGCCACGGTGAGTCATAAGGGAGCGTTGATTGTGGCAAGATATGAGGATATGCCTCACTGGCTGCGCCAAGCAGCCCTGGCAAAGCATAAAGAAGATGGCGAAGCAAAAGGGTTGATCCGGGAAGTGGACGGCAAGATTTATGACCTGCGAGCGGCGCCACCAGGCTGGGTGACGCTTCCAACAGCTGAAGTGATTCAGATTATTGAGGATGGTTACCTAATGATAGACGTTGCCTCTCTTCAGAAGAATCTTTTACCAAGAGTGTTCAAGCTAAAGCATAACGGGCTGACTCGCATCTTGAATACGGGCGACCGTGTTCGACTCACCGCAATGTCAGTCGGAACATACACTTATGTGAACAAAAAGAACGAGATTAGAATCGTGCCGGTTTATGATCCCGGGATGCCCGTGGGACCTTTGCGAGCCAGGGTTGTGACAATGAGCGGGAGACCGCCGCGGGCTTCCGCACGAACCCGGACTGTGTCGGAGGAGCCGATCGCAAGCGCCTCAGGATTTTTCATATCCGAGGAGGGACTTTTTATTACTAGTGCACACGTCGTGGAGGAGGCAACGAGAATACAAGTTAAGACAGTGGCAGGCAAAAAGCATGCAACAGTGCTTCGCGTCGATAACGACAAGGACTTGGCGTTGCTGCGAGTGGAGCTTGTAAAAGGAACTGTCCCAGCTTTAAACGTGGCCACCAACCCGATCTCCTTGGGGGCACAAGTATTCACCATCGGCTATCCCATGGTCGAGTTGCAAGGCTCGCGGCCGAAGTACACCGACGGGAACATCAGCGGTCTTGCTGGACTTCTGGACGATCCGGACCAAATGCAAATCAGCGTTCCTGTTCAGCCTGGGAACTCAGGGGGACCGCTCGTAGACATGAATGGCGACGTCGTCGGAGTGGTGGCCTCGCGTTTGAATGACCTGAAAATCATAGCAATCGCAGGAACGATTCCGCAGAACGTGAATTACGCTATCAAAGGCACGACGTTAATTCGATTCCTGAGCGAGAATAAGATGCTCGCCTCGGGCGTTAGACTCGGCAGGTCCTCACCACGCACACGTGAGGAGGCGATTCGGCTCGTTGAAGAGGCGACTGGGCTGGTGTTGGTTTACGATTAGCATGTCGCTGAGAGCGAAGTATGGGCTCAAAAGGCACGCAAACCATGTCGAGAAAGCGGTGGTCATTGTCAAAAAGCCCACACGTAAACATCGTAGCTAGCTATTGACGATGAAGTTCCGGGCACCGCGCGTGGCCGTGGTGACCAGGCCGCCGGTCCTTGCATGGAGACCAGCGTCCGTCCAGTCCGCTCGCCGTCCAGGACGAAGAGACCTAGAAGCAAGACGGGTGCAGGACTTCCCGGCAAAGGCTGTGAGAGCAGCGCCGCGCGCTGACGCGCGACGAAGTGCCAGGGTGGGACTGACCACTCTATTGAGCTTGAGGGCGGTCGACGTCTGGCCCCCTGAGAGAACCGGCGCCGACCGCCACGCGGAGGGACGGGTCCTGGGAGAGGCAGGTCCAGCGCGGCGGATGAAGGCTTGGAGACAGGGACGGAGTCGTAGGGGCAAGTGGAGCACGGCCAGTGTAGCTCCGAGGGCCGACGTACCGGAGAAACCGAAGCGGACCTGCCGGGATGCAGAAGAGGAGAGGAGCTGTTAGAGGTGGTTTCCTCATGTAAGGCCTGTGTAAGACCTCATCAAAGCGTTTCTCAAGCAGCTACCGCCGGAGGCGAGTGACAGCAGGCCAACCGCGGGGATGGCATACGATTCAGGATCCCATATGGCAGACGGACGTGGCGGGACATAAAGGGTCTTAAGTCCAGATCTCCGATTGGCCGACGGAAGCGTTCCGGACCTCGTGCGTTTCGCACCTCCAGTGGAAGGGGAAGGAGAACCACAATTGCAAGCAGAGGCGGCATATCGACCAAGGCAGCATCGCTGGGATTCAACGAGAGTGGACGAATGAGGAGGGCCGGCGCAACCGCCCGAAGGCACCGCCCTTTTGCAGGAAACTCTGATTCAACACTCGGCCTAGAGGGTTGTTTCTCTGCGTGGTGGCCGCGAAGCATGGCTACGGCGGCTGCGGTGGTATCCCGGTTGAAGGGCGCGCTTGCGTGGGGACCGTGGCTATCTCATTGTTCGGACCGGGTATGTGACGCCTGGCGGGCGGACGCGTCGGGGAGAGCGATCGCATGGGCGCGCTGTCTTGCGGAAGGTTGGAAGGTCGGGAGCAAAGCTGCGAAGACGGCTGCGCGACAGGGTTGCGGAAACTCAGACGCGAGGAACCACGAACGAGGCGAACGAGTCTCCGAATGGGCTCCGGGGGTTCGGGTGGCGGATTGGGTCGGAGAATCCGGCAGGAGTGGCGGCGCCGGAGGACCGTCCGAAGGAGGCATTGCGGTGCGCTCGCGAGGCGGGAACCAGCGGGCAGAGTGCGGATGTAGCGTCGCTGGAAAAGGCCGGGCCGGCCGCCCGGGAATTGGTGGCCAGAGATGCTGAGAGATCCCGGCGCAGAGCCGGGAACGGTTTGGAATCGAGGTCAACGGGTCTTCGAGGGAGGGACGCGCCCGTTTGCATCGGGTGCGTTCGGACTGGCGTGGTGGGGTGGGGAAACCTCTCCGGACTCCAGCTCGGCGATCCACTGTCGAAGGCGGGGGACGTCGGAGGACGCATGGCTGACCATGCGTTCCAGAGTTTCCAGATCCTCCCGGGCCAGGGCTTCCGCCTGCCGGGCCATGGACTCGAGGGCAGCGGCGATCCGCTCCGCCCAATCGGCGGCGAGGCGGGAAAGGGTTTTTTCAACTTCGTAACGGGCCCTGGCGAGCAGACTGCGTTGGATGGGGCGGCGGAAAAGCCGCATCGGGATCAGCCAACCGAGCGTGGCAAACGCGGGATCGAACGCATATGCTACATCCACCGGCGGACTTTCGGGGGCCCGAACCTCGACGATGAATTCCCGGGGTGCGAGCGCGAGATCCAGCGCGGCCCTGACATGAGCCGCGAGCCGGTCGTGGAGGGCCTGCAACATCCGTGTGAGATGGGCTTGCGCCTGTTGCAAGGGTGTGCAAAACCGCGGTCGCTCCGTGCGGGACAGCTCGGTAAGTTCACGCTGAAGGAATTCGTACAGCCACTGCCGCCATGCATCCAGCAGGGGCGGCAATCGCAGGTGCCAGTGGGCGAACTGCTCCTGTAACTCGCGCGTGACCCTGTGCTGCAGGGTTCGCTGCACGGGACGGAGCTGGCGGAGATAGTTTTCCAGGGAGCCAGCCGCCAGGGTGCGGACGAAGAGGGTCAGTTCGGTGCGGAACCATTCGAACTGCCGGCGTTCTTCTGCCAGGCGGTCTCGCAGGGCGTTGCGCGCCGAGTCGGCGCGGGTGGCGGAGGCGAGAGCCACGTGCAGGTAGTTGAGAATCTGGTCCCGCAATGAAGTCAGCTTGTGTCGGGCAATTTGGTCGCCCGCGGCGCTGTGATGTTGGAGGAGCGGACGGATCCATTGATTCATCAACCGGGCTTTGAAGGCTGCTTCGTCGGAACGGATGGAGTAGAAGAACACGGGCATGCCGTCGTTCTGCGTCCCGGAGAGCCGCTGTTGGACAAAGGCGAGCACCTGGGCGCGCTGGGTCTCGGTGAGCAGGTCCGCCCTGGTCAAGAGCAGGGCGATCCACGGGGTGTGACGACGCACTTCCTGAAGGAGGGCAAGGTCGTGTTCGGACAGTGGGGCGTCGGCGGGGATGGCCACCAGGGCCGCGCCGATGTGGGGCAGGAAGTTGAGGGCGGCCTCGGTGTTGTGCCGCAATGCGCTGCCCAGGCCCGGTGTGTCCACGAATTGCAGCGGGGCGAAGGGAAGTAACTCGGGCAATTCGACCTCCACCGCCGCGACTTGCTTTCGATTGCCGGGGTTCTCTTGCTCGCCCACATAGCCGGAGATCTCGGCCAGGGGAATTTCTCGTCGCGTGCCGTCGAGGAACTGGACCGATGCGCGGTCCGCAGGGCCGGCGCGCAATCGTGTGACCACGGCGGTCAGCGGGACCACACCGACGGGCAGGATCGCGCGGCCCGCCAGGTGATTCAGGAACGAACTTTTGCCCGCCTTGAAACGTCCCAACACCACCACCTCGATGGTCCCGGGTTGTGCGAGAAGTTGTCGGCAGGCCCTGATTTGTGGCTGCAGACTGGTCAGGCGGCATTCGTTGGCGATACGGGCGAGCTGCTCCAGGATGTGGTTCGGGCTGGTCATTCGGCTCCAGGGGGTTTTCGCTGCAGGAGAGCGATCAAGGTCCGGACCGCTGCGTCGAGTTTTTCGATTTCACGGTCGAGGTAGGCCGCCGTGGCGGGGGCGAGCGTTCCGCAACCAGCCAGCTCCCCGCGGGGGCGACATTCGTACAGGTGGATGCTGTCCAATTCGAGCGCGGCCAGGAATGAGCGTCGTACGGATTCGCTTCCAGCCGGCAGGGCAAGATCATCGGCGATCTGCCGCAACCGATGTTCGGCCTCGTGGAGGGCGGGGAGGAGGCGTTGGGCTTCGCTGGGAGCGATTGGATCTTCGTAACGGACCAGCCGGCCCTGTCGTACCCCATGCTCGAGGGCGTCGCGGAGCGCCGCCAAGTGCTTTTCCAGAATCGTCAGGGCGGCCGCGATGCGACGACTTTGAGGCTCGTTCAGGGCAAATGCAGGATCGTGATTCATCGGGCGATCATGGTGTGCGGGGACGGTTCGCGGATGTGGCGCTCCGGTGTCCGTCGGCGCAGGGACTCCCGGGATCCGCGGGGAGCGTCGAGGTTTTCGGCTGGACGCACTCGGATCCGCGGCAAGCCACGAAGGTCTTGTCGGGACCGGGGTGCAGGGCGCCCTCGGTGCGGCAGGCCAGGGGCGAGGACGCCACGGGACTCGACGAGTGTCCGTGTTTCGGCAAGGGGGCGGGGCGGGCAAAACTCGCCGGGCGCCGCGAGGTTCCACGGGAAAGGGTGGGCATGAAAGAGGGCTGTCCGCGGGTCGGCAGTTCTGGGCGGCGAACGCTTCCGGACTGACGCTCCTGCCTTCGGGGCGTGCTCGGGCCCGGGGCTGCGAGCTTCATGGGTTCCACGGAAGGCCGCATTGGGAAGCGGTGACAAATGTTTTTCACCCGGGCGCCCTGTGGGGAGAGGAAAACCGCACAGCGGGCAGGGCCTCCCGCGGGCACCGTCAGCCCGGCAGGATTTGAACCGCCTCTCGTGCAATCGTCCAGCCACCTCATCGCTGCTCTACCGATTTCAGAGCGTCGGTAGGAGTTATCAGCCCGAGATGATCAGGCGGTTCTCTCGCAGGGCGAGACGGCAAACCCCATTGCCGTTACGAATCTGCCGCAGCGTGGAGCGGTGCGCAAGAGCGGGTGCCCGGGCCCGGAGTGCGGGCCGCACCGACGCTTGCACGAGGGGCATCGGTGACCCATTGTGGCGGCCGGGTTCGAGCCGAGCGGAACGGTTGGTGGACAACTGCCAGGTGGCCTTATGTAGAGGCATCGGCAGCGAGGAGACGTGGGCGGGCGCGCGGGGAGAGGGGGTGCGGACAAGATCCACGTACAGGCTCGAAAAGGAGACCGTGGGATGACGTACGACGAGGCCATTCAATTCCTGTACGGGCTGCGTTGGTTCGGGGCCAAGTTTGGCCTGGAGAACCCGCGCCGGTTGGCGGCGCTGGCGGGGCATCCGGAACGGCGATTACGGTTTGTTCACGTGGCGGGGACCAACGGGAAGGGGTCGGTCTGCGCGTTTCTGGAGAGGATTTACCGCGAGGCCGGCTATCGGGTGGGGCTGTACACCTCGCCGCATCTGGTCCGGTTTGGCGAACGCATTCAGGTCAATCGACAGTTCATCTCCGATGCAGACGTGGCCCGGCTGGTGGAGGAGATGCAGCCCTGGCTGAGAACGTTTCCCGCGGATCATCATCCCACGTTTTTCGAGGTCGTGACGGTGATGGCGCTGCGGTATTTCGAGGAGCAAAGGTGCGACGTGGTGGTGTGGGAAACGGGGATGGGGGGACGACTGGATGCCACGAACATTGTGACGCCGCTGGCCAGTGTCATTACCAACATCCATTACGATCACCAGCGCTGGCTGGGCCATACCCTGGCGGAAATTGCCCGGGAGAAGGCAGGGATTCTGAAACCGGGTGTGCCGTGTGTGACGGCCACTGAGGCCCCGGAAGCGCTGGACGTGATCCGGGCCACGGCCTTGAGTCTGGGCTGCCCGCTGTACGCACTGGGGCCCGAGGCGGTGCGAGCGGCGCCGTTGGATCGGATCAAGCTGTCGTTGCCCGGGGCACACCAGCGGATGAACGCCGCCCTGGCGGCGGCGACGGTCCGGGCGGTAAGCCCCGCATTGCCCGTGGGCGAAGAGGCGATCGAGCAGGGTTTGGCGCGCGCGAGCTGGCCCGGCCGGTTTCAGCGGGTACGGTTGGGGAGGGGGCCGGAGTTGATTCTGGACGGCGCGCACAATGTGGGCGCGATGGAGGTGCTGTGTGCGACGCTGCAGGAGGAGTGCCCCGGAGTGCAGCCGGCGTTCATTTTGGGGGTGATGGCCGACAAGGATCTGGAGGGGATCGCGGCGCGGGTCGTGCAACGGGCCGGGCGGGTGCTGTGCGTGCCGGTGCCGAGTGAGCGGAGCGCCGACCCTGCGCGGCTGGTGGCGGTCTGTCGTGCCGCCGCCCCGACGCTGCCGGTGGAGGCATGTGGATCCTTGCGCGAGGCGTTGGATCGCGTTCAGGGAGAGGCCCTGGCGGTCGTGACGGGGTCGCTGTATCTGGTGGGGGAGGCGTTGGAGCTGCTCGAGGGTCAGGCGGGCGGCGTCCGGGACGAGAAGGGATTGAACACGTGGACCGGCCCCGTGGCGCCGACCGCCGTGAGCCCGCGTTGAGGATCCTTGCCACCGCTTCCGAGCAGCCGGCGTGGTGGGTCGTCAGGGGGCTTTCACGGCCCGGACCAATTGACTCACGAATTCGCTCACTTGGGGGACCAGGTCGGGATGGGGACCCAGCTGTCCGATGCGGTTCACCACGGCGCTGCCGATCACGACCGCATCCCCCCAGGCTGCTGCGGTCCGGGCTTGTTCGGGGGTGGAAATGCCGAAGCCGATGGCGATGGGCAGCCGGGTGTGTGCGCGGATCCGGGCCGTCATGGTGCCGATGCCGTCGGCCAGTTGGTCGCGCATGCCGGTGACCCCTTCGCGCGAGATGTAATAGATGAAACCGGCTGCGTGGCGCGCGATGAAGGCGATGCGGTCGTCCGGGGTGGTGGGGGCGATGAGGTAGATGGGACAAAGCCCGGCGGCCCGCATGGCCGCTTCGTAGCCCTCGTCTTCGTCCGGCGGCAGGTCGAGCACCAGCAAGCCGTCCACGCCGGCGGTGCGGGCGCGCTCGATGAAGCGCTCGAGGCCCATGCGGTGGATGAGGTTGTAGTAGAGATAGAGCACGATGGGGATTTGGGATTCGCGGCGAATGGCGGCGACGGTGTCGAGCACGCCGGCGGGGGTGGTGCCGGAAGCCAGCCCGCGCTGGGCCGCCATTTGATTGACCGGGCCATCGGCCAGGGGATCGCTGAAGGGCACGCCCAGTTCGAGGACGTCCACCCCGACTCGGTCGAAGGCCAAGGCCAACTGGCGGGTGGCCTCCAGGTGCGGGTCGCCGGCGCCGATGTAGATGATCACGCCCTTTTGGCCGGCCTGGCGCAGCGCGGCGAATCGTTGTTCGATGCGATTCATGCGGGGCTGCAGCATACTGGACCGGCCCGGAGCTTCAACGACGGAGACGGGTTTCCGTTCGGCCCGAGGCGTGGCCGTACTTGTGCGGAATCCTTCCGCTCGGGCCGGGCTGCCGCGATCGAATGCGGTCACGGGCTTGTGGGACTGTGTGCCGAATTCGGGAGCCGCGGCACGCGGACCGGTTCTCCGGCGACGGCCGGGCGGGGCGTGCGGAAACTATTTTCTGGAACGGGCCGGATAGGCCCGACAAGATTCCGGCGCGGTTGCAGCGAACGCGGACTGAGATCTGGGCATGAAGGCGAAGATCATTGTGACGCCGAAGAAGGCGGTGGTGGACCCACAGGGCAAGACGGTGCAGAGCGCTCTGGCCCATCTGGGGTACACGGGCGTGCGCGCCGTGCATGTGGGGAAGTACATCGAGATCGAGTTAGAACCCGGCACGGACCGGGCGGCGGCGCAACGGGCGCTGGACGATGCGTGCCGGAAGTTTTTGAGCAACCCGATCATCGAGGATTATCACTTGGAGATTGTCGATTGAACGGCGCGGGGGCGATGCGTGTCGCCCCGACCGATGCCGGCGATCGGCGGCGGAGGAGAAACGATGAACGTGGCGGTCGTACAGTTTCCGGCCAGCAATTGTGACCAGGACGCGGTGCATGCGATTCGTGTCCTGGGCCATTCGGCGTGGTTGGTGTGGCATCGGGAGACGAGCCTG
This sequence comes from Limisphaera sp., assembly GCA_026417315.1. Lineage (GTDB taxonomy): Bacteria > Verrucomicrobiota > Verrucomicrobiia > Limisphaerales > Limisphaeraceae > Limisphaera. The sequence goes on from JAOADM010000075.1 coordinate 14,140, forward strand.
GGCCCTGCGGATGCGGTGATCATTCCCGGCGGGTTCAGCTACGGCGATTATCTGCGGTGCGGTGCGATTGCGCGGTTCAGTCCGGTCATGCAGGCGGTCGGGGCGTTTGCGGAACAGGGCGGGCTGGTGTTGGGCATTTGCAACGGATTCCAGGTGCTGACGGAGGCGGGGTTGCTGCCGGGGGCGCTGGTGCGGAACCGGTCCTTGCAGTTTCGTTGCGAGCACGTGTTTCTGCGGACGGTGCACAACGATTCGCCGTTTACCTGGAGGGCGGACCCGGCGCGGCCGCTGCGGATCCCGATCGCGCACGGCGAGGGCTGTTATTACGCGGATGAGGCGACCCTGGACGCGCTGGAAGCGCGGGGTCAGATCCTGTGGCGGTACTGTGATGCCACGGGCGCGGTCACGGAGTCGGCCAATCCCAACGGGTCGCTGCGGAACATTGCCGGAGTGTGCAACGAACGGGGCAATGTGGCCGGGTTGATGCCTCATCCGGAGCGGGCCTGCGAGGCGATTTTGGGGAGCACGGACGGCCGGTTCATTCTCGAAAGCATGTTGAGCTGGCGGGAGCGGCAGGCGGCGATCGCGTCGAGGCCGGTGGCCGCGTGATTGGGAATCGGCCTCCGAGGAGGCGGTGGCTCAGGGTTCGCCGGCCCCGGGAGAAGCGGATCCTTCGGAGAGAACGCGCCCCATGCATCAGCCGCGCTTCCGGAGAACCCTCTCCAGGTTCCCACTTTTTTCAGCGAACTTCGGCAGGCTCGCGCGTTCAAGGACGGGGGCGCAAAGGCCGCGGTCCACACCGAGCCGCGCCGGCCTGCTTATCGCGAGCTGACGTGAACGGCTCTTTCTGTCTCCCAAACGCCGGGGGGTTCAAGAGTTCGGTGGTGCAGGAGAAGCGTTGGTTGCCGGAGCGGGTGGCGGACCGGCTTGTTTCAGGATTTTCTGCGCGCGGGTCAGGCCGCCCAGATTCCAGACGTTGGAGTAGCCGAGACTTCTGAGTTCCTGCAGGGCCATTTCACTGCGTCGGCCGCTGCGACAGTAAAGCAGGAGGGGTTGGGTTTTGTCGGGGAAGACCTTCGGAGCCAGGCGGCTGAGCTGGTCCAGGGGGACGTTGGTGGCGCCGGGGAGGTGTCCCTGGCGGAATTCTTCCGGCGTTCGAACGTCCACCACTTGCGCGCCGGCCCGGAGCTGTTCTCCCAACTGCTCCGGGCTGAATTCCTGAGCCACGGCGGCGCGACGGACCAGGCCCCAAGCGATGCAGATGCCGGTTGCCACGGCCACCCACAAGAGCACCGATGTTGCCGAACTGTTCATACGCGAGAGCATGTTGCCTCAGATTGGCATGGCGCCGCCCCGCTGGCAAACCGCGTGCGCGCCACGCGATTGCCGAGCCGAGAGGCGGGGGAAAGTTACAAACGTCGTGAGGAGATGGGGCCCGGCATTGCCGCCGGATGCAGACGTCCGGGGCGGGCATGGGAGGTCGAAGCGGGCGCGGACCGCCTCGAGGAAAGAGTCTCGCGCTCAGCCGCCGATGGCGGTCATGGGGCGGCCGGGTTGGTAACAGTTTCGGAAGGCGTGCTCGCGGGGTTTGATGGCCAGGGCGGTCAGGAAGAGTTTGCGCAGCGCTTCGTCGTCGGGTTCCCGGAGGGCGGCGTGGAGGTCGATTTCGTCGTGATGACCGAGGCAGGGGCGAAGGCGGCCGTCGGCGGTCAGACGCATTTTGTTGCAGGTGTCGCAGAAGTGGGTCTGGGTGATGGCGCCGATGAAGCCCACGACGGCACCGGTCCGTACGAGTCGATAGTATTTGGCCGGTCCATGTACGAGGCGGGCCTCGGGGGCGGGCACCAGCTCGTCATGTTCCCGAAGGCGCTCCATGAC
>JAOADM010000076.1 GCA_026417315.1 Limisphaera sp.
CCCTGAACCTGCCCACCCACGCCCACGGCCAGGGATATCTCGACCTCAACCCGATCATCCCCGAACTCATCGACTACCTCGAGTTCCGCAAAGGTCCCTACTACGCAGACCTCGGCGACTTCTCCTCCGCGGGAGCCGCCGACCTGTACTACGTCCGCCATCTGCCCTCCGCTCTCTTGCGACTCGAAGCAGGAAGCTTCAACTACGCACGGGGCCTCTGGGCAGAATCCTTCCGGTTCGACTCCGGTGATTGGCTTTACGCGATAGAAGGCCACTATAACGACGGTCCGTGGACTCACCCCGAACATTTCGTCAAGGGTAACGCGTTGCTTCGCTGGTCCACGGAACGCGACGGCACACGCTTCAGCCTCCTGGCCACCGCCTACCGGGGGGAGTGGGACGCCACCGATCAAATCCCTCGCCGTGCCGTGGGCCCCACCTTCAGCCAGTGGAACACCCTGGATCCCACCAGCGGGGGAGACTCCCACCGCTTCAACCTGATGGCCCAGTGGGCCCAACACCGCCCCCAATCCCGCACCCGCGCCCTGGCCTACGCCGCCCACTACGACCTCGACCTCTTCTCCAACTTCACTTACTTCCTCGACAACCCGGACCGGGGCGACCAGTTCGAACAAGCCGACCGCCGGTGGATCCTCGGCACCAAAACCGAACACGCACGCCTCTGGGATGCCACCGAACTGGCTTTTGGCCTGGACCTCCGCGCCGACTTCATCCGCAACGGGCTCCATCGCACCCAAAACCGTCTCCGCTGGGAAACCATCCGTGCCGACCGCGTCACGCAGGTCGCTCTCGGTCCGTACCTGTACCACCGCCAGCAATGGTCCGATTGGCTGCGCAGCTACGCCGGGTTGCGACTCGACGCCGGATTCTACGAGGTGGACAGCAACCTGCCCGTCAACAGTGGCTCCGAGTCCGATGCCCTCTGGAGCCCCAAGCTCGGCCTGGTTTTCGGACCGTGGAAGCGGACTGAATTCTACCTGAACGCAGGATTGGGCTTCCACAGCAACGACGGCCGCGGCGCCACCACTCGCCTGGACCCGGCCTCGGGCGAGCCCGTCTCACCCGTCGACCCCCTGGTGCCCACCCGCGGCGCCGAAATCGGCCTGCGCACCACCTGGATCGACGGTCTCCACAGCACCTTGAGCCTCTGGATCCTCGACATCGATAGCGAACTGCTCTTCCTCGGAGACGCCGGCACCACGGAGGCCAGCCGACCCAGCCGCCGCTTCGGCGTCGAATGGGCCAATTTCTTCACCCTCCGCCCCTGGCTCGTCTGCGACCTCGACGTGGCCTGGTCCCATGCCCGCTTTCGCGATGACGACCCGGCCGGCGATCACATCCCCGGCGCCCCCGAGTGGGTCATTGCCGCAGGACTCACCGTCCCCGAGGCCGGGCGCTTCTCCGGCAGCCTTCGCCTGCGATACTTCGGCCCCCGCCCGCTCATCGAGGACAACTCCGTGCGCTCCGAGGCCACCGCCCTGGTCAGCGCCGAAATCGGCTATCGCTTCCTCCCCCGCTGGTCCGTGGCCCTGCAAGCCTTCAACCTGCTCGATCGCCGCGACAACGACATCGAATATTACTACATCTCGCGCCTGCCCGGGGAACCTCTCGAGGGTGTGTCAGACGTCCATTTTCACCCCGCCGAACCCTTCGCCCTCCGCCTCGTGCTCACCGGCCGATTTTAGACAGCACCCGCACAAGCATGACTTACGCGGCTTCGGCCCCGCACCCCTCGTGGAGCCGCGGTCCACACCCCCGTCCGCACAAACACAGACAGCCGCGGCGCGGTCGTGCCGCCGCGCTTGTTCAAACCCCGCAGGCCACTCTCGAACAATCCTCCCTCTTCGTCCCCACCCCCGGGTGCCCGCCCGGGCGGCCGGGGCCCGGAGGCTTCTCAATACACATCCCGGCAGTATCGCCGCTCCGCTCGCATCCGGGCCACGTACTCCGCGGCAGCCTCGGCACTCAAACCACCCGCCCGCCGAATTACCTCGTGCAACGCCGCATCCACATCTCGCGCCATGTGTTTCGCATCACCACAAACGTAAAAGGCCGCCCCCTCTTCCAACCACCGCCACAACTCCCTGGCATGTTCCAACATCCGGTGCTGCACATAGACCTTGTGCTCCTGATCCCGCGACCAGGCCAGCTCCAGGCGCGTCAGGATCCCGTCGCGCTGAAACTCCTCCAGCTCTTCCTCGTAAAGAAAGTCCGACTCCCGATGCTGGCCGCCAAAGAACAGCCAGTTCCTTCCTCGTGCCCCCGTGGCCCTGCGCTCCTGCAAGAAGCCACGAAAAGGCGCGATCCCTGTCCCCGGGCCCACCATGATCAGCGGCGTGTCCGGCACCGGCGGTCGGAAGGAAGGATTCCGGTGGATAAAGACCGGCACCGGCCCCTCCGTGGCCGCCCGGTCGGCCAAATACGTTGAACAAACGCCCCCGCGCTTGCGGCCCCGCAACTCGTACCGCACGACGTTGACGGTTAAATGGACGTCATGCGGACAACACAGCGGGCTCGAGGCAATCGAATAAAGCCGTGGCTGCAACGGCCGCAGACACATTACGAGTTCCGCCGGCGTCAACCCGAGATTCGGACACTTCTCAATCAGATCCAACAGATGCCAGCAGCTGCCGTCGCCTGAAACGCCGTTGTTCCCGGGCCGTAGCAGCTCGGCACACGCCCCGTTGTCCTTCGCCCTCTCACGCAGGAGCGCCATCCATTTGTCGGAAGGCCGGGCAATATCGTAATGCTTCAAAAGCGCAAGCCGTACCGGGACCACCTGCCCGTCGGGGCCGGGTACCGGATCCTCCCCGTCCGATCCCAGCCACTGTAACAGCGCCTCCACCAGAGCCGGGTCATTCGTGGGATACACACCCAGGGCATCGCCGCAGGCATAGGTCATGCCCGAGCCTTCCAGGGACACGACAAAATGCCGGACTTCTTTGGCCGACGCCGGTCCACTCAGCCTCCGGTTTTCAATCAGCCGGGCTGGAAACGGGTTGCGGCGATTGTAACGCGATCCCTCGGCGGGCGATGGTTCCCCGGCGACATCCTTCGGCGCCGCGCTCTGCACTTCTTCATGCGGGGGACGGGGGGCGTCCCGGAGACCGGACGGCGCCGCCCCGGGATTCTTCAGGAGTGCATTCAGCGCGGCCTGCAGCCATTGTGCAAAGGGTTCCTCGAAATCCACGTCGCAATCCTGCCGCGGAGCCACCCGCCGCGCCCCCAACCGTTCCAATCGCACATCCAGGTCCCGACCAAACTGGCAGAACCGCGGATAATTACGGTCCCCCAGGGCACAAACACTGAACCGAACGCCCGTCAAACTCGGGGCCGTTTCCCGACGCAACGCCTCCCAGAACCCCTTGGCATTGTCCGGAGGCTCTCCGTCTCCGTATGTGCTCGTGATGACAAGCAGGTTTTCTTCTCGGGCCAGTTGCGACACGTCGTATTGTGCCATGTCATGAACCCGCGGCACGAACCCCTGCCGGGATGCCTCCCGGGCCGCACGGCGCGCCAGCCGCTCCGCATTCCCCGTCTGCGACCCAAACAGGATGGTCAAAGGCCGAAGCGATCGCTCCGGCGCCTGCGGCACCGGTTCGGTCACCGGCACGTACGAAAACAGGCCCGCCAGAAACCCGTTCAACCACGCCCGTTGCTCCGCTGTAAACGGAGCCGATTCGGGAATGACCGGCACCCACCGCAACGGAGGCCGGGAAACCGTGGCCGCACCGGGCCGGGAAGCCGGCCGATCGACCCCCGACCCGTCCGGCAGCGTCGACCCCATCCATGCGGATTCCGATTTTCCGCCGGGCGTCCCCGCCATCGCCACCGCGCCCGGCTTCTGATCCAAAAGTTCCGAGACAGGTCGAACACTCATGAACTGAACATCTCCTGCAGTTCTTTGAGCTCGTGCCGCCGGGTGAAATCGACGAAGGATTCCCCTCCCCGACGGCGCTCCAGATACACCCGAAGCATGCGTTCCAACAGGCGGGGGAGCTCCGTAGCCAGGATCCCCGAAAACAGCTGGCGGCCGATCCCCGCTGCCGGCCCGGTCCCGCCACCGACCACCACGTTGTATGCCTCCACGCTTTCCCCCTGGAGCGTCACTTTCACGCCCTGCAGCCCGATGTCGCCGATGTAATGCTGCGCACAAGAATGCGGACAGCCCGTAAAATGAATGTTCATCGGGAGGTCCAGGGACACCCTCTGGCTCAGCCATTGTCCCACCGCCACCGCGTGGCCCTTGGTGTCCGTGGCCGCATATTTGCATCCCTTGCTCCCCGTGCACGCCACGAGTCCTCCCAGAACATTCGTGGCCTCATAGTGAAACCCCATGCGTACCAAACCTCGCTTCACCGTCTCCACGTAGGCGTCCGGAATGTCGACCAGCAGCAGATTCTGCCACGGCGTCAAGCGAATCGAACCCGAACCATAGTGGGTGGCCAGTTCCGTCAGGCGCCGCATCTGCCGACTGCTCATCAGTCCCACGGGGATCACCACGCCGATGTAGTTCAACCCCTTTTGCTTCTGGCGATAAACCCCGATGTGTCCGTGACGCACGGGCGGCGGGGGCAACTCGCATGCCTCCAGAGGCACCCGCACCAACGGAAATGCCAGCTGCTTTTGCGTCTCCTCCAGAAACCGGTCGAGCCCCCAGCGATCCACCAGGTACTTGAGCCGCGCCCGCTGGCGGTTGGTGCGATCCCCGTGCTCTGCAAACACGCGAATCATGGCCGCGGCAACAGCCACCGATTGCTGGGGCGGGATCAAGATTCCCGCATCTTGTGCCAACTGTTTGTGCCCGGTAATGCCGCACACCCTTACCCGAAAATACACGCCCGGAGAAACTGCCGTCGTCCCCGCAACCCCGGACCGCTGGAGACTTTGCTCCGTCACCCGCACGGCCAGGAAACCGAGGTCATTGGTGTCCGACAGCGTGTCGATGGCGCCCCCGCCCTCGAAGGCGACATTGAACTTCCGCGGCAGGTCATAGAGGTCCCGGTGATTCAGAATGTAATGATGCAGGGCATGGGCATAGGGCCGCACATCCAGCAATTCCTGAGGGTCGATCCCCGCCGTCGGAGAGGCCGTGATGTTTCTCACATTGTCCACGCCGGCTCCCTTGGACGTCAGGCCCAATCCCTGCAACCGGATCAACACCTGCACCATGTCTTTCGGCTGGATCTGGCGAATCTGGATGTTCGACCGCGTGGTGATCGCGGCGCGACCGTCCCCAAACTCGTCCGCAAGATCGGCCAGCCCCTTGAGCTGCGCGGCGGTGAGCTCGCCGGCAGGGATGCGGCACCGCAACATGAGGCTGTTCTGCGCCGGCGCCACGTAAAACAACCCGTAGAAACGAAAGCGAAACGTGTTCTCCTCATCCGGGAACCGGTTCGCCTCCGCATGGGCCAGGATCCGATCCCAACAATCCAAACCGTGCTCCTCAAACTTCCAACGCTCCTGCTTGCACAGCTCCTCCACCGGCGTTCCGTGAAAGGTCGGCCGGTCTGCCAAATTCGCGCCTCCCTGCGCGGGGTCGTCAGTCAGAGTCCCCTCGGTCGTGAGCCCGACAAACGGGTACTGCGCCCGCTGCGCCACCCCCGCCAACAGGCCGGCCAGATACTCCTTCTGCTCGGATGTAAATGCTCCCTGATCCAACACCCTTGCCATGTCGATCAACGCTCGATTCATGAGGCCTCCTTTCCATTGCCCCCGCCCGTGGCGCGCCGGAGCCGCACAGCCGTATGCTTATAGGCCGGCTGCCGCGAGAGCGGATCAAACGCCGGGACCGTCAACCGGTTGGTTTCCCCATAGTGCATCGGCATGAACACCTGCCCGGGCTGAACCCCGGGCGTCACGAAAGCCACCGCGTCCACGGCAGCATGCCTCGAGCTGACCTCCACGCGCTCCCCGGACCGCAGGCCCAGTCGGGCCGCATCCAACGGGTTCACCTCCACATACGCCTTCTGGGGATACAACTGTCGCAACACCTCCGACTTGCCGGTGCGGGTGTTGGTATGCCACTGGGCACTGGTCCCGCGCCCCGTCAACAGCACCATCGGATACCGGTCATCCGGGCGGTCCGGCGGGAGATCGGGCGCTTCGAACCAAAACCGGGCACGTCCATCCGGAGTAAAGAACCGACCGTCCGAAAACAGCCTCCGCTCCCGGCACGGACCCGCCAGGATCTCCATCGCCGCCTCCTCCCCGCGAGAGCGCGTTTCGGACTCCGGCCACGGCCACTGAACCCCGCCGCAACGTTCGAGCATCCGGTAGCCCGTCACACCGGAGAAATCGCAGGGCCGCCCGGCCGACAGCCGTCGCAGGATGTGAAACACAGCCTCCGGAGAACTCCAGTCCCGGAACCATTCCGCACATCCCCAGGCTTCCGCCACGAGCTGAAAAATCCGAAAATCCGGCAACGCCCGCCCCGGCGCACGCGACACCTTCCGCACCAGCCCGATTCTGCGTTCACTGTTGATGAACGTGCCGTCCTTCTCTCCCCACCCTGCCGCGGGCAACAACAAGTGCGCGTGCCGCGCCGTTTCGGTCGTGGCATACATGTCCTGCACCACCAGGAACTCCAGCTTCTCCAGGAGAGCCGCCCAGCGATCCCGGCCGATCCACGAATGCACCGGGTTGGTGCCCACGACCCACAACCCCTTGATCGCCCCGGCGTCGATCGCGTCGAGGATCTGATCATAAGCCAGCGAGGGACGGTCAGGGATCCGATGCAACGGAATGTTCAACAGCCGCGCGACGTCCTCTCGATCCTCCCGGTTCAGGTAATCCCGGCCCGCCGGAAGACTCGTGAAGTTGGCAAACAACCGGGAGCCCATGGCGTTGCACTGTCCGGTGATGGAATTCGCTCCCGTGCCGGGTCGGCCGATGTTTCCGGTCATGAGGGCCAGGTTGATGACGGCTTCAGCCGTGCGCGTGGCCTGATGCCCTTGATTCACGCCCATCGTCCACCAAAAACCCACGGCGCGCCCCCGAGCAATGGCCCGGGCACAACGTTCGATCTGGGCCGGACGCAGGCCCGTCTCCCGAGCCACGCGTGCCACGGAAAAATCCCGCACAAATTCCGCAAAGGCCTCGAAGCCGGACGTGTGCGCCCGGATGAAGTCGGGCCGGTGCGCACCCTGCTCGATGAGCCAGCAGGCCAGGCCGTAAAGCAAAATCAGGTCGGTCTTGGGTCGCAGCGCCAGGTGCTGCGTCGCACAAAGAGCCGTCTCCGTTGTTCTAGGGTCCACAACAACGATCTCCGGTCGGTTCGGATTTCGCATCACCCGCTGCCACAGGATGGGATGAGCAATGCACGGATTGGCTCCGATGAATACCAGCACGTCCGATTCCTCCAGATCCGCGAAGGTGTACGGCGGGGCATCGAACCCGAACGCCTGCTTGTAGGCCACCACGCTGGTGGCCATGCATTGCCGGGTATTCGAATCCGCATGCAGCCCGCCCATCCCGAACTTGAACAACGCCCCCAGGAAGGCCATCTCCTCGGTGCAAATCTGCCCGGTGCTCAGGACCGCTACCGACTCCGGCCCGTGCTTCTCCATCAGGGCTTTGAACCGGGAAGTGAACACCGCAAGCGCTACCGACCAGTCCACCGGCTCGAAGCGGTGCGTCTCCGGGTTGCGCAGCAACGGGCAGGTGGCACGATCCGGTGCCCGCAGGGGCGTCAGCGCTTCCCACCCCTTGGGGCAGGCCATGCCTTGATTGACCGGATAACTCGGATCCGGCGTCAGGTTCACCGGTTCCCCGTCACGTATGTGGATCCTCAATCCGCATCCGACGGAACAGAAGCCACACACCGACCCTGTGGTCGCCGTCGGCACCAGACGCGCCGGAACCATGCCCAGTCCGCACGGCCCCGCCGACAACCGGGACTCCCGGCTCAACGGTCCGTCGCGACGCACCAGCCAGTCAGGCCATTGGAACGATCGACTGCTCATACGACGGGATTCCCGGGCATCTTTCGAGACTGCACCGCCATGAAAAAGCCGGCTCGCTCCAAAACCTCTCCCACCCAGGTACATGACGCACCTGTTACTGCACCCAGCAGCAGCCACGGACGGGGTTCCTTCCAGGTCTCACTCCACAGGGCCAGACAAAGAACCAGCGGAATTACCACCGTACCGATCAACGTCCAGGCCACCCGGCTTCGATCCCACCGGCCCAGCTCTCCGGTCAACACCAACGCCGTCTTGTGCAGCGGACCGAAACCATCATCGTAGACATGCCGCAGGATCCTGCCGTCGCCGGCCAGCTTGAAGACTCCCCCGGCGCAGACACTCAGGGCAATCCACGCCCAACCATCCACGGCAACCGGCCCCAAACTCGCCAGCACAAGCGCGCTCACACCCCCCAACAACCACACACTCCCCAGAAACCGGGGCCCGGCAAACCGCAGTTTCCAAAACTCCCGCCGGGTATCGTCATAGACCTTGCACGAGCAAAACACCGTCAGCAGCCCCAGGGCCCCGGCGACTGCGGGCCATAAAAAACCTCCTTCGGAGACAAACACCTCCCGGCCCACCGCAAGCCCGGCCCCACAGGCGAACAGTCCGAGTGCGACAATCTCCCGGCTCAACCACGAGGTTCGCAAACCCAGAAACGCCCGCCACGCTCCCCCAGGCCTGCCCAGGTGCAAAAGGCTCACTCCCGCCCCCGCCAGGACCATGGCCGCAGCCGTGGCCACAGGCATCCAGGACAACATCGAACCCGCGGCAGCTCCACCGAAGGCCCGCAGCAGGCCTGCATACAAAAAGAGCCCCGCGGCGCCCTGGGTCAGCAACAACAGGAACACCAGCGGCCAGTGTGCCGGCTGGCGAGTAACATGCTCCCGATCAGCCGCCCGCAGGAGCCGGAACATCGACCGCTCCGTCTTGTACACCGTGGCGGGAAGCGTGATCGCAGGATCAGGTGCATCCGGCAACCATGACTCCGCCGTGGCCCCGGGCATCCCGGGCAGACCACGAAAACGGCCGCGCAGCCGCGCAGTGTCGACCAGCCGAATCCGGATTGCGTGGTGCGGGCAGGCCTGGACACAGGCCGGCGCCTCGCCCCGGGCCAACCGCCCACTGCACATGTCACACTTCCGCACAATGCCCCGCCGGCGGGAATACTGCGGGACCTCATAGGGACACTTCATGATACAGTACTGACAGCCGATGCACTGGTCATCCAGGTGCCGGACAATTCCCGTAACCGGATCCTTCTCATACGCCAGCACGGGACAACCCGCCAGACACGCAGGCTCAACGCAGTGATGACAAGCCGTGGTGACCGTCTGATGCCATGCATGCCGGCTGCTCCCACTCTGTAACACCCCGGTCCAACGCCACGTTTCCCCCTCGTCCAGACCGTTGAGGGCATGGCAGGCCGCCACACACGCCTTGCAGCCGGAGCACAGATCCAGGTCCACCTCGAACGCATACTGCTCCCCTGCGGCCGGCATCCTGCCGGGCAGCAGATCCCGATAAACCCCGCGCCGCCCGGCACCCCACCGATCTTTCCACGAGGCAAACCGTTCCGCCGCGGAAAGCTCCTCCGGACCGGGGAGCAGCGGGTACGCCATGCCGGTTCCATAACTCGCCACACCGCTCGCCCCCCATCGCCTCCTTGTTTCACCCGTAGCCATCGCCGACCCTTCCTCACTTGGGGCTGACAGCCACTTCCGTTTCACGCCCGGGCCGCAACCACACCTCCTCGGCACGCGGCAGGGCCCTTCCGTGCTCGGCGATCCAGCGGCCCACCCAACGGACCTCCACGCGCAACAACACCACCAGCGCCAGCGCCGCCATCATCGCCAACCCGAAGTATCCCGGCTCATAGGAATCGAACCACTGCCGGGAACTGCCCAACAGATTCGGCACCACGAAACCACCGCACCCACCCGCCGCGCCCAGGATTCCCGTCGCCGCGCCGAGATTCGCGCTGTATCGGTGGGGCACGAGCTGGAAGACAGCCCCGTTGCCCATCCCCAAACATGCCATGATCCCCACCAGCAGGGCGGTCGCGACCCCTGCTGTGTCCGCCCGGGTTACCAGCACCAGTAACAACCCAACCGATCCATAGAGAAGCCGCAGCATCCTCAATCCCCCGAAGCGGTCTGCCAACGCGCCACCCACGGGCCGCAAGAGGCTCCCGGCCAGCACCGTGAGCGATGTCAGATCCCCGGCCGCCACCCTCGACACGCCGTACCGGTCATGCAGATACACGGAGAGGAAGCTGGCAAGCCCTACGAACCCTCCGAAGGTGATCGCATAAAAGAAGCAAAAGATTCCCGTATCCCGTTCTCTGAGAACCGAGAGAAAGCTCTCGCGGCAAGCGCCACCTGGCCGGGAGCCGGGAGCCTCGCGGGCGCAACAAACGAACACGACCGCCACCAGGATCAAAGGGATCAGAGCCAGTGCAAAGACGGCCCGCCAGCCGTACAGTTCCGCCAGTCGCGGCGCAAACAGTGTCGCAAACAGCGTACCCGAGTTCCCCGCCCCGGCGATCCCCATCGCCAGACCCTGATATTGCGGCGGGTACCACCGCCCGGCCAGGGGCAGGGCGGCCGCGAAACTCGCCCCAGCCACCCCCAGCAACAAACCGACCAGATACAACTTCGGCATGGAGTCCGCCCAAAGCCACCCGAGGCACAACGGCACGGCTGTCACTGCCATGCCGAGCAAGCCGGTTCGTTTGGGCCCGATCGTATCCGTAAGATAGCCGAGGACCAATCGCAGCAGCGAGCCCCCGAGCAGCGGTACCGCCGTCATCAGGCCCTTTTCCGCCGGACTCAACTGAAACTGTGCGGCCACATAGTTACCGAGGGCGCCCAGCAGCACCCAGATCATGAAACTCACATCGAAATACAAAAACGCACTGAGCAATGTCGGCCAATGACCGACCCTCCAAAACGAACGGTTCGCCATGCCGCATCCCTTTTAGCAACCGCCATGCCGGAACCCCGTTTCATACGCCGGGTTGCACGGAAAAAGGCCGGGGCACCCCTTGGGAGTGGCCCCTGGCGCCGGTCTGCGGCGCGGCCGGAGATATACAGAGGAGCGCCGGGACCCTCGGACGTCGGACGATGACACTCCGCGGCCATACCCACACGACGAACCCATGGATAAAACACGCCACCTGATCCCGGGGATCAGGCACGCTTTTGACCACATTGATCAAAAGAAATCCAGGGGGTGCAGGTTCCCGGAAAAGGACAGGTTCGTCACCCGACCGGGATGCCTCTGCTGCGCCGCCCGACCCCTGACCGCCCCCCTCGAAGGCACGCCCGGGTCCCATCGACCCTGAAGGCGGGATCGCGATGGGCGGGTCGGGAGCGACAGCGGCCCATGCAGGACGGCGGATGTTTTTCCGGCACGTCCCGGCGACGGGTTACCCGATCCCCAACCGCGACGGCCCCCAGACGCTCGCCACGACCGGCACTGACGCGGAAAACGTCCGGAAGCCCTTGCGGCCCTCCCTCCATCGGCGATTCTCCACCTGCCGGATCCAGCCGGCCGCTCACGGTCCATCGCCCGTCCCGCTGGCGTGCGAGACGCCGCGTCCCATTCGCCTCCCCACCGCCCCGACGGCCCGCCACGTCTCGACCAAACGTTTGTGACACGCACTAACGGGAAAGCAGCCGGGCCCAAAGCGGCGAAGCGGTGCACCCTGGCTCATAACACTCAATCCCCAAAAGTGCCAGGGGTGCGGCGCACCGGGAGGGCCGTCATGAGTTCGAAGGAGGCGCCCCGGTCTTCGCTGAGATGGCACGGGTTCGCCCGGGGAGCGCGAACCCGACGTCGCTTGAGAACCGAGCTCCGACCGTCGGTTCCACCATCGCGGCGTGCTGACTGGCAAGGTGCGGAGGCGCGGCCCGGATTCGGCTTCTTGACGGCCCCGGGCGGCCGCGCCTAGGGTTGCCGTACAACGAACTTATGCGTACCGGTTTGAGTCCAGATTCCCGTCCGCGCCACTCCTCTGCCCGTAGTCGGCGTCAGTTTCTTCGCACCACGATGCTTGCGGGAGCGGCCCTGGCTGCGCCCGCCATTCTGCCCTCGCGGGCGCGCGCGGCCGGAGGCCGTGAGATGTTGCGGGTGGGCCTGATTGGGTGTGGGGGCCGCGGCACGGGCGCAGCACAACAGGCGCTCAAAGCGGACCCGAACACGGTCCTGGTGGCCATGGCGGATGTGTTCCCGGAACCCATCGAGACGGCGTTGCGGTCCCTGCAGCAAAATGCGGAGATCGCGGCCCGGGTGCAGGTGCCCCCGGATCGGCGGTTCGTGGGACTGGACGCATACCAACGCCTGATCGATTCGGGCGTGGACGTGGTCCTGCAGGCGGCCCCGCCCGGGTTTCGCCCGCAGCATGTGCGGGCCGCGGTGGAGGCCGGGAAGCACCAATTCGTGGAAAAGCCCGTCGCCACGGATGTGGCCGGGGTGCGATCCGTGATGGAATCGGTGCGGATCGCACGGGAGAAGAAGCTGGCCTGGGTGGCCGGGTTTTGCTGGCGATACGATTTTGCGCGCCGGGAGTTCTATCGCCGGATTCATGACGGCGCCATTGGGGAGATTCGCGCGATTTACGCGACATATTACACGGGCCCGGTGAAGCCGATGCCCCCGCCCAGTGCGCGCCCGCCGGGCATGGGCGACGTCGAATGGCAAATCCGGAACTGGTATAACTTTGTGTGGCTGTCGGGGGACGGACTGGTGGAACAGGCCTGTCACAGTGTGGACAAGATCCTGTGGGCCATGCGGGATCAACCTCCGGCCAAAGCGGTGGCCACGGGCGGCCGGCAAACACCCAATCATGAGGGTAACATTTACGACCACATGCATGTGGTCTACGAGTGGCCCAATGGTGTGCGGGCCTTCATGGGCCAACGACAGATCGCGGGCTGCTTCAATCAAAACTCGGACTTCTTGATGGGGAGCAAGGGGGAAGGGGTCATTGACGGCTGGCGGGCCGTGTACATCAAGGGGGAGAGCCCCTGGCGCTACACCGGCCCCAACAATGACATGTATCAGCAGGAACACGACGAATTGTTTGCCTCGATCCGGAAGGGTGAGCCGATCAACGACGGCGAGTGGGAGGCCCAAAGCACCCTGGTGGCCATCATGGGGCGCATGGCCGCGTACACGGGACAGGAAATTACCTGGGACATGATTCTCAACTCCAAGGAGAAACTCGTGCCGGAGCCTTTGACGTGGGACATGAAACTGCCCATTGCGCCCATGGCCATACCCGGACAAACAAAATTCATCTGACCGTTTCGCTCCCCGCCCTTCCGAAGTTCTTATGACGCGACGCCAATTTGTTCAAACCACCGGCCTGTGGATGGCGGCTGCGGTGTTGGGAAGCACGACTGCTCCCGCCGCATCCGAGCGACGACGCCCGCACAAGAAGGGAATCATGTGGGCGACCGTCGGGGTTCCGGGCAACGTGCGGGAGAAGATGGCCGCCGTCAAAGCGGCGGGCTTCGACGGCGTGGAGATGATGAGCCACATGGACGTCGAAGAGGTGAAGGCCGCCCGGCAAGCCACCGGACTGGAGATTCCCAGTGTTTGCGGTGCTCATCACTGGAGCAAGCCCTTGTCGCATCCGGATGCCCGCGTGCGGCGGGAGGGGATCGAGGCCCTGGAACGCGCGTTGCGCGACGCGCACGCCTACGGGGCCACGTCGGTCCTGCTGGTGCCGGCCGTGGTGAACAAGGAGGTTTCTTACGAGCAGGCCTGGGAGCGGTCCCAGGCGGCCATTCGGGAAGTTTTGCCGCTGGCGGCGGAACTGAGGGTAAAAATCGCCATCGAAAATGTTTGGAACCATTTTCTCCTCAGCCCGCTGGAAGCAGCCCGGTACGTGGACCAGTTCGAAAGTCCGTGGGTCGGTTGGCACTTCGACTGTGGCAACATCGTAACTTACGGCTGGCCGGAGCAGTGGATCCGGATCCTGGGCCGGCGCATCTGCAAGGTGCATGTCAAAGAGTTCAGCCGAAAGAAGCGGGACGCCGAGGGTTTGTGGAAGGGGTTCGAGGTGGCGCTGCTGGAAGGTGACAACGACTGGCCGGCGATCATGCGTGCCCTGGACGAGGTGGGATATGGCGACTGGCTCATCACCGAGCAGGGAGGTGGGGACACCCAGGAAGGTTTGCGGGATCTGGCGCGCCGGGTGGACCGGATCCTGGCCCTGTAAGATTGGAGGCGGGTCAACAGGGCCGCGCCCCCGCAAAGGCGCCGGGCGATTGAAGCTCCCATGTGCCAGGGAAGGCGCACGGTTGCGGAGGCAGGCAACCCTCGGAGCTCACGGTTCAACCTGGCCGCGCAGAGAAGGAAGGGCCTGCGAACAACGACTCCGGGATCGTCGAAGTTCTCCACACGCCCACCGGGCACACTCCCCGTCCGTATCGGGGACGGTAACCGTCTTCAGGTTTGACCCGTGACAGGAAGGCGCACTTCTTGCCCGGCCCGTCCGTCAACACAACAGGCACGCGGTGCACACTTCCCCGCGGGCCCAATACCCGGGCCCGCAGAGTCCATCTTGCGGGTTCCATGATCAAAGCCGCTGGACCCCTCGAGCGGACCCGGATGCCGTAAAGTGCCCGGCGAGCCGCTGACCGGACACGCCGCAGGTGAGTCGACTCTCCTCGGACGGCACGCAGGCCTTACTCACGAGGTGGAGCGGAAGGGTCGGGCGGAGCCGGGTGCTGTCGGACTGACCCCGGGGCGGAGATGCTTCGTCGGATCAGCGGCCCCCGGACTCCTCGGCGCCCACACCCTTGAGAGTCCCGCTTCGGAGGAGCGCTGGAATGGCAAACAACTGGTGTAGGTCGAACGAGCGGGATCCCCACGTCTTTCTTTGCACGCGTGGACACGCTCCGGCGGGGAGGGCTGACGGGATTCGGGTTTGACAGGGGGAGAGACCGCGCTTAGGTTCGCCCCGAGTTGACGCTTATGGCCGAGAACATCCCGAATTTGCCGGGCGGAGCAGTTCCGCCGAAAAAGGAGACCGGCAAGGTCCAGCCCAAAAAGGAGACGGTGCGGATCACTCTGCCGCCCAAACCCACGGCTGCGCCCACCATCAAACTGCCGACGTTGCCTCCGGCGGGCCCGGCGGGAGCACCGCCCCGGGCGGTGACGCCCCCCGCGGCGGCCACGGCCGCTCCGGCGGCGGCAGCGGCGCCGGCAGCCGCTGCGGCGGCGCCGACGGCGGCCACGGCTCCTGCGGCGGGTGCACGGCCCGCTCCGGCC
>JAOADM010000077.1 GCA_026417315.1 Limisphaera sp.
GTACCTGGGTCTGGCTGATGTTCTCGAACTTATACTCGATGGGGTCCTCGATGGTAATGATGTGGACCTCCTCCCGCTCCTCGTTGATGATGTTGATCATCGAAGCCAGGGTGGTGGTTTTCCCCGAGCCCGTGGGGCCGGTCACCAGAATCAGGCCACGGGGCTTATACAGCAGCTCCTTGACCGAGGGTGGGATGCCAATCTCCTCCATGGTCAGGAGCTTGTTGGGGATCTGGCGGAGCACCAGGCCGAAGTTCCCCTTTTCTTTGAACACGCTGACGCGGAACCGGGCCAGATCGCCGAAAGCAAAGCCGAAGTCGGCACCGCCGCGTTCGCGCACATGCTGGATGTGTTCCTCCGAGGTGATGCTGCGCATCAACTCCTCGGTGTCTTCGGGTTTCAACGCGGGGCCCTCCACCCGGTGCAGGATGCCGTGGACCCGGATCACCGGCGGGGTCCCCACGCGAATGTGCAGGTCGGACGCGCCCTCGGACACGACCAACTGCAGCAGATCAGACATCGAGTAGGACATGGCTTGCTTCGTCTCTCCCTGGTTACGGACCGGCGCGGGCGCCGAGCCGGGCGGGCTCCTCCCACCCGGACCGGCCAGCCTCAGGCTTCATCGCCCACCGTGGCGCGGATCACCTCCTCCGGCGTCGTCAGGCCGGCCAGCACTTTGCGGACGCCGTCCTCGCGCAACGTGCGCATGCCCATCTCCCGGGCCCGATTGCGCAAGACCGAGGCCGGCACCTTCTCGTAAATCAGCTTCCGCGCCTCGTCGTCCACGACGAAAATCTCGAAAATCCCCATGCGACCCCGGTACCCGGTATTGGAACATTCGGGACAGCCCCGGCCGGCCATGCACTTGGCGGTGGCCAGCTGTTCCGGGTCCAGATTCAACTGCCGGATCTCCGCCTCGGTCGGCTGCCGCGGCTCGGCGCATTTCTTGCAAACTTTTCGCACCAGCCGCTGGGCCATGATCGCCCGGGTGGAAGAGGCCACCAGGAAGGGTTTGACTCCGATGTCGATCAACCGGGTCACGGCACTGGGGGCGTCATTGGTGTGCAGCGTGGAGAAAACCAGGTGACCGGTCAGCGAGGCGTTGATGGCGATGGTGGCGGTCTCCAGGTCACGGATTTCCCCCACCATGATGACGTTGGGGGCCTGACGGAGAATCGAGCGCAGGGCGGTGGCAAAGGTCAACCCGACCGCCTCGTTGACCTGCACCTGGTTGATCCCGGCCAGGATGTACTCCACGGGGTCTTCCACGGTGATGATCTTGCGGTCGGGCCGGTTGATGAAGTGCAGGACCGCATAAAGCGTGGTGGTCTTGCCCGAACCGGTCGGCCCCGTCACCAGCAGGATGCCGTCGGGCAACGTGATCAAACGCTCGAACGTCTGCTGGTCGTCGGTAAAGAAGCCCAGCTCGGGCAGGCCCAACCGCAGCCCCTCCTTGTCCAAAATACGCATGACGATGCTCTCGCCGTGCGTCGTGGGGATGCAGGAAACACGCAAGTCCAACACCTTGTTGCCCACCTTGGTCTGGATGCGGCCGTCCTGGGGGATCCGGTGCTCCGAGATGGACATGTTGGACATGATTTTGATCCGGCTGATGATGGCCGCCTGCAGCCGCTTCGGGGGACCCTTGACCTCGTGCAGAATGCCGTCGATGCGGTAGCGGACGCGGAACCGCTTTTCCAGAGGCTCCAGGTGAATGTCCGACGCGCGCATTTTCACGGCGTCGGTGATGATGGAGTTGACCAGCCGAATCAGCGGCGCGTCCGCGTCCACCGCCGTGCCATCGTCCTCCGTCAGGGTCGGGGTGGCCTCCACATGCTCCCGGGTCAGCTCCTCGATGACGCCCTTGAACCGCTCGTCGTCCGCGACGCTGCGCTGGCCGCCATAGTACTTGGACAAGGCGGCCTCGATTTCCGGCTCCGAGGCCACCATGACCACGATCTCCTTGTTCAACAGGTGGGTCAGGGAATCGATCGTCGCCAGGTCCGAGGGATCCGACATCGCCACCGTGAGCGTGTTGTCGTGAAGGTAGACCGGGACCACGCGGTATTTCTTGGCGATATGGCGGGGGACGGCGGCAATCACCTGGTCGTCGATTTGCATGCCGGCCAGGTGAACGACCTCGGCTCCGAAGTGCGCCGCCTTGGCCTGGGTCACATCAGCCGGCCGAAGGATGCCGTTGGCCACCATGTAATCGACCACCCCCACCCCGGCGGCCTGCGCCTCCTTGCGGGCCTGCTCGACCTGGTCGCTGGTGACAAACCCGAGGTCCACCAGCAAATCGATCAAATAATCGTCTTTTTCAGCCACAAGCGTGACGTCTTCGATTCCCCCGTTCGTTTCGAGGACACAAGAGACTAATCGCCTGACTTCCCTGCTGTCAAATGTGCACCCCGACCATGGCTTGGTCCTCCCGGCCAACCCCTAAACCGGCCGCCGGGCAGCGTCGGGACCGCTGCAAGAGCCGTAGTCGCCGGCCTTTGAGGCCGAACATGTGCAGCGGGGCGACGCCACCGCCGTTCGCCCAGCCCGGGTCAGTGGGGTAGCCGGGCAGCGGAAGCCATCCGCAGGGGCTCGAACTACCGCCACTGCCGAAAAATGTCAGCGCAAGCCGCTGCTTTGAAAGGCCGCTTTTGCGAAGAAAAACACCCTTCAGTGTCCGGGGGACCTCGGGCGGCCTACACCATTAACCGGCCCACTTCCCAACGTAGGACCCCATCCGACGGGCACACGAGTGCCAGCAAGCTGGGATTCTCCCCGCCGGGGGTCGCCATCGCCCATCCCAAACCCTGCCGCCTCGGCAGTCAGAAAAAAAAACCGCCGCGTCGTGCTGCGGCACGACCCCGGGCAAGGTGGGCACCCCGGGAGGCGGGCGTGAATCGGGGTGGCTCTGGTCAGCTGTTGCCTTCCCCGCGGACTGGTCGCTTTGGGGGAACCGGGAGTTCATCAACGATGGGCGAAGCTTGCACGGAAGGCATCGAGTGGCCCCTTTCCGGAAGCGCCGCCCGGTGACCCTGACCTTGTCGAAGTCGGTGCCGTCTCTGCGCTGCCCTTCATACAGCCGCAAGTTCTCGCCGGGCATACTTGCACACTCGTATAGGCGCAAGACCTCCCAGGGCTTTCCGCCGGGCCGTGGAGCTGCGGGGGGCGCGACTTTGGAATCGCTGCCTGTCGGACCCGGCTCGGATGCCGGGGGAGGCCGGCACACATCGTGCGCGTCTTCACGCCGAAGCAGTGGCGTGCCAGCGTTTCTCCCACTCGGCAAACTGCTGGCTCAGTTCGTCCCAGCTCTTTCGCGGGGGCGGAGGCCCTTTGACCCACTCGACCTGGCGGCCGCGCCAAAGACTGTAAATGGCCGGCACAATCTCCAAGGTGAGGATGGTGCTGGTGATCATGCCGCCGACCATCGGGGCGGCAATCCGTTGGATGGCCTCCGCTCCGGCGCCCTCCGCCCACAAGGCCGGCACAAGGCCCATGGTCATCATCGCCACGGTCATCAGCTTGGGCCGCACCCGCTGGACCGCTCCGTAGGTGATGGCTTCGAAAAGATCGTGTTGTGTCTTCATGCGCCCGGCCCGTTGCCAGGCGTGGAAGGCTTCGTCCAGGTAAATGATCATGACGGTACCGGTCTGGGCCGCCAGCCCGGCCAGCGCAATGATGCCGACCCACACCGCGATGCTCAAATGATAGCCCATCAGCCAGAGCATCCAGATGCTGCCGGTCATGGCAAACGGGACGGACAGGAGGATGATCAGAGTCTCCGCCACACTGCGAAAGTTCAGGTACAGCAACACGAAGATCAGGACCAGGGTCACCGGGATGACCAGCTTCAACCGCTCCCGGACCCGCAACATGTGTTCGTATTGGCCCGACCACTCGAGCCGATAACCGGCCGGCAGAAGGCCGGCCCGGATGATCTTTTCTTCCACGGCCCGACGAGCTTCCGCCACGTAACTGCCAAGGTCGCGGTCGGCCACGTCCACATAGACCCATCCGGTCAAAACTCCGTCCTCGCTCCGGATCAACGGGGGGCCAGCGACAAGCCGGATCTCGGCCAACTGGGCCAGCGGGACCTGTGTTACCGGGGTGGTGGCGGCACCCGTGGCGTCGGCCCTTTCCATGGTTTCCATGGCGCCCGGCCCTGCGGGGGGCACCGGCACGAGCACGCGATGCAGCTTCTCCACGTCGTCGCGCAGCTCACGGCTGTAGCGCACGTTGATGGAATAACGTTCTCGGCCCTCGACCGTGGTGTCCACGGCCATGCCGCCGATGGCCGTTTCCACCATCATGAGCACGTCCTCGACGTTCAGGCCCAAGCGCGCGATCTGATCTCTCCGTGGCACGATGTCCAGGAAGTAGCCGCCGGCAGTCCGCTCGGCATAGACGTTGCGCGTGCCCCGGACTCCGCGCAGCACAACCTCCAGTTGCTCGCCCAGCCGCTGAATCACCGTCAGGTCCGGCCCGAAAATCTTGATCCCCACCGGCGTCCGAATCCCCGTGGTGAGCATGTCGATCCGCGCCTTGATCGGCATGGTCCAGGCGTTCACCTGGCCGGGGATTTGCAGCGCCCGATCCATTTCGTCGATCAGTTCCTCCCAACGAAGGGTGCGTTCCTCCGGCCAAATGGGACGCAGTATGCGGCGGAGCCATTCCGGTGCCCACTGCGAATACCAGCGCGGCCGGGGCACCTTGCGCCACTCGGACTCGGGCCGCAGCACCACGACCGTTTCGAACATTTCCAGGGGCGCCGGGTCCGTGGCGGTTTCCGAGCGGCCCACCTTGCCGTGCACGGTCAGCACCTCGGGAAACTGAGCAAGAATCCGGTCCTGGATCTGCATCAACCGGGTCGCCTCCGTAATCGAGATCGTGGGCAACGTGGTCGGCATGTAGAGAATCGACCCCTCGTTCAGCGGCGGCATGAACTCCGAACCCAGGCGTTTGTAGATCGGCCAGGCGGAACCCACCGCGAGCACGGCCAGCGCGATCGACAGCAGCCGCCGCCGCATGAGCATGCTGACCCACGGGTAATACAGCCGATGCAACAGCCGGCTGACCGGATGCCGATGTTCGGGGATGACGCGTGCGCCGGTCAGCCAGACAATCAACGCCGGGCCCAGGGTGACCGACAAAAACGCCGCCCAGGCCATGGTGAACGTTTTCGTAAACGCCAGGGGCTTGAACAGTCGGCCCTCCTGCGCCTCCAACGAGAACACCGGCAGAAAACTTACGGTGATCACCAGCAGGGCAAAGAACAGCGGTTTGCCCAACTGTCGGCAGGCCCGAATGATGATCTCCTGCCGCTCGCGGCGCGACAGCCCCGGCGGGGCATGTTCCAGATGCTTGTGCACGTTTTCGACCATGACCACCGCCTCGTCGCAGATGGCCCCGATGGAAATGGCGATGCCCGCCAGGGACATGATGTTGGCCGTCAGGCCCAGGTAATACATGGGGATGAACGCCAGGCATACCGCGATGGGTAACGTGACGATGGCCCGAACCGCTCCGCCGAAATCGAGCAGGAAAACGATCACGATGATCGCAACGAGAATCGATTCCTCGATCAGGGTCCGCCTCAGGGTCTGAATGGCCCGTCGGATCAAATCCGAACGGTCGTAGGTGATCACCACCTCCACCCCGGGGGGCAACGAAGGTTTGATTTCCTCCAGTCGGGCCTTGATCCGCTCGATGACCTGCAGGACGTTTTGGCCGAACCGGACCACGACGATTCCGCCGACCACCTCGCCCTCCCCATTCAAATCGCCGGCGCCGCGACGCATTTCGGGGCCCAGGGAGATGTTCCTGGCCACATCGCGCAATCGCAGCGGCGTGCCGCGGCCGTCGGCGCCCACCACCACTTCGCGCAGATCCTGCAGCGACGCGATATAGCCGCGTCCGCGGACGATGTAGGAGGTCCCGAACCTCTCCAGCTCCCGTCCCCCCACCTCGTTGTTGGCCGCTCGGATGGCGGCGAGGATTTGGGGAACCGTGACGTTGTAGGCGAGCAGGCGGTTGGGATCCAGCTCCACCTGGTACTGCTTCTGAAAGCCGCCGAAGGTGGCCACCTCCGCCACCCCTTCCACGCTTTCGAGCCAGTAGCGCAGGTACCAGTCCTGGAAGGTACGAAGATCGGCCAGGTCATGCCGGCCGCTCCGGTCCACCAGGGCGTATTGAAATCCCCACCCCACGCCGGTGGCATCCGGACCCAGGGTCGGCGTCACTCCCGGAGGCAGGCCACCACTCAGACCCTGGAGATACTCCAGGACCCGGGAGCGGGCCCAATAAATGTCGGTGCCCTCCTCGAAGATGACGTACACGAACGAGTACCCGAAGAACGAGTATCCGCGCACCACCTTGACCTGCGGGGCCGCCAGCAGTCGGCTCACGATGGGGTAGGTAATCTGGTCCTCCACCAGATTCGGGCTGCGCCCCGGCCATTCGGTGAAGACGATGACCTGGACGTCGGAGAGGTCGGGAATCGCGTCCAGCGGCGTGTGACGCATGGCGTGGAGCCCCCACAAGACCAGCGCCCCGGTCATCATCAGGACCAAAAACCGGTTGCGTGCGCTCCACTCGATCAGCCGTTCGATCAGGCTGCCCTGTACCGCCGGTCCGGAGGAACCCGGTCTCGAAGCATTCATATCCCGCGCTCCCGCCTCAGTGCGCATGTGCGGCCATGGCGGCCATCGCAGCCTTCAGCTGGCTTTCGGCATCCACGAGGAACAGCGCCCGAGTCACGACCTGCTCGCCCTCTGCCAAACCGGACAGCACTTCACAGAAATCGTCTGTACGCCAGCCCACCCGTACCTCCCGCGGCTCCAAATGTCCGTCTCCGCGATCCACGAATGCCACCCTCCGCAGCCCGGTGTCGATCAGCGCACTCGCCGGCACCGCCAGTCGCTCCCCGGCATCCAATACCAATTCCACGTCCGCCCACATGTCGGGCCGGATTTCGTGGCGGGGATTGTCCAGCTCCAGGCGTAACTCGGCCCGGCGCGTCCGCGGTTCGATGTGCGGGTACACGAAGCTGACCCGGGCCGAGTACGTCCGATCCGGCCATTGCGGGAAGCGCACCACCGCCGGCTGTCCCACCGCAATGCGCGGCAGATCCATCTCGAACACAAACGCCCGCAACCACAGCCGGGACAGGTCGGCCACTTCCAGCAGTGTCTCTCCCGTCTGAAACGCCTGACCCTCCGCCACGCGTTTCTGCACCACGTGACCCGACACGGGGGAACGGAACTCGATTTCTGCTGCTGCGCTGCCCCGTTCCTCCAGCGCGCGGATGTCCGGTTCCTCCATGCCCAGCAGTTCCAGCCGGAGGCGAGCGGCTTCCCACAAAGCCCGGGCCGCTGCCCGGGCTTCCTCGTGGGCATCCGGAGGCAATTGCTGCCACGCCCTCCAGGCCACCAGGTAATCGTTTTGCGCGGCATACAGCTCCGGACTGTACACGCGGAGCATGGGCTGTCCGTGCTCCAGCGGTGCGCCCGTGAAGTTGACGTAAAGCCTGCGCACCCAGCCGGCAAACCGCGGGGCCACGCGGTAAAACCGCGTCTCGTCATGCTCCACCACAGCCGCCGTGCGGAGCGTTTGCACCAACCGACGCCGTTCCACCGGGGCCAGGGTCAGTCCGATCAATTGCCGTTTCTCGGGAGAAAGATGGATCATCGTGCGCCCGGGAACAGTCTTTGCCGAATCCGCTGGCGCCGACGGCTGGCCGGGCCTGCCGGCGTCCTCCTTCTTTTCCACCAGCTGCATTCCACACTTCGGGCAACGGCCCGATCCGTCCTGCACCACCTCGGGATGCATCGGACAGTAAAACTGGCCCGGCTGAATGTGGGCCAGAGATTCGGAGGGTTGGTGTCCGGAGGTCTCCGGGCGGGCGGGGCCCGTCGTGGCCACGTCCTTGATCGGAACCAACCGCATCCCGCAGATCGGGCAGTCGCCGGGCCGATCGGTGATGTACGTGGGGTGCATGGGGCAGTGGTAGCGTTGTCCGGCCGGACCGGCCGCGCGTTGACAACCCAAGCCGGCCCACGCCAGCAATCCCAACAGCAGAACAACCAACGGGAATCCCCGGGTGGGGCGAACACGGTCCATCCAAGCTTTCTCGTTCATGGCCTGGTTTCCTGATGCGGCGACGCTGCACCCGTGCCGGGAGCGTCGTTCAAGGATTCGGGCGCCGCAGCCCGGGTTGCGGCGGATTGCCCCCGGGGCTCAGCGGACAAGGAAAGCCACTCCGCGCCGGCCGGAGGCACGCCGGCAAGGAGCAAGGCCAACTCCGCCAGGAGAATCTCGCGACGGGTTCGGGCTTCGACCTCTTGGAGCCCCAGCTCCAGCCAGGCACGTTCGGCCTCCAGAACCTCGATTAGATCGATTCGTCCCACCCGAAACTCGGAGAGGCTGGTTTCCAGCGTTTGGCGGGCCCTTGGGATGAGGCGGTCCTGCAGCAGTGCCAGGTTCCGCGTCCACTGGCGGTATTCGAAGCTCTTGACGGCCAGCTCTACTGCGAGCTGGATCTGCTCGGCATTCAGGCGGGCCTGCGCGGCATCCTTCTGCGCCTGCGCACGCGCGATTTCGGCAGCAATTTTGTCCCGCCACACCGGCAGGGTCATCCCGACCAGGGGTCGAAACATCATCGGCACCGCCTTCAAATCCGCCATCAACCCCAGGCTGAAGTCCGGGACTCGCGATCTGGCGGCCACCGCCAGGTCGGCCTCGGCCATTCGCACCTCCGCCTCCATCAGCCGGAGTCGCGGATTCCGAACAAAGGCGGTTTCCAAAAGCGTCTCGGCATTCACTTCCAACGGGGTGCTCTCAAAGCGGCCGGGCAACGGAGGGTCCGGTGCGTTCGGCCCGAGACCCAGCACGCCCTTTATCTGGGTCCGCCAGGCCCGGCGCAAGTCCTCCAGGTTTGCGATTTCGGTTGCCATGCGTTCGCGTTCCATCTGGGCCCGGTAAACCACCTGGAGCGGGGCGCGTCCGGCCGCATTTTGTGCGCGCGCGGCCGCCTCCAGCGCGTCGAGCACCTGGAGGGAGCGGTGCAGGAGGCGCACCCGTTCCTCCAGAGACCAGCCCTCGTAATACGCACGCCGGACCTCATAAGCCGTTTGGAGCACCGCCCGCTCGAACGCAAAGTACTTGGCCCGGCTCTCGGCGCCGGCGACCGCCGCCGCTGCGCGCAGCCTGCCCGGCCCGGGAAACTCCTGCATCAACCCCGGCATCACGGTCATCACCACATCCGCGATGTCCGATTCGAACGACAGGCGTGGATCGGGCAGCGAGCGTGCAAGCGTGATGCGCTCCACGGCCGCAGCCCATTCCGAATAGGCCGCCCGAACCGAGGGGTGATTGCGCACCGCAAACAACACCAGATCGGGCAACGTGGCCGAGGCGCTCAGAGCCGCCGCCTGCCCGTGGATCCGATCCCCTTCCCATTCCGCCCGCACCCGCTGCAACTCCGCCCGGGCCCGGACCTCCGGCGGCGTGGGCACGCCACGACATCCGCTGCCGGCCAGGGCCACGCCCACGATCATGGCAAGCCCGACGGCCGGCACCCGCAGCGGGAACATCCAGCACAGGCTCCACAGCCAGCGGCAAGCCAAACGCGGCACGGCCCGGCCATGAATCGGTCGCCACCCGGATTCGGATTTTGATGTCATTGCCCCCCGGCCGGCTTTTGTCTGGCTCCCACCTGCAATCGCAACCTCAGCGCTGGTCTGACCAGCGCCGCACCCGGCCCTGGAATTCATGCTGCAACCTCCCCCTCTCCCTGGCACCGCCCCAGGAGCCCTCAGCACAAGGCTCTCCCCTGACTCCCGGGCCCCGCGGTAGCGCCCGAACCACGCGGCGCGATCCTCAAGAGCACCGGCCGGCCCTGCCCCGTTGCACACCCCGGGCTCCGCCTCCGGGGCTCGGGCCCGTTGCGCCGAAGTGCAGGGTCAACGAATCCCCCCGGCCCGCTTCGCCCGGTCCTCCGACCAGAAGGCTCCCCGGCGCTCCAGCGACCACGGTCTCGAGGAGACGCTCCTGCGTCAGATCCGACGGCTCACTGGGCCTGAGCCGGAGTCGACCCGCCCGCGCCGGCGGCGGAGGCCAGTTTCTGAAGGTACTTGGCGGGTTCTGCGCGGAAGTCTTTCAGGCAGCTTTTGCAGCAGAGCTTGATCTCCTGGCCCTCATGCACAAACACGTACGGGGCGCCGTGACCACCCAGTTTTTCTCCAGAGACCAGGCACACATCCAACGGATAGGGCTTGGCGCTGGCGCTGGATCCGCCGGAGCCACAGCCGACGAGGGCCTGCGTCAGCACCAAACTCCCCGCCAATCCCGTGATCAGGAGCATCGGTTTCGTCTTCATCGCACTTGTCGTCTTGCGTCTGACTGCCGAATCACGCGCAGCCGGTTCGCCCCTCGGCGGCGGCTGCCCGTCAACCTGCATTACCCCGAACCCGGGCCAACCCCGCAAACTTTCCTCGGACCCCCACGCGCCACGTCCGGAATCACTGCGCTCGCCGAACCTCCCGGGCCTGCCTGGCAAGTCCCGAAAGAGCCGCAGAACGCCCAATCCGAATCTCCGGCTGCCGGAAAGCGCAATCCAAGCGAAGCGTTCCCCGACTCATTTGCGCTTTTTGGGCAGGGCCCGGCCGGAGCGGGCCCTGACCCACGATCACCGGGATCCGCACCAGCGGCGGGAAAGACCGGTCCTGGGGCCCGAGGGGCAAGGACGAGGATTGCTTTTGCGGGAATTCCGGAGAAGCGGGGTAGAATCAAGTGACAGAGGGGTCGTGGCTGGACGTTGCCGGCTCCGGAGGGCTGCTCTAAGGTGACCCAAAGGCGAAAGGTTCCCGGGCCCGCCAGCTGCGGCCGCCACCATAGTCACGAGTTCATGAAAACGAACGACTCGGAAGACGTCGTGCTGCGACAGTTGTTACGGGCCGCCAGGCCGGAGGGCGCGTTGCCGCCGGGGTTTGCCGCGGCGGTTTGGCGGCGCATCGAACAAACCGAGGCAGCCTCCGCGGGTCACTGGGCCACATGGCTGATGGAAGCCGCGGGGTTTCTTTGCGAGCCGCGGCGTGCCCTGGCCCTGCTGAGTGGGATCGCACTTCTGGGTGCTGCCGCGGGGCTCGTTCTGGGATGGCAACAGTCCGAAGAACTGGCGCGGCAGCGGTATCTCGCCGCGGTCAGTCCGCTGAGTTCCTGGCCATGAATCCCCGACTCGCAGGTTGGGCCCTGCTTTGCGCAGCGCTGCTGGCCGTGGGCCTCTTCTTCAGCAGTGCGCATCTGGTGGCCCGATGGTCCGCCGAGCGCTTCAGCAACCCTCACGACGACCTTGAATGGCTTCGACGTGAATTTGGCCTGACTCAGTCAGAGCTGGCCCGGATCCGTCAGTTACATGAGGGTTACCTGCCCCAGTGCCGCGAGTGGTGTGCCAAAATCGCGGCCGCCAAAGCCGAACTGGAAGCGGAGCTGGCGCGCGCGTCGGACGTGAGCCCGCGGGTCGCCGAGCTGGTGCGCCAGGTGGCCGCCCTTCGCGCCGAGTGCCAGATCCGCATGCTCCAGCATTTCACGGAAGTCAGCCGGGCCATGCCCCCCGAGCAGGGGCGCCGTTACCTGGCCGAAATGCTGCGGCTCACCCTGGCCGCGCACGAACAAACCGAGCAGGCCATGGCCCCCGCCGTCCCTCACCGACATGGCCATCCCTGAGAGCGACGCCCAAGACCGCGCGGACATGCAGCGTCTGGCCGCCGGTGAAGATGCGGCGCTGGATGCGTTGATGCAGCGACATGGCAGAGCCGTCCATCGTCTGCTCTTGGGACTCTTGGAAGACCCCCAGGACGCCCTCGATCTGACCCAGGAAACCTTCGTGCGCGTGTACCAGGCGCGCCATCGGTTCCGGTCCCGCGACCGGTTTGTGCCCTGGCTCTTCACCATCGCCACCAACCTGGCCCGCAATCGCATCCGCTGGCGCCGGCGACATCCCACGGTCCCGTGGGAACCGGATCCCACCGGGCCCGAGGATCCCTGTGCCGGTACGGGTCGCAGCCCGGACTGCGTGGAGCCTGTACATTCGCCGTCAGACATTGTTTTAAGCCGCGAACGCGCGGAGGCCGTGCGTCAGGCCGTCGCGAAGTTACCCCGGGAATTGCGGGAAGCCGTTGTGCTTTGTGAATGGGAGGAACTTTCCCAAGCCGAGGCCGCTGCCATCTTGGGCACCACCGCCAAAGCGGTGGAATCCCGCCTCTACCGCGCCCGGCAGATTCTGCGGGCCGAACTTCAGGCGTGGCTTTGACCGCGAGCGGGCTTTCGGCTTCCGCCGGTTCAATCCGTCACGGGACGGTTGAGGGTCTCGGACACCGGTCGTGCAAGAAACGGTTCCGACCAAAAGGATTTCCGTGTCCGAGACGGCGACCTCGGCTTTCGCCCGTGTCCCGGCCCAATTGAAACAGCCATCCGGCATCACTCCCCATCCCCGGGCTTTCCATGGTCGAAAAGGATCCGGAGCCGCCCTTTTCTTTCCCCGCAGTCCCGATACGGGCCCGGGTTGAGCTGGATTTGGGGGGATTGTTTCGCCTGCTGGCGCAAGCGCTGACGGGCTTGCTCGTCTGCCTCTGGAGCGCCCACGCGGGACCGCGCGCAGCCGAAAGCGTTTGGCATTCAGGATTGAGCCGGTAGGACCTCCTGTGCAGTCTGTCCGCGTTCGTGCGAGACGGGATCCGGCCACGCTGGACCTTGCGTCGTCCCTGGAAGCCGGCCGGCCATGGAATCCGCACGGTTTGGTGGACCGATGAAATCAGACTTAACCGGCCAAAGGGCACTTGCACGACCCACGATGCGTGCGGCGGATGTAGGTAGGTGGGCTGGACATCTCGAGCTCGATCGGAGGGGAGCCAATCCCGGGGAACGGAAGCCAACTTGTCTTCGCAGCCGGCGACGTAGAGTTCGCTCGCCCGGCCCACAACCCCGTTGTCGCGGCGTCCGCAACCGGCACTCTTTCCCGCTTCCAGGCTTGATGCCTCGACCGGCGAACCAAAAGGAGCGGTGCGCTCTGATGGGACAGGATTCACCACTCCGCCTCGGCGCTCCGCCAGGGAGCCGAGATGCGGCCGACGGCGTATGCAGAAGTCGACATCGATCTGCGCGCGGGCCCGCCTTGCACGAGATGAAAACGTCCCACGCGCGCTCCTCGCCCTGCGTCCCATGGCCCTCGCCCTTGACGCGCCTCGGGGACACTGGACGCGCCCTGGCCCCGCGCCACGGGCAGGGTGTCTCCGTCCGCTTGGAGCAGTCATGAAGCCCGTTTCCTGCCGACCAGCTCGCATGTCGTCCTCCTCGAACTCCACCCCCGCTCCACCCTGCTGCCCCGGTCCCGTTCCGAAGCCAATGCCATGGGGCACAAAAGATTCAACCCCTCGCATCCCGATGATCCTGCAGCGGGCCGGTGCCGTAGGCCTGCGGCTACTCACCAGCATCGTGTGCCTTATGGCGTCCTTGGGGGTCGGGGCACAATCGATTCCACCTTTGGAAGATGACACCTACGGGTATCGCCTACCCGGGACAGTTGGCTCTGACGTCTGGTGGTGCGAGAGTCCATACAAAGTGGGGCGAACTCGGGCGCTGCCGGTGGCCCAGGCCGACGGGGTGGAAATCGAAGCTGCAGGAAACGAATATGAAGCATTTCAACTCGTGCTGCGCCCCACCCAACCCATCAGCAACGTGGTCGTTCTTGTTTCCGACCTGGTCCCGCAGAATCCGAGCCTGTCCCTCCGCCTGTCCGCCACCAATGTGACGGTCACGTGGGTGGACTACGTCCCGGTGGTTCAATCCAGTGACCCCTACACGTTTCCCGGGCTTTACCCGGATCCCCTCGTGCCGCTGAGCGAACCGTTGCATCTGACACCGGGCACCCATCAGCCGTTCTGGATTACCGTGTACGTGCCGCCTCATCAGCCTGCCGGGGACTATCTTGGCACCCTCCTGGTTCAGGGAGAGCCCTCCTTTGAGCTCCAGGTTCCCCTGCGGGTGCGCGTTTTTGGGTTCACGCTGCCCTCGGTCACCCACACGCCGACGGCCTATTATGCGGATGTGCACATCAACGGCGCGCCGTGGCACCGATTGCAAACGCTGGAACAACAACGGCAGGTCTGGGATCTTCACCTGGAGAACTTTCGTCGCCATCGCGTCAGTCCGTACTCGCCCCACCTCTATGCCCCCATCCGGTGGTCTTTTGTCGATGGCCGCCCTCGGTTGGATTTCCGGGATTTTGACACTGCCATGAAGCGGTATCTGGATGAATTCGGATTCGCCACTTTCAACCTTTTCGGTCACAAGTCCCCGCCCTTCCCCTACACGTTGGAGGGTCACTCGGCCTTTGGGCCCGAGTATCAGGTCCGCCTTGAGGCCCTGATGGACGGTATTATGCAGCATCTCCGGGAGATGGGTTGGGCGAAGCGTGCCTACTGCTACTGGGTGGATGAACCGGCTGAAGCTCTCTACCCCTGGTTGCTTCAGGGCATGGCTGCCCTGCAACAAGCCGCGCCCGACCTTCGACGACTTCTCACCTGGAACCGCCAGCCGCCTGCGCAGTACGTTCCCCTCTTACATGGGACCGTGGATATCTGGGTGCCCATGCTGCCCATCGCCCCGCAGGCCCTGTTTTTGGAGCGCCCCGCCTGGGGAGATGAGCTCTGGTGTTACGTGGCGGTCCAACCCACATCGCCTCGCCCCAACCTGTTCATCGATCAGCCGGCCATGGCCCATCGCATGCGACTCTGGGTTTATGAGAAATACGGCTTTCAGGGCGATTTGTATTATGCCGTGAACCAATGGCCGGGCCGCAATCCCTGGGAGCAGACCCAGACCTGGGACTGGAGCCGGGCCAATGGCGATGGCACCCTGGTGTACCCCCCCACGCGAACCCTGCCGGACCAACCCGTGTTCGCGCCGCCCGTCGACTCCATTCGCTGGGAACTCAACCGGGACGCGCTGGAAGACCGGGAGTATCTGTGGCTGCTGCGCCGTTTGCTGGAGGAGGCCGAGCTGCGGCTCGGGCCCACGCATGAATGGGTCCTCCAGGGCCGCGCCGCCATTGAC
>JAOADM010000078.1 GCA_026417315.1 Limisphaera sp.
ACCCTGCACTTCACCGTCAGCAGCAGCGCAGACTGGCTCACCGCAGATCCCGAAACGGGATCGTTGGCCCCCGGACAGGCGCAACCGATCCAACTCTCCCTCACCCCCACGGCCACCGAGTTGCCGGCCGGCACCCACACGGCAACGATCAGCTTTCTCAACGCCACCACCGGTCAGGGCAATGCCGCGCGGCTGGCCATTCTCGAGGTCCTCAGCAATCGTGTATTCCGCTTGACGGTGACCGCGCAGCCGCCCGAGTGGGGAACCGTCGAGCCCGCCGAGGGCGAATTTGCTGAAGGCGCACTGGTGGAGATCCGCGCGCTGCCGGGGCCGTGGTTTGACTTCGTCACCTGGACCGGGTCCGTGGTCCGAACCGAGAACCCTCTGAGCCTTGTTTTGACCCAGGACATCTCGCTGACGGCAGTTTTCGTGGAACGGCTGACCACCAACCATCCGACCCCACTTTGGTGGCTGGCCAGCTACGGCTACACGAACGATTTCGAAGCCGCCGTGGACTCGGTGGGTGCCAACGGACTTCCGCTTTGGCAGTCCTACATTGCCGGCCTGAACCCCTTGGATCCGGAGCGCCGATTCCAGTTGGACATTGTCCCCCTGCAGCCCGGCACGTCAGTGATCCTTCGCTGGCATCCGCAGCCGGGACGGTTGTACACGCTTTGGGAAGCAGCGGACCCCTCGGAAGAGTTTACCCCGGTTCCCGGAGCGGTGGATTTGACCGAGTCCGTGGCTTCATGGACCAACTCTTGGGATTCCGTTCCCGGCCCGCGTTACTTCCGTCTCAGTGTCCGGCGTGCCTCGGCGCCGTGACCTTTTGCTAACGCGGACCCGGGACTCCGGAGACCCAAAATGCCCCCGAAGTGCCCGGCGTGAATTCACCAGGCGAGCCTTGCGCAATCTTGTGTCGGCCATCCCCAAGTCCCACGCCGGCTCGAGCCTGTCAACGGCCGCTGTCGCCGACGCCACTCCGGGCTGGCCATTCGGTCTCCTCTACTCTACGTTGCCGCCATGGCGCCTTTGCCCAAGCCCGATGTGATTCTCACCCATGAGAGCGACCTGGATGGTTTGATCTCGGGTGTGCTTCTGCAGCGCCTGGCCGAAGCGGAGTTCGGCGTTCGCCCCCGTCTGGAAGCCTGGAACTATCACGGTCTGCGCCAACGTCCCCTGCACGAACCGTCGGCCTGGGTGGCCGACCTGGCCCTGGACCCGCGCATGGACCGGCCCAACTGGGTCATCATCGATCACCACGCATTCGACACACCGCCCAGAAACGCCGTGCTGATCCACGATCCCCACAAGTCCGCCGGCCGCCTTTGCTACGAGCTCTGCCAGGCTGCGGGATTGGGATCGCCCGAACTCGATCGCCTTGTGCATCTCAGCGATGTGGCCGATTTGTTCCGCGACGACGACCCCGACTTCGTCGTCGCCACCGACTATGCCAACCTGGTCAAGATCTACGGCTTCTGGAACCTGCTCACCCTTGTCGAGGGCCAAATCGAGCGGCTCCTGAACCATCCCCTGCTGGAGGTCATGGCCGTCAAACGTCAGGTGGAAAACCCCATCGGCCTGGCCTGGAGCCGTTCCAACGTCATTGAAATCACGCCCACGGTGGGGCTGGTCGAGACGGTGGTGGGCAATCCGAACCTGATCGTGCACGCGCTGCTGGACGATCCGGCCATCCGGTATTCCGTGCTCATGACGGCGGTGCGCCGGGGGAACGGATCGCTGGCAGTGAGTCTGCGCAGTCGGCACGGCGAAGCCCTGGCGGTGGCCGAACGACTCCAGGGCGGTGGTCATCCCAATGCCGCCGCGGCCACCCTGCCCCGCTCCGTGCGCACCACCGAAGACGCCGTTCAATACCTGCGCCAGGTGCTGAACCCCCGACCCGAACCCGCGCTGAACCGATTGAACGATCTGTTCGCAGGCGTCGAACCGCCCGCATGATTCCAGGTGCCTGGTTCCGCCCGGCTGTATGGGTCCGAACCTGCCTACGAAGCCGGTGCTTGCAAAGCCCGCAGGCCGGAGGTCGGCTCTCCGAAATTGGATGGATTTCCGGACCCGCGGGAAGCGGGATTTGACACCCCGGCCCGGCTATGTGTATTCGGAGCCCATGAGACATCCAGGATGCCGGCCCGCGGCGCTCGTGTTGCTCGCCGTTTGCCTGATCGCTGCCGCACTCCGAGCAGGCACGGACGAAACGGTCACCATCCCCCGCGCACGGTATGAGGAGCTTCTGCGCAAAGAAGAGGAATTGGCGCGATTGCGGGCGAAGCTGACCCCTGACATCCCCGACCGCCCGAGTGCCACAACCGGCGCCACGCGCGCGCTACTCCCCGGTGCAGGTGCCAGCGGCGAGGCGGCGAAGTCCTCGCCTCCCCCGGGTGCCGCCAACCTGCCGCCCCTTCCCGAAGACGGCCGCATCTCCGCTCCTCTGCTGGCCGAATATTTCCTGCGCGATCCCGCCACTGCTGCTGCCCGCCTGCAGAACCGAAACCTGCAAGTCATCGGGCGTGTGGTCGGTTTTGAAAAGCCATGGCTGACCCGGAATTACCAGGTGTTGCTCGAGACCGATCAACCCGCCGTCCGCGTTCGTGCCGTCGTGGAGCCGCCCCAGGGAATCCGGGGCGCCTACGTGGCCCAGGGAGGCACGGTGCTCATGGTCGCGGATGCATCCGGTCAGCGTCGCCCGCTGTTGCGCCTCGGGGACACGGCGACGGTGGAGGGACGCGTCAAGGGTCTCCGGGGCAATGTGGTGGAGATGAGCGGCTGCCGACTTCTCCCGCGTCCCTGAACGCAACGCGAGTCACGGCGCCCGGCCCCCGTACGCGCACACAAGTTCGCCTCACCGTGGAGCCGCAACCTTCTGCATCCGCCGCACTGGTTGGTTGGGGTCGGGAGGGGTTCCCTCCCGGCCATCGGCCCGACGGCAACAGGTAGGGATCCGACCCTTCCCCCGTTGTTGCAGCCAGCAACGCCTCCCCCGGAATCGAGGTCAAACTCCGGAGAGGCCGGCTGCACACCCCGAATCAGCCTCTGAGAAGTCCTCACCAACGAACTGGGCCCTTGAAGGAAGCTCGCGCCCGTGACCGGAAATGATTGGAAACGCAGAGCCACCCGGAAGTGCCCAAAACCCGTGCCCGGTTACATCGCCCAAGAGTCATCCGAAAAAGCGACCGGCCGGGCCCTTCGACCCGGCCGGGTTCAAGACTCGGGCAGCCGGAACCTGAAGGCTCTGCCTACTTCTCCTCCGGGATGCGCATGCCGTAGAACGACCGGTACACGAAGGTGAGCGCGATCAGGAGCAGAACCACCGCAATGCCGGTCTTGAGGCCGGTCTGACCCTGTTTCTGCATGGCCACCGCAATTTCCACCGCCAACAGCCCGAACAGCGTGGTGAACTTGATGATGGGGTTCATCGAGACGGAGCTGGTGTCCTTGAACGGATCTCCCACCGTGTCACCCACGACGGTCGCGGCATGCAGATCCGTGCCCTTCTGCCGCAGGTCCACTTCCACGATCTTCTTGGCGTTGTCCCACGCCCCACCCGCATTGGCCATGAAGATCGCCTGGAACAGCCCGAAGAACGCGATCGAGATCAGGTATCCGATGAAGAAGTAGGCGTTGAAGAAGGCCAGTGCGAGGGACAGGCAGAAAATGGCCACGAAAATGTTGATCATGCCCTTTTGCGCGTACACGGTGCAGATCCGGACCACTTCCTTGCTGTCCTCGATGGAGGCGGCCTTGGCCGTGAGGTCGAGGTTCTCCTTGATGTACACCACGGCGCGGTAGGCGCCGGTGACCACCGCCTGGGTCGAAGCGCCGGTAAACCAGTAGATCACCGCCCCGCCCATCAGGAAGCCGAGAACGATCTCCGGCTGCACCAGCGACAGCTTGCTGATGACGTCGCCGAACTCCTTGTCCAGCAGAAGGATGATCCCAAAGATCATCGTCGTCGCCCCCACCACGGCCGTACCGATCAACACCGGCTTGGCCGTGGCCTTGAACGTGTTGCCGGCCCCGTCGTTCTTCTCCAGGTTGTGCTTGGCCGCCTTGAAGTCGGGCTTGAAACCGAACTTGCTCTGGATGTCCTGTTCCACGTTGGGGACCGACTCGATCTGGCTCAATTCATAGACCGATTGCGCGTTGTCCGACACCGGACCAAAGCTGTCCACGGCAATGGTCACCGGGCCCATTCCGAGGAACCCGAAGGCGACCAGGCCGAACGCGAAAATCGGCGCGGCAAATCCGACCCCTTCCGGCATGATGGCTTGCAAGGCTTCGTGCCCGGCCATCACGGCTGCAATCAACATCAGGAACAGCATCAGCAGTCCCTCCCAGAAAGCCGAGAAATTCCCGGCCACGAACCCGGAGAGGATGTTCAGCGACGAGCCACCCTGTCGGGACGCGGTGACAATTTCCTGCGTGTGCCGGGCGTTGGTGCTGGTGAAGACCTTGGTGAATTCGGGGATCAGGGCGCCCGCGGCCGTGCCGCAGGAGATGATGATGGACAACACCCACCACAGATCCGGCTGCGGCCGCCCGTGGACATCCTTGAAATCGCCCAGCATCAAATAACTCACCACGAACGTGAGCACCATGGAAATGCCCGAAGTCAGCCACACCAGCCAGGTGAGCGGTTTTTCCGGGTGGAAGTCGCGGGCCGTACCGTACTTGGCGCCGAAAATGGCCTGGTTGACCCCGTAGGCGACCAGCGAGGTCACGATCATCATGATCCGCATCACGAAGATCCACGTGATCAGCTTGGCGCAAATGGCCCCGGTGAGTCCCTCCGCCCCCAGGGTCAACGCCAGGAACGAAATCAGCGCCACCCCGGTCACCCCGTACGTCTCGAACCCGTCCGCTGTCGGGCCCACCGAATCGCCCGCGTTGTCCCCGGTGCAGTCCGCAATCACCCCGGGGTTCTTCGGGTCATCCTCCGGCAGCTTGAAGACGATCTTCATCAGGTCCGACCCGATGTCGGCGATCTTGGTGAAGATGCCGCCGCAAATGCGCAGGGCCGAGGCACCCAGCGACTCGCCGATGGCGAACCCGATAAAGCACGGACCGGTCAGCTCCGGCGGCAGGAAGATCAGGATGCAGATCATGAAGAAGAGCTCCACGCTGATCAGCAACAAACCCACGCTCATGCCCGAGCGCATCGGAATCGCCAGCGGCGGCCACGGCAACCCGCGCAACGCCGCAAAGGCCGACCGGCTGTTGGCCTGTGTGTTGATGCGCATGCCGAACCAGGCCACTCCGTAACTGCCCAAAATGCCGAGGACCGACGACAGCAGAATCACCACCACGCTGCCGGCCGGCATGTGACGCAGCGAACCGAAGTAATAAATGATGCAAATCCCGATCAGCGCCCACAGCAGGGCGAGGAACTTGCCCTGCTGGATCAGGTAACTCTTGCACGTCTCCCAGATCAACGTGGAGACATTCCGCATGGCCTCGTGCACGGGCAGGGCCTTCGTCTGCAGGTATTGCACCAGCCCGAACAGAGCCCCGACGGCGCAGACCCCGATGCCCAACAACATCAGCGCATACCCACTGGCATCGCCCAGGCCGGGGAAATGGACCTCACGCAAACTGGGCAGCCGCAGTTCCGCTTCGCTGGCCCATGCGGAAAGCAAACCGCCCCCGAACAGCATCAGAACTGTTGTCAGCGCGCGCATAGAATGTTGCCTTTGCATAAACAAGAACGTGCCTGCAGAGTGCCGACCCGGGCGGGGCAGGCCAACACTTTTTTTGCGCCTCTGCCAACCATTCTTGGCGTGGTCACCGTTTTTCCCCGGCCCCGGGGTGCCGGCCGGGATCGCGCTTTTCCAGAGCACCAGGGCGGCGTTCTCCCCAATCGGGATTCGGGAGGAGGAGGCTCTCTGGCGCCCGTTTCCAGTGGGACGAACGAGGTCTCCAGGCCTCCGGAGTGCCATCGCACCCCGAACACGGGTGGGGCGGGCTTGTCCCCGGGCCCCGTACGCGAAGCCGGCGGCGGTCTTGGAGATGGCCGGTATTTTACCCGGATCGGCCGGCGCGGTCCCCTCGACCCGCAACCGTTCTGCACCTGACCCAGCGCCACCGCGCCGTTTGGGGAACTGAGGGTCGCCACGGCGCCGGTTGACAGCGTCCCAACCCGTGTCAGATTGAGCGTGCCAGTGGCATGTGCACTGCCGAGCGCCTCAGCCCGTCCGAGCGCCCCACAAACCCGCCCAACCGGTTTGTGCCGAGCGGAGAACGCTTCGAAGCGCCGGCCGTTGTGTGGAAGGAGGTCGTCGTCGTCTTCCGGAACATTCGCCCGAAGACGTCGTTGCCCCGACGCGACAGAACAGTAGACGGACCGATCTCCACAAATGCTCTCGCGTCACTCCTGGTGCAGCCGCGGAGCGAACGGTGAGACAATGCAATGACTTTTAATGTCGATCTTGCGCATTCTCAGGACCCTGATCCGCAGCGGCCGGAACGCCCCGCCGCGGACTCGCATGGGTTTGACTTGTTCCCCCACCCCTTGGTGCTTCTGGACGCCGGAGGCCGCGTGCGCGACGCAAACGCGGCCTTTTGTGCCCTTACGGGACTGAACAAAGAGGCCGTGCTGGGGCGCAGGTTGGAGCACCTCTGCGACTTCTCCCCAGCCGTTCCGGAACCGTCGCCGGGAATGCCGGTCCCGGCACACGGCCAAACCCCGCCGTCGCGGCTTCGCTTGCGTCGCCCCGACGGTACGGAGACGGTTTGGTGGCTCAGCGTCGTGCCCCTGCCCGACGGCAGCCGGCTGGTGCGGTTTTTGTCGGAACCAGTTGGTTCCACGGCCACGGTCCCCGAGACCGAGGCGCGTTTCCAGACGATCCTCCAGAGCATCGGGGACGCCGTTCTGACCACGGACGCGCATGGCCGGGTGGATTTCATGAACGCGGTGGCCGAGCGTCTGACCGGTTGGTCGGCCGAAGAAGCCCACGGCCGACCCATCGAGGAAGTCTTTCGCATCGTTCACGAGGAGACCGGCCAGCCGGTGGAATCGCCCGTAACGCGCGTCCTGCGGGAAGGCGTGGTCGTGGGGCTGGCCAACCACACCGTGCTGCGCTCGCGCGACGGCCGCGAGATCCCCATCAGCGACGCCGGGGCCCCGATTCGCGACGCGGCCGGCCGGGTCCTCGGAGTGGTCCTGGTGTTTCGCGATCAAACGGCGGAGCGGAGCTGGCAACGCCACCGCGAAGCCGAACGGCAGTTGCTGGAACAGCATGCCGCCGCCCTCCCTCTGGAGGAATGGTTGACCCGCCTGTGCCTGGCTTACGAAAGGCTTCACCCGGGCGCATTGTGTTCGGTGCTGCGGCTGGACCGGCGCAGGCTCTATACCGCAGCCGCTCCTTCCCTGCCCGCAGCCTACTCCAGCGCCATCGATGGCGTGCAGATCGGCCCCTGCGTGGGCTCCTGCGGAACCGCAGCCCACCGGAATGAACCGGTGATCGTGGAAAACATCGCCACCAGCCCCCTCTGGGCCGGCTATCAAGAGCTGGCGGCCACCCACCAGTTGGCCGCGTGCTGGTCCTTTCCCATTCGCGATTCCCGGGGTCGGGTGCTCGGGACCTTTGCGGTGTACTATCGGCAGCCCCGGGGACCCACCGAGGAGGAGTTTCGCACCCTGGAGCGTTGGGCCCATCTGGCCAGCCTGGTCATGGAACATCACCAGACCTTGGACGCGCTTCGCCAAAGCGAGGCCAGGCTGGCGGCCGCCCAGGCCCGGGCCCGGCTCGGGAGTTGGGAGCTGGATTTGATCGAGGGCCGTGCCGAGTGGTCGGCCGAGATGGCCCGGCTCCATTCCTACGACCCGGACAAGCCGGCTCCGAGTTTCGAGGAATTCCTGGAACTGGTGCATCCAGACGACCAGGCACGCCTGCGAGCGGTCCACCAGCGGATTACTCAGGCGCGGGCTCCGTTTTTGATCGAGTACCGCACCCACCCGGACCGCGGGCCCGTGCGGACGATTCAAGCACGAGTGGAGGTGCTGCGAGACGAAACGGGCCGAGCCGTCCGCATCGCGGGCACGTCCCTGGACATCACGGAGCTGAAACGACTGGAAGAGTCGGTCCGGCGCAGTGAGGAGCAGTTCCGGCGGCTCATCCAGTTTGCCCCCGAGGCCATCGTGTTGTTGGACGTGGCCGCCGGCCGATTCGTGATGGCCAATCCCGCAGCGGAGCGTCTGTTCGGAATGCCGGCCCGGGAGCTGTTGCGCCACGGCCCGGTGGAGCTGAGCCCGCCGGTGCAACCGGACGGACAACCCTCCGACCGGAAAGCCCACCAATTCATCGCCGCCGCGCTGGCGGGCGAGACGCCCGCGTTCGAATGGGTGCATCGCAACGCCGAAGGCCGCGACATCCCTTGCGAGGTGCGGCTCCTGCGACTGGAATTCGACGGGCGGACCGTCATCCGGGGCAGCATTCTCGACATCTCCGAACGCAAAGCCGCCGAGGAACGCATCGCCCGCCTGACCCGCACGTATGCGCTGCTCAGCGAGATCAATCAACTGATCGTGCGCGAGCGGGATCCGGCGGTCCTCTTTCAGGGCACCTGCCGAATTGCCGTGGAAACGGGCGGCCTGGCCCTGGCCTGGCTGGGCCGGCGCGTCCCTGAAACCGGTCAGTGGCAGGAACTGGCCAGGGCCGCCACTCACCCGGACGCACCCGAGCTTTGCCGCATCCTCGGTTCAGGTTCCAATCAATGTTGCGCTTTCGTGGAGCGAGCCTGGACCACTCTGGCACCGGCGATCTGCAGCGACCTGCAAACCGCACCGGAGATGGCCCCGTGCCGGGAAGAAGTGCTCCGGTTCGGCCTTCGCTCGGTGGGATGTTTCCCCGTCGTCACCGCGGGCGGCATCGTTGCCGTGTTGGCACTGTTTG
The DNA here is from genome assembly GCA_026417315.1 of Limisphaera sp. Classification (GTDB taxonomy): domain Bacteria; phylum Verrucomicrobiota; class Verrucomicrobiia; order Limisphaerales; family Limisphaeraceae; genus Limisphaera. The sequence goes on from JAOADM010000078.1 coordinate 8,907, forward strand.
CCGATCAACCCGGGTTTTTCGACGCCGACATGCAGCGGTTGTTCCAGGAACTGACGGCGGATTTGGCGCTGGCGCTGGAGAATCTGGAGCGGGAGCGGCAGCGCCAGGAAGCCGTGGCCCAACTGCGTCAAAGCGAAGAGCGGTTCCGCAAGCTCATCGAGAATGCCACCGATCTGATCGCCGTGGTGGATGCTCGGGGAACGATCCATTACGGCAGTCCTTCCGTGACGCGTCTGTTGGGCTACGATCCCGTTGCGCTCGTGGGCCAGTCGGCGCTGCAGTTTGTTCACCCGGAGGATTTGCCCGCGGTCCGGGAAGCCCTGGAACGGGCCGTCACCCGGAAGGACGGACTCCCGGTGGCGGTGAGTTTTCGCATTCGGCATCAAAGCGGTACCTGGCATCACTTGGAGGCGGTGGGGCGGTTCGTGTCCGACCTGGCCCCTGGAGGCGGGATCGTCGTGAATGCCCGCGACGTGACCGAACTGCGCCAACTGGAAGAACAACTGCGCCAGGCTCAGAAGCTCGAGGCCATCGGGCGCCTGGCGGGCGGCGTCGCCCACGACTTCAACAACGTTCTCGCCGTCATCCTGATGCAGACCGAGCTGCTCAGCATGGAGGAGACCCTGCCGGCGGACGTGCGCGATGGCCTTCACCAAATCCGGTCCGCGGCCGAGCGGGCGGCCACCCTGACCCGCCAGCTGCTCATGTTCAGTCGCAAGCAAATCATGCAAACGCGCGAGTTGGATCTCAACGAGCTGCTCACCAGCCTCGTCAAAATGGTCCAACGCATCATCGGCGAAGACATCCAACTCCAACTTCGACTCCACCCCCGCCCCCTCATCGTGCGAGCCGACCCCGGCATGCTGGACCAGGTCGTCATGAACCTGGTGGTCAACGCGCGCGATGCCATGCCCCAGGGCGGCGTGCTGATCCTGGAGACGGATCTGGTGCGTCTCGAGCCCGGGCACCCCGAAGCTCCCGCCGATCTTGTTCCCGGCCCCTATGCCTTGCTGCGCGTCAGTGACACCGGGGTGGGCATTCCGGCCGAGCACCTGGAGCGAATCTTCGAACCGTTCTTCACCACCAAAGAGCCCGGCAAAGGCACCGGTTTGGGCCTTTCCACGGTTTTCGGCGTCGCCAAACAGCACCGCGGCACCGTGACCGTGCGCAGCGTGGTGGGCGAAGGAAGCACCTTCGAGGTTTGGCTGCCCCTTCACTCCACAGAGGCGGCGGCGGGCGAGGCACAAACTCGAACCCGGCCGCCCGGCGGCACCGAAACCATCCTCCTGGTCGAAGACGATGAATCCGTTCGCACGTTGATGCGGGCCATCCTGGAATCAGCCGGCTATCGCGTCCTGGCGGCCTGCGACGCAGCGGAAGCCATGGAAATCTGGCGGGCCCAATCCCCGGAGATTCGGCTGCTCTTGACGGACGTCGTAATGCCCGGGGGGATCAACGGGCACGAACTTGCGGCGCGCCTCCGCCGCGACAATCCCGGCCTCCGGGTCCTTTTCACCAGCGGCTACAGCGCGGAAATGGCAGGACGCGAACTCAACCTGGCCGCCGGCCAGACGTTCGTGCCCAAGCCGGCCAACCCGCATGAACTCCTGGAAGCCGTACGCCGCTGCCTGGATGCCCGCTGAGGAGGCGCGGTTCAGAGCAGCTTCATGGCCTCGTCCATCGCCGCCAGAAGCTCGGCCATGGTTGCCTCGGTCTCGTCGCCCATGTTGGAGATCCGGAAGGTCTTGCCCTTGATCTTGCCGTAACCCCCGTCGATCAAGAATCCGCGCTCCTTCACCAACTGCTGCAGCCGGGGCACATCCACCACGCGGCCGCCCGGCTTGGCCCCGTTGTTCACGCAGGTGAGGGTCCGGGACTCGAACCCCGGCTCGGGGAACAAGGTGAAACCGTGCCGGGCAGCCCAATCACGCACCATCTGGTTGGTTCGGCGGTGCCGCTCGAACCTGGCTTCCAGCCCCTCGGCAAGGATCTCGTCCAGCTTCGCGTCCAGTGCATACACGTGGGCGATGCTGGGCGTGCTGGGGGTCATGTTCTGTTCGGCGTTTTTCTGGAATTCCAGGAAGTCAAAGTAGTAGCCGCGATCCGGGACGGTGGCGGCCCGCTGCAGGGCGGCCTCCGAGCACACAAACACGGTCATGCCCGGTGGCAGGGCAAAGGCCTTCTGCGTGCCCGCCAGCATCACATCGATGCCGAGCTCGTCGAAGGGCAGCTTCACCGCCGACATGGAGCTGACCGTGTCCACGATGAACATCACGTCCGGGTACTTGCGTTTCAGCGCCGCGATTTCCTCGATCGGGCTCATGACGCCGGTGCTGGTCTCGTTGTGGATCACGGTGAGGGCGTCGAACCGGCCCGTGGCCAGCTTCGCATCCACCGCCTCGGCGCGGATGGGGGAGCCCCACGGCACCTGCAGGGGTTCGGCCTCCTTGCCGCAGCGCAGCGCCACGTCGTACCACTTATCCGAAAAGGCCCCGCACATGCAGGTGAGCACCTTGCGCTTCACCAGATTCCGGATGGCCGCCTCCATCACCCCCCACGCGCTCGAGGTGGACAGGTAGACCGGCCGCCTGGTGTACAGCAACTGCTGCAGTTTGGGCTGCAGACGGGCGTACAGGTCTTTGAAACCCTGCCCGCGATGCCCGATCATCGGCTGGCAAAACGCCCGGAAGGTCCGTTCGCTGACCTCCACCGGACCCGGTATGTGCAATTTCACATGGCCCATAGACAACGCACCGCCGGCGCGCTCCTTCGCTCCGGGCGGCTTGCGCGCAAGGGTTTCACAACCGCGGCCCTTTGGCAAGTTCGCGCCATGGTCCGGGTCGTATGACGCCCTCCCGACGAACCCCGCGCACCGCTCTTCGCGCCTCCAGAAGGTGCGCTCCATGCTTGCCTGCACGGCGCCCGGCGGTTTTTCATCCTCCAACCGTGAGCAACATCGTCTATTTCGACCTCGAAACGCAAAAGTCCGCGGGCGAAGTCGGCGGCTGGCACCACATCAGTCGCATGGGCATGAGCATCGGCGTCACCTACAGCACCGCCCGGGGCGAATACCGCATCTACACCGAGGCCGACGTGGACGAGCTGATCCGGGACCTCCAGCGGGCCGATCTGGTGGTCGGGTTTAACATCCTGCGGTTCGACTACGAAGTGCTGCACGGTTACACGCCGCTGGATCTGCGTCAGTTGCCCACCCTCGACCTGCTGGTGAGTCTGCAGGACAAACTCCAGCATCGTCTTTCCCTGGATGCTCTCGTCTCGGCCACCTTCGGACTGGAAAAAACCGCGGAAGGATTGCAGGCCCTCGAATGGTACAAACAGGGTCGGTTGCTCGAAATCGCCGAATACTGCTGCTATGACGTGAAACTGACCCGCATGCTACACGAGTACGGACGCGCGCACGGACATGTGTACTACCGCAATCGCCTGGGTAAAAAACTGAGCATCCCGGTTTCGTGGTGAGCAGGTGTTGAGTACGGGCCGGGGGTGCTCTCCGAGAAACGCGCCTCCGCGGGCAATTCGAAAACCCACCGCACGGGCTCACGTAGCGCCCGACCCGTGGATCCGTCTCACCAGAATCCCGCGCCCCCTCCCACCTGCCCGATTTTTTATGAAGCGAGCACGGCGGATCGTCTGCCGAGCGGTGGCGCCGCAGCCAAGCATCAGGCCGAATCACGCCTTCGCGGGCCGGCTTGGCCGACGCCACCAGCCCCGGGGATGCAACCGGCCGCCGCGCCCCTCACCACGGGGCCTTCGGGCGATCGCGCCATGCCGGCAACCCCGCGCACTCGGGCTCGAATCACGTTCAATCACGCGCCGGTTCGGTGGAAGGATCGCCGCCCGTCCGGCCGGGCGCACCGACTCCCGCCTCCCCGCAACACGACTGGATGAACCTCCGGAGCAGCGCCAGCTCCGTTTCCCCCGCAATGGTGTGAGCCTTTTCGAATTCCACCCATTCGATCGGGATGCCCCCCTGTTGAAGCCGGCGGATCTGACGGCGGGTGGTTTCGATGGGCAGCACATCGTCGTACCGACCATGGGTGGCCAGAATCCGTTGCTGACGCGCCACCGGCGATTGCTCGCGCAGAAGTCCTTCCGGATCGCACACCGCGCCGCTGATGCAAATCACTCCGGCGAATCGGTGCGGATAACGCAGCGCCACCTCCAGGGCCATCAACCCGCCCTGGGAAAATCCACCCACGACCATTTGGTCCGCGGGCCAGCCCCGCTGCTGCAACTCGTCCAGCAGCTCGGCCAACCACGCATAACTGCGACGCACCCCGGGGACGGGATCCCCGAAGATGTCGAACCATGAGTATCCCCCGTAATAGGGGTCCGGAGCATCGGGCAGTGCGTAATGCAGCCACGGCAGTTGCAACGCTGAGGGCAGCCAGAGGTATCCCTCGTGACTGTCGCCCAGGCCGTGCATCATCAGCAACAGCCGCCGTGATTCCGGCTCTGCGGCCGGCAGAAAATGACATCGGAGTCGGGCCATGAATCTTCCGGCGAAAACATCCGTGCGCCCCGGGCTCGCTCCGCAAGGCGCCTCGAGGCAGTTGTCCTGCTCTCAGTTCCGGTTCAGGCGAGCAACTTGGCGGCTGAAACCGTCGCAGGCAACAGCTTTTCCGTCCACGGCGCAGGTTCCCACCGGCCGCCGCGCCACAAACGAAACCGAAACAATTGGGCGAACAGAAAAGAGGGCGCTGCGGCTCCCTGCCCTCCGACCAGTTCCGCCCCGCGCCGCACGTTGTCCATCATCCAGGCCGGCAGGGTCAGATGATAGGGATTCCGCTGGACCTCACCGACGTGAAAGGTGGTGGCGGCGATGAGGTCCGCCAACAGGGAGGGCGCGATCTCCACCATGAGATTCGGATCCTCCATGGCCCCCCAAAACTCCGTCTCGAACACGCGGCAGCCAAAGCCGGGTCCCATGCGGCCCAACGCATCCACGATCAGGTAATGGGTGCCCACATGGGTGGAGTTCCAGTCGCGGTCATGGGGGAAAAAGACCGCCACCGGGTGGTAGCGGTCCAGGAGTTGTGCCATCCGATCCACCATGCTCTGCCAGCGGGTCGGCTCATGCTGACGGGTGCCGACGTGCACCTCCTCGAACCCGTCCGGCGCGCTCAGCTCCAGTTCGTACCCCAGGAACGCACAGGCCTGGCGCAACTCCGCGAGCCGGGCCTGGCGACGTTCCTTCTTTCGTCCCAACGTCACCGCGACGTTCACAATGCGCACGCCCGCCTCCCGGAAGAGCCGCAGGGCCAGTGCTCCGATGATGCTCTCGTCGTCCGGGTGAGGGGCGAAGTACAGTACGCACGGCGCGTCGGGTGCCAAGGGCGGCCGCGCGCAGGGGGTAAATCCGCCGCAGGGCAGTTGCGCGCCCCGTTGCCACCAGCCTTCCAGGTCTCGAATCCATTCGTGATACGGCGTGCTCATGGGATCTCCGTCAGGGGCTGAATTTCCGGCAGGCTCGCCGCGGCGATGGCCTGCCCGTGTCGTTTGAACCGTTCCTCCGGTAAGTGGAGGGACAATCGCGTCGCCAGGGCCGGGAACTCGACGTGCAGGACCTGCCGGGCATGTTCCACCATGACCTGGCCGCCCGGCCCGCTGGTCACGCGGCCCAGCACCAGCACGTGTTCCATGGGATAAAACTCGGCCAGATACGCCAGCTGGTAACCCAGATACGCTCCCAGCGTTTCGTAAATGCGCCGTGCCCGTTCGTCCCCGCCTGCCAGGAGGGCCTGGACATGCCGGAGTTTTTCCGGCAACGACATCGCGGCCGGAACCTCGATTCCCGCCGGCTCCAACAATCGGCCCACCGCCTGCTGCGAAAAGTACTGCGCGCCCACGCCGCAGTCGCCCGACCATTCGTCGCGGGGGGCCTGGGGCTGGAGATCCACCGGGACAAACGCCAGCTCGTTGATCCATGAAGTGAGGTTGCCCTCCCGGTTCACCCAGCCACCCGCAGTGCTGGTCCCCAGGGCGATTCCCAACACGCTCGTGCACCCCAAGAGCATCGACCCGGCCAGGGCCGTGACCTCTCCGTCGTTCATGACCACCATGGGTACGCCGCCCCAGGC
>JAOADM010000079.1 GCA_026417315.1 Limisphaera sp.
CCCGCCATGATGTTGACCCGTGCGATGTGAATGAGCACGCCCTGCCGTTCCACCTCGTCCCGGGCCAGGCCCAGTGTGTACGTCCATGCCAGCAGCGCCTCGTTGGTGCGCAAGGGGCGAATGCTGTAATACGTTTGGGCAATGTCGTGGGCCAGGAAAAAGTTCGTGGGGTCGAGCTGCAGCGCACGCGCGTACAGATCGAGGGCCTTGTCGAACACCTGTTGCTCGTTGATGCCGAAGAACTGCATGGCGTCCTGGCGGAACAGGTACACGGTGGTGCCGAAGTTGTGGTAGTACACCGGCTCGTGCGGGTCGAGTTCCAGGGCGCGTTGATAGTACCGGAACGCATTCGTGACCGGCCCGCGATGTCCGTAGTAGTTCGCCAGGTTGTTCCAGGCAGCCGGATTCTCGGGTTCCAACTGCCGCGCCTGCTCCCACTGTTGGACTGCGCCCTCTTCGTCCTTGAGATCGTTGAGGAAACTGCCGTAGGCGAGGCGGGCCCGCGCGTGCTTGGGATGCCGTCGCAAAAAGTCCTCGTAGGCCTTCCGCACGACGCCCAGCCGTTCTTCCACCTGTTGGCGCAGCACCTCGCGCGCCTTGTCGGTCGGCTCGGTGCTCTGCGGGAATTCCCGGATGAGCCGGTCCACTTCCTCCCGGGATTGATCATCCAGTTCGAGCAGTTTTTGGTATTCCCGCTCCACGGGATCGTCCGGAGCGGGCCGGACGACATTGGTGCGAGCCGCGGGCGCCGCCGGCAGCGCCATTTCCGCAGGGGGCGCATTGGAGGTCAGCAGCGCCGTCAGCAACACCATCAACAGATTGCTCATGGGCCCAAGGTAGGGACGGCGGCGGACTTGTCGAGGACAACCGCCGTAGAAACCGCGCTCAGGCCACAGAAGGAAGTGGCACCGGGGGCGGATTCCAGAGCTGCAGGTACCCCCGGGCAGCATGGGCCCGGGCGAGCTCGATGTACTCGAGGGCCCGAGCCCGCAGGCCGGCCCGCTCCGTTTCAGTCAGACTGCGCACCACGCGGGCCGGAACCCCCACCCCCAAGGAGCCCGGCGGCACCTGGAAGCCCTCCTTGACCACCGCCCCGGCTCCCACGATGGACTGCGAACCGATCACCGCTCCGTCCAGCACCGTGGCACGCATGCCGATGAGACACTCGTCCTCGACCCGACACGCGTGGAGGATGGCCCCGTGTCCCACCGTGACGTGCGATCCCACTTCGCACGGCCGGTCCTCCGACAAATGCAACACGCAGCAGTCCTGCAGGTTGGTGCCCCGCCCCACCACGATGCGGTTCAGGTCCGCCCGCAGCACGGTGTGCGGCCAGAGACTGACCTCTTCGCCCAGGATCACCTCCCCCAACACCACGGCGCTGGGCGCCACATACACCGGCCCCAGCCACCGGGGTGTGCGCGACAACGACTCCAACCGACCGGGCATCTCAGTCATGCGCGTTCCCTAGCAGGGCCCGGCAGCCCCGGGCAATCAAAAACCCGCCCGGGCCGTCCGGCCCCGGGCGGGTCGTCGCTTCTCCCACAGCCTTACCGGCAGTGTCGGTGTGGACCACGGGAAAATCGGGCATGAACATGAACCGCCACCACCGGCACCGGACGCACCACCACCGGGGCCGGATACACCACCGTCACCGGCGGCGGACAAACGCGCGGTGGCGGGGCCACCACCACGGGCGCCGGCACCACCACCACGGGCGGCGGCGCCGGTGCGCAGACCACCGGGGCCGGTGCTGCCACCACGGGCGGCGGTTGCAACGCATGCACCAAAGCCGCCCCGGCAATCACGCCGGTGAGAATCTTGCCGGCCGTGGCCCATTCGCGGTCGCCCGCCTCCACACGCGGCGTACCCGCCAGCGTCCATCCGAGCACCGTCAGCAGCACCAATGTCCGTTTCATCGTCCACCTCGCAGCTCCTTCCTGAAGCTCTCTGCTCGATTGGACGAGCGCCCTTGCCTTTTATTCGGTCGAAGGCTAGTGATGAACGGTGAACCGGCCATGACGCCCGGACCGCGCAGCAAGCCACCCGTGTACCGGCGGGAACGCCGGCTGCCCCGTCGCTTGCGCGAATTGACGCCCACCCGGGCCTTCAATCCGCGCACGTTCTTTCGCGAAATGGTCTGGAAGGCTCTCCTGACCCCGCGCACCGGTACGCCCAAACGCCCGAGCTTTCCGCGACTTCACCACGGACAGGTGGCGTTGACCTGGATCGGCCACGCCTCGTTCCTGATTCAGTTCACCGATCTCAACGCGCTGATCGACCCGAACTTCGCCAACTGGCTGTTTTTCCTGAAGCGCATCCGGCGTTCCGGCCTGAAAGTCGAGGACCTGCCGCCCATCGACCTGGTCCTGTTGACGCACGCGCACTTCGATCATTTCCACAAGCCCAGCCTCCGCAAGCTTCCCCATCCCAAGATCGCCGTCATGCCCTGGGGCATGGGCGATCTGGCCCACGACCTCGGCTTCGAACGCATCGTCGAACTGGAATGGTGGGATCGGTTCTCGCACAATGGTTGGACGGTCACCCTGACCCCCTGCCGGCATTGGGGGGCGCGGGTGCTGCGCGACGACCACCGGGGGTACGGCGGTTTCATCCTCGAATACCAGGGCCGGCGCATCTTCCACGCAGGCGACAGCGCCTATTTCGAAGGTTTCAAAGAGATTGGCCAGCATTGCCCGCCGGACATCGCGTTGCTCCCCATTGGCGCCTACAAGCCCGACTCGTTCCGGAATGTGCACATGGGCCCGGACGAGGCGCTGCAGGTGTTCAAGGACGTGCGCGCCCAGTGGATGGTGCCCATGCACTACGGCACCTTCAAACTCTCGTTCGAAGACCCGGACGAACCGCCGCGCTGGTTGCGCGAACTGGCCCGGCAACAGGGCCTGCTCTCCAGCATCCGCTTCCTCGAAGAAGGAGTTCCGGAACTGTTCTGACGTCGCCGCGTCGGCACGCTGAAGGCATCCCCCGCGGAAGCCCGGCATGCCCCAGACCGTTCGACCCGATCGCCCGGCCGATTCACAAAAGGGCCGATGCCCCGCAGGCAGGTCCGGGCGCAAGGCTCGGTCCACCCACGCCCGCCGCTCCTGCGGGATGGGGCACCCCGCGGCCGGAGCGCCGGCCGGCCATGGCGAGCTCGGAGGGCTTGTCCCTCGCCGACCGATTCGTCACCCGTCTCCTGCCGGTTTACCCCGCAAAAGAGGGGTCGAAGACAGGCGGGCGCGCCCAAGTCCGGGGTTGCCACCGGACACCTCTTTGATAGATTGACTGTCCCTTGTGCCGGCCAAACCGCCGCAACGGAATTGCCGCACGGGGTCCGAACGGTCTTAAAAAACCTGCGCCGGCGGAGGCGCAGGGGGCCACAACAACATCGGTCACAATCCCGCGCCCCGCGGGATGGTCCACCGTGTTGCGGATCGGTGGGCTGTCGGGAAAGGAACATTGTGTTAAGCATTGGGATCAAGGAATTGTTGGATGCGGGGGTCCATTTCGGTCATCAGACGCGCCGATGGAACCCGAAGATGAAGCCGTTCATTTTCGACGCGCGCAACGGCATTCACATCATCGACCTGAGCAAATCGCTGGCCCAACTGGAAGCGGCCTGCCAGTTCCTCCGCGAAGTGGTCCTGCGCGGGGACCGCATCATCTTCGTGGGCACCAAGAAGCAGGCGCAGCAGGTGATTCGGGACACCGCCAAAGAGTGCGGCCAGTTCTGGGTCACCGAGCGATGGCTGGGCGGCACGCTGACGAATTTCGTCACCATCCGACGTTCCATGGGTCGGCTGGACGAACTGGAAAAAATGGAGGCCAGTGGCGCCATCAACAATTACGTCAAACAGGAACAGGCGCGGCTGCGCCGCGAGGCCGCCCGGTTGCGGAAGTATTTCGAGGGAATTCGCGGGATGGACCGCCTGCCCGGCGCCCTCTTCGTGGTGGACATCAAACGGGAACACAACGCCGTGGCCGAGGCCCGCAAATTGAAAATCCCCGTGGCCGCCATTGTGGACACCAACTGCGACCCGGACGAGGTGGACTACCCCATCCCCGGCAACGACGATGCCATCCGGTCCATCCGACTCATCCTGAGTGTCGTTGCCCAGACGGTGATGCAGGCCCGGGCGGAGTACGAGGCCAAACAGGCCCGCCGGGGCGGCGAGGCCGCGAGCCCCGCAACGGCCGAATCCCCCGCAACCACGGCCACAACGTCCGCCCGAACCGCCGAGCCGACTCCGGCCCCGGCTACAACGGAGGCCTCCACGGTCCCCGTCCCCGCGGCCCCTCAGGGCTCTGCCGAGGCGCCGTCCGTGCCACAGGCTGCCACCAGCTGAGCGGCGGAGCGAAACGCCGGTTTGTTGAAGCCACAGTCACGCACAAGGATTGAGCCATGGCTGAAGTCACTGCTGCCCAGGTTGTGAAACTCCGCGAGATGACCAACGCGGGCATGATGGATTGCAAACGAGCCCTGGTGGAAGCCGGGGGCGACATGGAAAAGGCCGTCGAGATCCTGCGCAAGAAAGGCGCCGCTACGGCCGCGCACAAGGCCGCTCGCGAAGCCCGCGAAGGAGTGATCGTGGCCCATGTCCTGCCCGGCGCCCGCGCCGGTGTGCTGGTGGAGGTCAACTGCGAAACCGACTTCGTGGCCCGCAACGATCTGTTCCGTGCCTTTGCCCAGGAAGTCGCCGCCCGGCTGGCGGCCGATCCCCAGGCAGACCTTGAACCGTTGCGCCAGGACGCCGTCAGCCGAATCCGCGAGAACCTGCAGATCGCGCGGCACGCCCGTCTGGAGGTTGAGGGGCACGGCTTGATCGCCGCCTACATTCACACCGGCGCACAGATCGGCGTGCTGGTGGAAGTGGGGGCCACCCGACCCGAGACGGTGGCCACCGAGGCCTTCAAACAGTTGGTGCGCGACATCACGCTGCAGATTGCCGCCTCCTCGCCCATGGCCGTCTCCCGCGAACAACTGCCCGAGACCGTCATCGCCAAGGAACGCGAAATCGCAGCGGAACAGGTCAAGGGCAAACCCCCGGCCGTGGTCCAGAGAATCGTCGAGGGCAAGCTGGAGAAATTCTATCAGACCGTCTGCCTGCTCGAACAGGGGTACGTCAAACAGAACTCCGAGATCAGCGTGCGCGAATACATCGACCGCGTGGGCCGCGAACTGGGCGACTCCATCACGGTCCGTCGCTTCCTCCGCTATCAGGTCGGCGAACTGGCCACCTGAACCGCCGCGGCCGCAGCCGCTCCAGTCCGTGGCCACGGCCGGCTCTGCGCGCCCGAACCGGAGTGCCGGTGGCTGCGCCGGCCGCACGCGACGGCAAGGATTCGGCGACACCGGGCCACACCCGGCCCCGCGGATCGGGCCTGTGAATCCCCGTCCGCCTCACCTGTCCCGAGCGCGGAACAGGTGTCGGTTCAACTGTTCCCAATTGCCCGCATGAGTCCCGTCGCTGGGCTGCGGCGTCAGGTGCCAGGTCTGCCACCCAAAAGCGCGAGCGGGAACGATGTCATTGTCCAGGCGATCCCCCACCATGAGGGTTTCCTCCGGGCGAATCCCCAACGCCTCCAATCGCGTGGTCAAGCACTGGAACACATGGGGGTCCGGCTTGGAAAAGCCGTGTTCGAACGAATAGAAGCACAGTCCCGGATGAAACAGGTCCAGGCCGAGGCCGACCCCGCCGAGCCAAATCCGCAATTCTTCCCGCGTGTACGCCTGGGAATTGGAGACCAGGCCCAGGACCCAGGGGCCGTCGCGCAGCTTTCGCAACGTCTCGGCGGCGCCCCCATACAGTTCGATGTGCCGGCCCAGCTGCATCTGCCGGTAAATGAACCGGTCCTGCGCCGGCCCCGGCAACTGGCGCAGGATCGGCAGGACCTCCAGCACCACGGCCGACCAGTTCACCTCGGGATGCGTCACTCCGCGCGCGCGGGCCCATTCGTGTCGCCGCGCCACGGCCCGACTGCACGCCGCTGCAAAGGCCAGCCGGTTCATGGGCGGATCCGTTTGCAGCTCTTCGCGAAACAACTGAACCCACTGCTGGTCGGCATCCGCCGAAGGCAAGCCCACCCGGAAGATTGTCCCGTACACGTCGAACAAAATGGCCCGCACCGTCATGACCTCGGCGCCCAAAGAAGCGGATGGCGCAAAGCACTCGCAAGGGTTTTTTCCAACAGCGCCTGCTGCGCCCGCAGTGGGTCTCCGGGCGAGTGCCCCGCCCTGGAGCTTCGCACCAGTCGCCACCAGCGTCGGGCATACCCCGCCGGCCCCAGCCAGCGATCCGCTTTCGCCGGCCAGGCCGTAATCTGCAATCCTCCTCCCGCAAGGCGTCGCCGCCACTCGACCAACCGGGGATTCCAAGCGGCACAGGCGGCCCAGCTCTGCTCCGGCGGCTGCGCGAGCACTTCCAACTGGCCCGTCAGCGTGAGGCTGCTGAAAGCGACCACCCTCGGTGCGCGAGGGTCTTCCCAGGGCAATCGGAGGCCCCTCGCTCGCCCCAGTCCCGCCGGCAACTGACGCCGCCACTTCTCGAACAGCCGACGCTGGCGCCGCGCCTCGGCCGCCCAGTCGAACGATGCCGTGGGAATCCAAATCTCCCGGTAAAGCTGCGGAAATTCAAACCCCAGCAGCCGCAGGTCCGGCACCACATGTGCCACTGCACGGGCAATCAAAGGACGCTCCACCACGGCCGCTTCCAAATACGGCAGACCAAATCCTTCCAAGATCGAAGTCAGCAGTACCACTTCGGCCGCTCGCATCAGGGCATAGACCCCGGGCGCCCCGGCCCCAGCTTCTTCCAGAGCCCCCAGCCACACCGGCCAGCGATGTCGGTGGACTGCGTCCCGCAGCTTTCGTGCGTAACCGGTCTCCTCCCTGGAACTCACGCCGCCCGTCGTCAGCAAGCACGCCTCCGGCCGCAGCCAGCGTGTCAACAGAATGGCCTCCGCCAGGTTCTTGCGACGCAACAACCGGCAGGGCACGATCCAGACCGGTCGTCCCTGCGTCGGCGCCTGCCGCTCCAACCAACGCCGAGCGGCGTCCACCTCGGTCGCGGACACCGGAGCCGGCGGCGGCATGGGATTCGGCAGCCAGGCCACCTGCCTACCAAGTGCCGTCCGCAACGCGCGCGCGTCGCGACGATTGATCACCGCATGACACACCTCGGGATGTGCCGCCAATACGGTCTCCGCCAGGGCGCGAAAGGATCCCACCCCCGTCCGGCGCAATTCCGCCCAGCGATGCCAGCGATGTTCGAACCACCAGTCGTGATGATGCGACACCAGCCGAATGCCGCGCCGGTGGCATGCCCGAACCAGCTCGCGCGCCAGCAGGATGTTTCTCCCCAAGCCCAGGTTGTGAGCCCAGACCACCGCCGGTGCCCCCGACAGATCGTTGAATAGCCCTGCCCAAAACCGGCGCAGCCGCTCTCGCAATCGAGAGACGGGAACCCGCGTCTCGGCCATATAAGCCAGCGCGCGCTCCACGCACATCTGCACCGGCACCGGCGCCAATTGCGCCCGCAGATGCTCCAACCACGCCACTGCGGGGGCTTCACCCCCGGCGAGAACCACGGACTGCCAACGCACGGGCAAGTGGCGTACGACCGCGCACGCCCCCAGCTCCACCACGCGGCGCACGCCTCCGGGCCGGTAATGGTAGTGCACAACAACCAAATGCATGTTGCCGCAGCCTAGTCGGACCGGATCTCCATCGCAAACCACCGGGTTTCGGCACGACAACCCAGTCCTTCCCGGCATCACCACGGAGGGACGGTTCTTCGTCTTGTCCTTGGTTTATGCAAGTCCCGGGCCTTCCGCCGCCCGGTCACATGGTGACCCGATCCGTGCTTACGGACAGATGCGGAGCCCGCGCCAGATTTGCGCCGTCCGGCATGGGCCCAGGGCAGGGAACCACTACGTGGCGGCCCTGGAGGAGAACCCCGCGACCTGGGTGAGACGGACCCTGCCATGGGGACAACGAGCTCCTCCCCGGGGTCGACGGGGAAAACCGCGAGCCGCACGAACCCTTTCAATCCGTCGCACTCGCACGAGCGTGCAAAACTCGTCGTGCCTGGTCGGAGGCGGCAACGGCGCATGACCGCGCCGGGCGCCGGGCCTCATCCGACTCACCATTCCCCCTCCGCCAGGGCCAGCACCACCTGCCGCGCCAGGTCATCGGCCAGCAGCGGAAGAACCTGACGCTCGGCGCTCGTCAAATCGGGTCCAATTCGCATCAACGCGCGCCCTTCAAAGCTCCGGTCCAACAACATATGGCCGGAGCCCCGCTGCACCGCGCGTACGTGGGCTCGCAACGTGACTTGAAAATCCTGCGGCCGCACCACGTCCTGCGGATGAAAGCTCACGCCGATCCGATGCAGCTCCAGCACCGTACTGGTCAGCACGATGTCCGCCTCCCCAGCACGGGCGAGTTGGAAGGTGCCCTCCCGCTGGAACTGGCGACGCAACGCCGACGTGAGCGCCTCCGCCAACCGGGGTTCCATGGTCTGATTCAGCACCGGTTGCACGAACACGCTCCGTCCCGCAGCCATGGCCGGATTCACCGGACCCAAGCGGTATCCGGCACAGCTCATGCCCAACCAGGCCGCCAGGCACAAACCCAACAGGGGTAACGTCGTCTTCCCGTTCATGGACGCGCCTGCGCCGTGGCCTCCGGAGGGCGCACCCGCGGCTTCAGTTGCTCGATGCGGCGACGCGCTTCATCCGCATAGGAAGAGGTCGGATCCAACAACAACACTTCGTTGTAGTAAATGAGCGCGGCGGCCCAATGGCGGTTCTTCTCGTAAAACCGGGCAATTTCGAAATGCCCCCGGGCCTGCTCGCGTTTCAGGCTGGCAATGTGCTGCTGCACCTCGGCCGCCCGTGGATCCCCCGGGTAGAGCGCCAGGAAATCGGTAAACGTGGCGATCGCCCTGCCGGCGGCGCTCTGGTCGTACTCCGCCGTGCGCGCCTGTTTCAACCACGCCATCCCGGCCCGGTACAGTGCGTCGGCGGCCACACCGGGCCGGTCGAAGTAGCGGTCCGCCGCGGCTTCGTAGGCCTTGACCGCCAGGTCGTAGTCCCGGGCCTTCTCGTAGGCCGCTCCCATGTTCAGTTGCGCCTCCGACGCCACGGGGCTGAACGGACCGTTCCGCACGATCTTGTCGAACATCTCCGCCGTCTTGGTCATCGAGGGAAAGAACGGAATGTAACCCCACAATTTGAACCATTGACCGCCCAGGAACCGCAGCGCGATCGCATGCTGCCGTTGCAGCGCCTCCTCGAACTTGTCCGCCTTCGGATACTGCTCGATGAACTTCTGGTATTCCTTGAAAGCCCGTTCGTCCTGACGCCGCGCCTCGTAACAGCGACCGATGAGGAACTGGGCCTCCGGGGCGTAATCCGAGAGCGGCCATTGCCGCACCACCCGGCGCGCCGCTTTCAGGGCCAAGCCGTAATCGCCGCGCTCGAAGGCCTGCTGGGCAACCTCCAGTTGATCCTTGGCCCGGGCCCGGCGCCACCGTCCCTCGGCGCCCACGGGTTCATAACTCCATCCTTCTCCCGGCGTGTAAATGAGCGGGGCCGGAGCGGGCATGGGCCCCAGCAGACAAAAGACCAACGCACACCAAATCCACCGCCAACCTCGTTTCACGCAGCCCACGCTATCGGTCCGCCCGCGCCGAAGTCAAGGAACCGACACCCATCGTGTGCCAGGCTGCTCTCGCCCGGCGGTGGTGGAAATGGATGCGGCAACCAGGACACAAAGCAGGCTCCCACGGCGGGGATGGGAGCTGCTGCATGGAACGGGCCGGCCGCGCTCCGCACTCGCACCGGATCTCCCCGCCTCGGCAGTCCCACCGTTCGCCGGGCAGGCCCAGCCGCCGCAAACCGGAGCGGGTCTCGGCCGCGGGTCAAACGCGCGCATGGCCCGCAGCCGGGACGCCGGTTCCTCGGAATAAATCAGCCCGGGGTCCTCGGCGCGACCGCCTCGAAGGACTTGCGTCCCGACCCGGGGCCATGAAGGCCGGCCGGGGATCCCCCCGGGCGCAATTACAGCATCGACTCGATCCCGCTGACGTCGTTTTCACATCTTCTGCTCCTCGGTTCTCGAGCGTGAAGGGCCCCAGGGCACCGCCTTGGTGCAGCCTGTCAAGGGGCATGAATCCGGCGTTCCCAGGGCCCGGCCCCGCCTCTGCCGGGCACCGTCTGCGCTCACGATCCCAAGCGGGCTGTGGCACACGGGTGGTTCTTGGGACACACTTGGGGCAAGTGGATCATCGACGAAAACGGCATCGCATGTGCGCGGACGCCCTGTTTCGCAGGGGATGCCTCGCGCGGCCCGGAACCGTCCGGACCGTGGTTGAGGTTACGCTGGGTCGAGGGACCATCCTTCTGTGGACTGCGGTGGCAGTGCTCGGCATCGTTTCCGGCGCACGAGCGAATCTGCTGAACAATCCGGGCTTCGAAACGGGTTCCTTTTCCGGTTGGACCGTCGTCAGCGGCGGTGCCTCGGTCATTCCGGACGACTCCCGGAGCGGCGCGTGGGCGGCCCGGCTGGTCAATGGTGAAGTGCGACAGGGCTGGGTGAACCTTCATGGCGGCCGCCCCTACAAGGCCTTCGCCTGGGTACGCATCGCCTCGGAGACCGGTAGCGATTGGGGCGGATTTCGCATCGAGGTGGTGGACGCCAACTGGCAGTCGCTGGCGCATTCGGGTGCGTTGCTCGCCGAGACGCACGGCACGAACTGGTTCAAGGTGGCACTATCGTTCACCGCCACGACGCCACGCGTGTTGTTCCTGGCCGGGTACTTTGGCGGAGGCGGCCGCACGCAGGTCGTACATTTCGACGATTGCGCGCTGGTCGAGGATGCGCCCGGGAACTTGCCCCCAGCAGTGAACATCACGCTCGATCCCGTCCATGTCTCCGCCCCCGCCCCCCAATCCTACCGGCTCAGCGGCGACGATCCCGACGGGACGATCAGGCAAATCGTTTGGGAATTCGGCGACGGCACACGGGCGTTTGGATGGCACGGGAGCCGGCGCGTGGGGTTGCCCGGCGACTTCACCGCACGGGTCTTGGTGGCCGATGACGAGGGCCTGGTGGTCACGCAACAGCTGGCCTGGTCCGCCCGTCGGGCCGACCTCCCCGGCGTACTCATCACCAACCCGGTCTCCCTCGAGTTGACCACGAATGCCCCGGTGGTGTTGGTCAGCGGGACCGCGACAGGGCTGGCCACCGTCGCCGTCAGCACCGATCGCGGTTTTTATGGCCTTGCGACCGGATCGAACGCCTGGAGCATCTCCGTCACGCTCCAGCCGGGTTGGAATCGCATTCACGCCCACCACGCCGAACGACGCATTCGCTACGTGCCGCCGGGGCCGCTGGCTGTCCTCGGCCTCTCCGAAAGCACCAACACCGTCGAGCGCTGGGAACCCTTGGAGATCACCTTTCAGATCACCAACTCCGCTGCCACGCATCCGCACTTGCCGTTCGAGGCCCATCCCCCGCCCGGCCTGGCGTGGGTGGACGGCATAACCGTGGACGGACTCTTTACCCCGGACAACTGGCAAACCATCTACCGGCGGCCGGCGTTTCTCTGGCAACCGTATGCGCGCGCGAGAAAGGGTGGCGCAGAGTGGATGTATCCGACCAATGAGCCGCGATGGTGTGTGCGGTTTGCCCCCCGCAGACGGGCCTGTGGCAGTATCGCATCGAAGTACGCGAGGCCCGCGGTTCAGGGATCTCGGGCACGCGGAGCTTCACCGTCGTGCCGCCCACCCACCCGCTGAATCACGGCCCGATTCGCGTTTCGCCCACAGACCCCCGTTACTTCGAGTTTGCCGATGGCACTCCGTTTCTCGGCAGCGGTCACGGGCTGGGGTTCTCGGAGGAAACGTATTCGTTCGATGCCGAGCAGAAGTTCGAGACCATCGGCGTCGGAAACCAAAACTTCTTCCGCTGGTGGATTGCGGGACACCTTTGGGGTTCGGCCTGGCAACCCTGGGCATCGCGAACGCTGCCTTACGAGGGAACCGTGCCGCCCACGGGCTTGTCATTGGAATCGGCGTTCGGCGAGGGCCTGGCCGCCTGGAAACTGGACGCCCGCAATCCGATTCTGTTCCAGGGCTTCCAGAGCGGTCACGCCGGGTTGATTCCCGGCCGCACGTATCGCGTGCGCGTGCGCTGGCGCACCGAGAACATCACCGGCCCGGCCAACCCGGCATACCCCTTCGGCGTCTGCGTGAAGTTTGTCGGCTGGCCCGAGCCGGGACAGACACTTGCCCTGCCGGCCCTGGTCCCGCATGTGAACGGCGACACGCCCTGGCACGTCTCCGCGGCCACGTTCACCGCCACCGGTGATTTCCTGCCGAACCTGGCGATGATTCTGGAGAATGCAACCGGCGGAAGCGCCTTCGTGGATGAGATCGTCGTGGAGGAATCCCTGGGCGGCGGCACGTATGGACCCAATCTCCTGCGGTCGCCCCGGGCAAACCAGCACACCACGTTCGACCCGCGCCGCGGGGCAGGGATGGAGCACATCCTCCGCGTGGCGCAGGAACGCGGCCTGTATTTCAAACTGGTCATCAGCGAAAAACAGGAGTTCCTGCTCAACAAACTCTCTCCGCTCGGCCTGCCGGACCCGCACGGCAACCATTTCAATCGCGGGGCCGGCTCGCCCACCCGGTGGTTGCATGAAGCCTATTGGCGGCATCTCTCCGCCCGTTATGGCGCCTTCCGCTCGGTGCACTCCTGGGAGCTGGTGAACGAGGAGGCACCCGGTCCCGGCGAACACTTCGAACTGACCGCCGCCGCGGCACAACAGGCCGACCGGGACGGCAATCCGCACCTGGTGAGCACCTCCACCTGGGCCGGTCTGGCCACGAACGCCTGGAAACACCCCGCCAGCTCGCCGATTCACTACGCCGACTTCCATTGTTACGTCCGCGCCACCGGCTGGATCGAACCCAGGGAGGCGCTGGCCCACGATTCGGCCCGGTTCTTTCAGGAGTACGACCGCGCTGCCCGCGCGGCAGATTTTGGCAAGCCGGTTGTATGGGGAGAGATGGGCATCGACGGCACCGGCGCGGGCAGCGACGACGAGGAACCGCTGCTCGCCAACGACACCGCGGGCATCTGGCTCCACAAGATCCTCTGGGCACGCTGCGGGCCCGGTGGTACATACCCGCTTTACTGGTGGACGGACAACATTTTCGAAAAGAATCTGCACCGCCTTTACGGGAACTGGCATCGCTTCATGGCCGGCATTCCATTGTCGAACGGCCGTTACGCCGACGCCGCCGCCGTCAGTTCCAATCCGCACATCCGCGTCCTGGGACAAAAAGACATCGTGGCCGGGCGCGCCCATCTTTGGTTGGACAACACCAATCACACCTGGCGCGCCGTTGTGGAGGGCCGGACGTGGTCGGCGCAAACCGCGACCATCGCCGTGGCCATGGGCGCCCCCAACGCCACCTATCGGCTCACCTGGGTGGATACGTCCACCGGCCTGGCCGTCAGCCATGAAACCCGGGTGGCCGACACGGCCGGCGTGGTTTCCTTCCCGGTGGCAAACCTGCGGACCGACATCGGGGCGAAGCTCCAGCGGATCCTGACCCCGCGCGAGCAGTGGCGGCTGGATCGGTTCGGTACGCCGGAAAACCAGGGTACAGCCGCCGATTTCGCTGATCCCGATGGTGATGGAGTCCCGAACCTTTGGGAATATGCGCTCGGGGGCAACCCGCGGGCGCCGGACGGGGAAGCGCTCCGAGTGGCCGGGGCGGTAACGGCGGCCGGCCCGGCCTGCTATCTGGCCCTCGTGTATCGACAAAACAAGGCCGCCACCGATTTGCGCTTCGAACCGGAAGCAGCCGGATTGCTCCACCCGGGCCATTGGTCCACCAACGGGGTGGTCGAAATCGGCCGCGAAGACGCCGGGGACTGGTGGCACGTGACCGCACGCGACGGCGTGCCCCTGCGGGAGGCCGGGCAGCGATTCATGCGATTAAAACTCAGGGAACCATGAAAAGTCACCTCGTGTGGATCGGGATACTCAGCGGGGGAACCGCCGTGGCGCTGGCCTTCCGCATCCAAACCATCGAACGGCTGGGGACCAACCGTGTGCGCCTGACCTGGAACAGCACGACCGGCGTTGTCTACGGCGTTGAACGAACCTTGAACCTGACGCAATCGTTCGCCCCTGTCGTCTCCAACCTGCCGGCCACACCGCCGCTGAATGTTTTGACGGACGCCCTTCCGGCTAAGGCCCCTGCCGCCTTCTACAGGGTCAAAGCGACCATTCCGGAGTCCCACGGGTGGCAGCACGCCCACGACGCGCAACGCACCGGCTATGTCCCCGCCGCTCCACCGCACCCGTGGCGCTGGGCCTGGCAGTGGAACGGGTCGGACGCCAGCGGCCGCCCCGTGCCGGGCAAGGTGCTGTTGCCCCGGAACGTCCAACCCATCGTGGCCGAGGGACGCGTGTACATCGCGGCCGGCACGAACGGCATCTATGGGCTGAATGAAACCAACGGCGCGGTGCTGTGGCAGGTACAACCGGGGGGTGCCATCAATTCCACGCCGGCCTACGACCCCGGGACACGCGCCCTGTTCGCCGTGTCCAGTAACGGCCGGCTTTACAAGCTGGACCCCTCGACCGGCTCGACGATCGCCTCGTGCGTCCTGGGTGCGCCCAGCCCGTTACCCCTGCCCGTTGCGGTCAGCCACGGACGCCTCTGGGCCTCCATGGGGCCTGTCTCTTATACACATCT
>JAOADM010000007.1:0-32025 GCA_026417315.1 Limisphaera sp.
CCGCCGCTGGCCGGCTCGGAATTTGTGGTGGGGCCGCCGGGCCGTTTGATTCGAATTCCTCTGCACGGTTTGGTGGGCCCGATCGAGGTTCACGGCCAGGTGTGGAATCTGGCCATGCCGGCCATGGGCGCCGCGTTGTCGGCTGAGGACCTGGCGGCCGCGCTTTCGTACATTCGGCAGGCGTGGGGGAACAAAGCTCCGGCGATCACCGCCGCCGAGGTGGAAGCGGTGAAAGCGGCGACCGCAGGCCGGAGCCAGCCCTGGACGGCCGAGGAATTGAAAGCGATCCAGTAGCGCAGGTGCCGCGATCGTGCGGGCCGGGGGCTGCCAAAGCCGCCGCAGCGTCATCCAGCAAGCCTTCGGGGAGGGATCGGAAGAAGACTCGTGTCGCCGGGCCCGCAGGGGTGTGCGGCCCGGGTTTTCAGCTCGGTTGCTTTGGCCTCGTGGATGCGCTGCGGTGCCGGGGCGTTCCCTTCAGGTGAAACAAGTTGCCTGCGCTTTGGGCCGTCAGGGCTGCACTGGCCTGCTGCGGGGCGACGCGAGCACCGGTTTTTCCCAGCCTGCCTGAAGGCTCATGGGAGGCCACGGGCCTGCGGGTCCGGTGACTGTGCCGCCATGTGAAGACTCGCAGGAGAAGGCCCGGGTGTCCGTGGAAAAGGGTGGCCCTGAAGTGCCGGATGGCTTTCGTGCCGGGCGCAGGTTTGCGAGGCGGTTCGTTCAATCCTCGGCGAAGAGGTATTCGAGGTCGGCCTGGGTGAGGCTGCGGGCGAAACCTTGTTCACCCAAAACGTCGGCAATGGTCTGGGCCTTGCGTTGTTGGAGCTCCCAGATTTTTTCCTCGACGGTGCCGGGGGCGATGAGGCGGTACGCGTTGACGGTGTGGGTTTGGCCGATGCGGTGGGAGCGGTCGATGGCCTGGGCTTCCACGGCGGGATTCCACCAGGGATCGTAGAGGATGACGTAGCTGGCGCTGGTGAGGTTCAAGCCGGTGCCGGCGGCGCGGAGACTGAGCAGGAAGACGCCGGGTTCCGAGTCGTTTTGGAAGGTGCTGACCAGTTCCTGACGGTTCTTGGTCTGGCCGGTGAGGAGGTATGTGGGGATCTGGTGGCTGCGGCACTCCTCTTCGAGGATTTGGAGCATCTGAACGAACTGGGAGAAGACGAGCACTTTCTGGCCCTCGGCGACGAGAGGGTCGAGCAGCTCGAAGAGGGTCTCCGTTTTGCCGCTCGGGGCGTCGCTGCCGACCAAGCGCGGGTGACAACAGATCTGGCGCAGGCGGGTGAGGGCGGCCAGCACGTGCATATGGCTTTTGTGCAGGCCCTGGGTTTCGACGGCCCGCATGACCTGGTCGCGGCTCCGCCGCAGTTCGGCCAGGTAGAGTTTGCGTTGTTCGTCGCCCAGGGGACAGTCGCGCCGTTGTTCGATACGGTCGGGCAGGTCGCGGGCGACGTGTTTCTTGAGGCGGCGCAGGAGCAGGGGGCGCAGTTTGGCGGCGAGACGGCGTCGGGCGATGCGCTGGGCAATGGCGGCTTCCTCGGAGCTGCCGGTGGGCTCGTAGGTTTGAAGGAAATGTTCCTGGGAGCCGAGGTAACCGGGCTGGATGAAGTCCACGATGCTCCAGAGATCGAGCAGGCGGTTTTCAAGGGGCGTCCCGGTGAGGGCCAGGCGGTAGTCGGCTTTGAGTTGTTTGACGGACTGGGTGACTTGCGCGCCCGGGTTTTTGATGAACTGGGCCTCGTCCAGCACGAGGGCGCGGAAGCTGAATTTTTGCAAGGCCTCCAGGTCGCGGCGGAGGAGGGCGTAATTGGTGACGATGAGGTCGTGATGGGGGATTTGACGTCGGAGGTTGTGCCGCTCGGCACCGCTCTCGAGCACTAGGACGCTGAGGTCGGGGGTGAAGCGTTCGGCTTCGCGCCGCCAGTTGTGCAGGACGGAGGCGGGGCAGATGACTAGGGAGGGTTTGGGCGAGCGCGGGTGGCGTTCTTTGAGCCAGAGCAACCACGCCAGGGTCTGGAGGGTTTTCCCCAGGCCCATGTCATCGGCCAGAATGCCGCCGAGTTTGAGTCGGCTGAGGTGGCAGAGGAAGTCGAACCCGGCTTTTTGGTAGGGGCGCAATTCGGCCCGGAGGCCGGCGGGGACGGGTTCGCTGGGGATGCCCTGGAAGGACTTGAGGCGTTCCCGCAGTTCGCGGGCCTGCGGGGTGTCGGCAAAGCGCTGGAACTCTTCGTCGGCAAGGTGGGCGGCTTGTTCGAGCCCGATTCGCACGGGTACGGGGGCGAGGCTTTCCAGGCCCAGATCGGCCATCGTTTCGTGGGCTTGTTGGACGGCCTCGACGTCGAGTTCGACCCAGCCGGCGTTGGGCAGTTTGACGTAGCGCGTGGTGGCGGTGGCGAGGCGTTCGAGATCGGCCTGGGTGAGTTGGTAGCCCTCGGCTTCCCATTCGGCGGAAACGGCCAGCCAGTCGATGCCGCTGCCGCGAACCAGCAGGCGGGGGCGAAGTTTCCGCGGTTGCAGGAAGAGACGGTGGAAGGCGGGGTTGCCGAGGTACTCGGCCTCGGGTGGACGCTGGGGCCAGGCGCGGGCCAGGACGTTGAGAAAGTTTTCGTTGGGATCGCCGGTCCAGAGGCCGGGCTCGGGGGAGAACCAGTCCAATTGTTTGAGCCACTGCACGGCGGGTTCCAGGCGCGGGTCATCGAGGATTTCCAGTTTGTCTCCGGGGGCCGGCGGGTTGAGCCGGCGCCACTCCGTGCCGGTCCAGGTCCACAGGCTGCCGTCGCGTTCGCTGCGGGCCTGGAGGCGGAGGCGCACGGAGTCCTCGAGCAGCTCGAAGACGAATTGCGGTTTGGCGGCGTGCGTGGTGAAGAGACTGTCCCAGTTGGTGCCGTTGCCCCGCTGCGCCTTGCGCAGGTGATGAAGGAGACGGTGACTGAGCTTGCGCACGGGGACGGAGCGCCGTGTGGCCCAGTGAGCCAGGACGCCGGCGGGCGGGACATTCCGCAACAGATAGAACTCGTGATCGGCCAGTACCAGGGGTGGTTGCTGGGTGAAGAAACAGAGTCCCTCGAGGGAATGGAGCCGTCCGTCGGGACACCGCAGGCGATGGGTGAAATGGAGTTCGCCGTTGCAGGGTTCCAAGTGGGGTTCGAGTTCGGCGACGGCTCCGTGGAAGCGCAGGGGTGTGCCATCGGGTGTCTCGAGCCGGCCGTTGTGGCCCCAGCGGGTGAGCCAGTGGAGCAGGTCGGTGTCGGACAGGACGAGGGGTTCTTCGAGGGGCCGACGTGGTTTGTAGGTTTGGGCCAGCCAGGTGATGAATTCCCAGTCCGGGGGAGCGAAGAGTTCTTCTTCGTGCGCGGCGCGGGTGTGGAGGTCGAGGATCTCCTGCAGGGAGCGGAGGCGTTCGCCGGTGCGGGGCCGGGTGAGGGCGAACTCGATGAGGAGCTCGTGTCGGCCGGGGGCGTTTGGGCGGGGTCGCGGCATGGCCAACACGCGGAGCCGGGCGCGGGGTTGGTCGAGGAGGGCGGGTTTACGGGGGGCCAGCCAGTTCTCCAGTTCCTGCACGAGGGCGGCTTCCTGGGCGTCTTGTTCAGCGCGGGCGAAACGTTCGGCGTTGGCGTGAGGTTGAAGTTCTTTGGGCAGGGAACGTTTGGCGCGCAGGAAGAGGAAGGCGAGCTGTTCGAGCCGGGCATGGTCGCGGGCCGCAAGCAGTTTGGGCCACCAGTCGTCGCCGGGAAAATCGCGGCGACTCAGCCCGAGCCGTTCGAAGTAATCCTCCAGCAGCAACCAGGCGCGTTGCGGATCGGGACAAGCGGCGAATTGGGAAAGCAGCTCGGTGCGTTCGGCCACCAGGGCCGGGGTGTCTGACAATTCCCGGCGCAGGTCGGCCAGGGCCCCGTAGGCCTGGGACAGGACCGAGTGATGTGCATCGTATTTGCTGCCGGCCGTGCGGCGCGGCCCGTTTCCGCTCTGACTGGCGTGTCTCGGCATTTCCTGCAATCTCAGACGGTAATCCCCTAGGGTCCTACCATCTCGGCACAAACCGAACAGTCCGGTCAATCTTAAATGGCAGGCGACGCGGAAGCCGCTTCCACGAACCCATGCGGTGCGGCAATTCGGGCTGGCTGGTTGCGCGGTTGTTGAGTAGATTCTCCCAGCCTGCGCACTGCCGGCCGGGGTGAGTCGGACCCCACCCGGCGCTGACAGGCCCAGGAGCCAGGGGGTGCGACAGTGCCCGCCAGAGACAAAACGCGTATGAGGAGACGACCGTTTCGGTGCCGGGTCGTGGCAATCGAAGGCTTGCTGTGGTTGTGGCTGGGGCTTGCGGGAAGCGGCATGGCACAGGGACTCCTCCGGGAGGTGTGGGAAGGGCTGCCGGGATCTTCGATTCCGGATCTGACCAACGCCCCCGCGTTTCCGAACAATCCGACCTCCACCAACTACGTCACGGACTTTTTTGAAGCGCCGGTGAATGCGCTGGACAATTACGGGCAGCGCATGCACGGGTACGTGTCCCCCCCGGTGACCGGCGACTACATATTCTGGATCGCCAGCGATGATCAGGGAGAACTGTGGCTCAGCACCGATACCTCTCCGGCCAATCGCCGCTTGATCGCCTGGGTCTCGGGCTGGACCGATTCCCGCCAGTGGGACAAGGAGCCGAACCAACAGTCTGCGCCGGTCCGCCTGGTGGCGGGCCAGTACTATTACATCGCGGCCCTGCAGAAGGAAGGAGGCGGCGGAGACAACCTGGCCGTGCGCTGGCTCCGCCCCGATGGGGTGGACGAAGGGCCCATCCCCGCGCGGTATTTCGTGCCCTACGGCATTGCACTGACGCCGCCCGTCATCCGGCAGCAACCGACCAACACGACGGTCATGGAAGGCCAGCGGGCTGTCTTCGTCGTGCAACTGGTGAATCCCGAAATGGTCAGCTACCGGTGGCAACGAAACTTCGTGGACCTGCCCGGCGCCACCGGGCCGGTGCTGGAGTACGGACCGGTTCGGTTGACCGATCACGGGGCGCAGTTCCGGGTGATTGCCACGAACAGTCAGGGCAGCGTCACCAGTGCGGTGGCCGTGCTCACGGTCACACCGGACACCATTCCGCCCCAACTCCTGGCCGCCCGCAACGAAGGGCGCACCCAGGTGCGAGTCTGGTTCAGCGAACCGATGGCGGCACCCGGGGCGACCAACCCGGCCAACTACCGTTTGGACCGCGGCCGTGGGGTGGTGGCGGCGCAGTACGGTGCCGATGCCAGTCAAATCCTGCTGATCACCACCGAGCTCGCGTATGGGGAGACCTACACCCTGACGGTCAGCAACCTTTTCGACCAGGCGGCCACGCCCAATCCGCTGCCGCCCGGATCGCAAGTGCAATTCACGGCCTATGAGTTCGTCCCGCAGAACATCGGCAACCCTGCCTTGCCCGGCAACACGGTGAGCGTGCCGGGCGGGGTGGACGTCAGCGGCAGTGGGAGCACCATTGGCGGTGCATCAGATCAATTCCACTTCGGCTGGCAGGAACGAACCGGCGATTTCGATCTGGAAGTGCGCGTGGCGGGCCTGACGGTGCCGGATCCGTTTGTCCGGGCGGGCCTCATGGCCCGCGAGACGCTGGAAGCGTCGGCACGGTTCGCCGCGGCCTTCGCGGGCTCGGTCCAGCTGGGATGTTTCTTCCAGGCCCGCCTTACCAATGGCAGCACGGCCGTCCTCAGCTCGCCACGCAGCGGGGTTGCGGTGAATTACCCCTACACGTGGTTGCGGTTGCGACGGAGCGGCAGCACGTTGACCGGGTTTGCTTCCCTGGACGGCCAAACCTGGACGCAGTTGGGCACGGCCACCCTGTCGGGCCTTTCCAATCGGTTGCACGTGGGGTTTGCCGTGTGCAGCGACACCACCAACGCGGTGGCCCTGGCCAGATTTCGTGACTTCGGCCCCACGCGGAGCCAGGTCACCGGTACGACCAAACTCGAGCGCGAACCGGTGGGCCCCTCCAGCCGGACCACGGGCCTGATCTTCAGCGAGATCATGTATCATCCCGCGCCGCGGACGGACGGACGCAACCTGGAGTTCATTGAAATCCACAACGCCCGTTCGATCTTCGAGGAACTGACCGGTTGGCGTATCGGAGGCGACATCGAGTACCGGTTCCCCGAGGGGTTCGTGTTGCAAGCCGGCGAGACGGTGGTGATTGCGGCCAGTCCCGATGACATCCGGGCCGTGTATGGAATCACCAACGTGCTGGGGCCCTACACGGGCAACCTGCCCAATGACGGAGGCCGCGTGGTCTTGTTCAACAATGCCGGTGCGATTCGGCTGGCGGTGGACTATTCCGATGAGCCGCCCTGGCCGGCCGCAGCCGACGGGGCGGGGCATTCGTTGGTGCTGGCCCGGCCCAGCTATGGTGAGAACGACGTCCGTGCGTGGGCAGCGAGCGAACTGCGGGGCGGATCGCCCGGTGAACTGGATCCGATTGTGCCCCTGCCCCAGAAAAACGTGGTGATCAACGAGTTCCTGGCCCACACGGATGATCCGCAGCTGGACTTCATCGAGCTGTACAACCGCTCGAACCAGAGGGTGGACCTTTCCGGATTGGTCCTCACGGACGATCCCTGGACGAACAAGTTCCGCATTCCGGATGGGACCTTCATTGAACCGGGATCTCACCGGAGTTGGGATCAGAATCAGCTGGGCTTTGCGCTCAACGCGGCCGGAGAGACGATCTATCTGCTCAGCCCGGACGGCTCGCGGGTGTTGGATGCGGTGCGCTTCGGCGGCCAGGAAAACGGGGTCTCCACGGGCCGTTCTCCCGATGGCTCGCCGGACTGGCGGCGGTTGGCCTGGCCCACGCCGGGTGCCGCGAACGGGCCCCGGCGCATCGAGCCGGTGGTGATCAACGAAATCATGTATCACCCGATCAGCGAGGATGACGATGACGAATACGTGGAACTGCACAACCGCGGTACGGAGGCGGTGGACGTCAGCGGCTGGCGCTTCGTGCAGGGCATCGATTTCACCCTGCCGCCCGGGACGATGATCGCTCCCGGTGGCTTCCTCGTCGTGGCTCGGAACAAAGACCGGCTGTTGAGCAACTATGCGCAACTGAATGCCGCCAACACCGTGGGCAATTACTCCGGCCGACTCAGCAATGGCGGGGAGCGTCTTGCGCTGGCCAAGCCGGATTGGATTGTCATCACCAACCAATCGGGCGAGGTGAGCAGCAACCGCATCTGGATCACCGTGGCCGAGGTGGCCTATGTCGATGGAGGCCGATGGGGACTGTACTCCGACGGCGGCGGATCGAGCCTGGAATTGATCGACCCTCGCGCCGATCCCATGCTGCCTTCGAACTGGGCGGACAGCGATGAAACGGCCAAGGCGCCCTGGACGAGCCTCTCGATCACCGGCCGGTTCGACCACGCCAACACCAGCATCAGCGCCAATCGACTCTACCTCGGATTGCTAGAGTATGGAGAGTGCCTGGTGGACGACGTGGAAGTGCTCCGCTTTGGCCAGAGCAACGTCGTGGCCAACGGGGGCTTCGAGAGTGGCAGTACGGGCTGGGTGTTCAGTGGCAATCACAGCACTTCGCTGGTGGGGTCCACAGGGGCCGTCAGCGGGGCCAACTGTCTTTATGTGCGGGCCACGGGGGACATGGACACCGGTCCCAACGCGATTCGAACCAGTCTGACCACGGCTCTGACGCTCAACACCACGAATGTGATCCGGGCCCGGGCCCGTTGGCTGGCCGGCTCGCCGCAGATCCTCTTCCGCATCCGGGGCAATGGACTGGAGCTGGCCGGGGATCTCATCGTTCCCAAAAACCTGGGCACACCGGGTCTGCCGAACAGCCGCCGGGTGGCCAATGCCGGCCCGGCCATTTACGAGGTGCGCCACGATCCCCCGCTGCCCGAGGCCAACCAGATCGTCAAAGTGACCTGTCGTGTTTCGGATCCGGACGGAGTGTCCCTGGTGCGGCTGCGGTATCGCATCGATCCTTCCTCCTCGCTGACCGCGGTGACGATGGTGGACAACGGCACGCAAGGGGACGAGGTGGCCGGGGATGGCATTTACACGGCGCAACTGGCCGGCCGCAGCGCCGGTACCCTCCTGGCCTTTCGGATTGTCGCCACCGACCTGGCGGGTGCCTCCTCCACCTTCCCGGCCCGCGCGCCCCAGGAGGAATGCCTGATTCGCTGGGGCGATCCTGTCCCCTTCGGCACCTTCGCCCACTATCACCTGTGGTTTACCTCCGCGACCGCCTCGGCTCGGACGAACGGACTCGACAACACCTGGCGCGACAGCACGCTGGTTTATGGAAACCACCGGGTCATTTACAACACCGGCTTCCGCGACAAGGGCAGTCCCTACCATGCCGGCCGCGGCGACATCACCGCCCAAACCCCGGCGGACGAGCCCCTGTTGGGGGCCTTGCGCCGTGTGTTTGCCTCCACGGGCAACGGAGGTTCGGAAGCCACCGGAATCCGCAGTCAACTGGCCGCCTGGTATGCCCAGCAACTCGGCATCCCCTACCTGCACGCCCATTACATCCGGCTCTATTTCAACGGCAGCCTGTTCCGCCCCGACATCATGGAGGATCTGGAGGAACCGAACCACGATTATGCGGAACTGTGGTTCCCTGCCGACAACACGGGCGACCTGTACAAGATCGCCGTCTGGTTCGAGTTCCAGGACAACAATCGGGATTTCAACGCCACCAGCGCCACGATCGAGCGGTTCGTCACCGTGGACAGCCAGTACAAGCTGGCCCGGTACCGGTGGAACTGGCAGCGGCGCACCCGGGATGGCGATGCCAACAATTACCGCCAGTTCTTCGACCTGGTGACCGCCCTGAATGACACCTCTCCGAATTATGTCTCCGGCGTGTTGAACCTGGCGGACATGGAGCAGTGGATGCGCGTGCTTTGCTTCGATTTTGCCATGGGCAACTGGGACGCCTGGACCTACCGCGTCGGGCAAAACATGTACCTGTACCGGCCCGCGGGAGGGAGGTGGGTGCTGATTCCCTGGGACATTGATTTCACCTTCGGCCTGGGGGATTCCAGCACCACCGCCCTGCGCGGAGGTCAGGACAACACGATGAACCGGGCCTATGCCAACGCCACGTTCCTGCGGATGAACTGGCGGGCCTACCAGGACACGATCAACGGGCCCCTCCGGCCGGAACGGTTCCAACCCCAGATCGATGCACGGCGTTCGATCCTTTTGAAGAACGGCGTCACCGGGCTTTCGCATCCTTCGGTCATCACTTCCTGGATCAATGCCCGGCGAAGTTACATTCAGAGCCAGTTGAACGCCGCCGACACCCCCACCTTCGCCATCACCTCCAACGGCGGCAACAACTTCACGTCCAGCATTCCGGCCGTGACCCTGGATGGCACGGCGCCCATTGCCGTGGCGACCATTGAGGTCAACGGGATTCCCTATCCGGTCACCTGGACGGGGGTACGCACGTTCCGGATCCAGGTGCCGTTGACCGGGCTGACGAACGTGCTGCAGTTGGTGGGGCGCGACCGCCTGGGCAATCCGGTGCCGGGGGCCCAGACCAGCATCACGGTGTATTACCTCGGAGCCATTCCCCGACCCGAGGACTACGTGGTCATCAACGAGATCCATTACCAGCCGGCCGCCGCGGAGGCTGCCTCCAGTTTCCTCGAATTGTTCAACCGCTCGACGACGACCAGTTTCGATCTGAGCGGATATCGTCTGCGAGGGTTGAATTACACTTTCCCTGCCGGGTCCGTAATGCAGCCCGGGGCCTACTGGGTGTTGGTGGCGAATCGAACGGCCTTCGAGGCGGTGTACGGGGGCGGCGTTCCGATTTTTGATGTCTATCCGGGCGGGCTGGCGGATGAGGGCGAACGGATCGCCCTGGTGCGACCGGGGGCCACCCCCGGCACGGAAGAGCTCGTTACCGATGTGCGGTACTGGCCACGCTTGCCGTGGCCCACCAACGCCGCCGGTCTGGGCTCCTCCTTGCAACTCATCGACCCCGCCCAGGGCAGTTGGCGGGTCGGTAACTGGGCGGCCACCCCGACGAATCACCCGAACCGAACCACCCCGGGCCGCGCCAACGCCGTGGCAGAGACGCTGGCACCCTTCCCGCCCATTTGGATCAACGAGGTCATGCCGGAAAACCTAAACGGTCCGGCCGATGGTGCGGGCGAGCGGGATCCATGGGTGGAACTCTACAACGCGGGAGACGAACCCGTGGATTTGAGCGGATACTTCCTCACCCACACGTACACGAACCTCACGCTCTGGACCTTCCCGACGGGCACGGTCGTCCCACCGCGCGGGTTCCTGCTGATTTGGTGTGACGGCCAACCCCAGCAGAGCCGGTCCAACGAACTGCACGCCAGCTTCCGTCTCACGCCCGGATCCGGCGCGGTTGCGCTGACGCGACGTCAGGGTACGGCCCAGACCCCGGCCGTGGTGGACTACCTGGAATACGAGCAGCTGACCTCGGGTCGATCCTTTGGCAGTTATCCCGATGGCGAGCCCCGACAGCGCCGGCCGTTCGTCCACACGACGCCCGGACAGCCCAACAATCCCGAGATGCCGCCCGTCACCGTGCGGATCAACGAATTCATGGCCAGCAACGTTCGTTCCGTGCCCGATCCGGCCGACGGGGACTACGACGACTGGCTGGAGTTGTACAACGCCGGCACCAACGAAGTGGATTTGTCCGGTTACTATCTCACGGACGACCTGGAAAGTCCGACAAAGTATCGCATCCCCGCCGGCACGCGCATTTCGCCCGGCGGCTTCCTGTTGGTTTGGGCGGACGAGGAAACCGGTCAAACGCAACCGGGTGGGCCGTTGCACGCGAACTTCCGCTTGAGCAGGTCCGGCGAAGCCCTCGGCTTGTTTGCTCCGGACGGCACGTTGGTCGACGGGTTCACCTTCGGTCCCCAACAGGACGATGTGAGTCAGGGCCGATTCCCGGACGGTGCGGACCTGCCCCTGTACGAGCTGACCCGGCCCACGCCGGGTGCGCCCAATGAGCTGGCCGGAGGAAACCGTCCACCCGTGTTCGATCCGCTGCCAGAGCTGACCGTCGACGAGGGCGGTCTGCTGACCTTCACCGTGGTGGCTCGAGATTCGGACTCCGGTCAAACCATAACCTATCAGCTGGGTGGAGATGCCCCGGCGACGGCAAGTTTGGATCCCGTCACAGGGCAATTCCGCTGGACGCCGGACGAGGCGGATGGTCCGGCCGTCCACACGTTCACGGTGTTGGCCGTCGACAATGGCACGCCGGCCCGGACCGCCGCGCTCCCCGTGCGGATCACCGTGCGGGAAGTGAACGCGGCGCCGGTCCTTCCACCGGTGGCGGATGCCGTGGTGGACGAGGGGACCTTGTGGGTGCTGCAGTTGGAGGCGTTGGACCCCGATTTGCCGCCGCAGCGGCTGACGTTTTCGCTGGCGGAAGGCCCCGAGGGCATGGCGGTGACCGCGGAGGGACGCCTGACCTGGGAGCCGGGTCCGACCACGGGAGGCCAGAGCTTCCATGTCACCGTGCGCGTGGAAGATGATGGAACGCCGCCCTTGAGCGCCACGCGCAGCTTCACCGTGCGCGTGGTGGACGTGCCCAATCCGCCGGTGATTCCGTTCATTCCCGCCCTGCAGGTGGACGAGGGGCAGGTCTTCGACTTCACGGTTGCCGCGTATGACCCGGATGAACCGCCGAGTCCCTTGCGGTTCAGCCTGGATCTGGCACCGCCGGGGGCCACCATCGATCCGATCACGGGTCGAATCCTTTGGCCCACCACGGAAGCCGACGGCCCGGCCAATCACGTCTTCATTGTACGTGCCACGGAGACCCTGCCGCCGCAGGACAGTTCGGCTCGCACGTTCGCCGTTTGGGTCAACGAGGTCAATCAGCCGCCGCGGTTGCTCCCCCTGCCGCCGTTGAAGGTTGGCGAGGGCCGGTCCGTGGCCGTGCGCGCCATCGCCGAGGACGATGACCTGCCGCCGCAGCAGTTCTGGTTCGATCTGGTCTCGCCACCCCCGCCCGGGATGGCACTGGATCCGGTGTCGGGCTGGTTGACCTGGACCGTTCCGGCCGACTTTGGCGCCACGAACCTGGTGCTGACGCTGCGGGTTCAGGACGACGGACCGGGTCTGCTGACGGCCACCCAGCAATGGCAGTTGCAGGTCGAGGTCCAGCCTCACCTGGTCATCAGCGAAATCCATTACCGGCCGGCCCAGCCGGGGACCGAATTCATCGAAGTGATGAACAATTCGTCCCGCACTTGGGAACCGCTGGAGCAGGTGTTGCTGACGGGAAGCAACCTGGTCTTCCAGTTCCCCGCGGGCATGCAGTTGGGCCCCGGACAGCGCGCCGTGGTGGTCCGAAACCGCCCGGCGTTTGAGCAGTTCTACGGCACGGCCCTTCCGGTGGCCGGCACGTGGACGGGCACACTGGGCACGGCCGGCGATCACCTGCGACTCGTGCGCCGTCCACCGTCCGGCCCGCTGCAGATTCTGAACGAAGTGCGGTACGAAGCGGCGCTCCCGTGGCCGCAGGCGGCCAACGGCGGCGGTGCTTCCCTGCAGTTGATCGACCCGACCCAGAACAACGGGCCCGTGGCCAACTGGGAAGCGATCCCACCCTCGCCCGCGCAGCCCTGGCTGTTGTTCACCTACACGCAGGCCTGGCGGTACAATCAAACGGGCGTCGATCCGGGCGACGCCTGGCGAAGGCCCGAGTACGACGACAGCGCGTGGCCCGTCGGCGCCGGCCTGCTGTACGTGGAAAATGCCGCCTTGCCGGCGCCGAAGAGCACGCCGCTCACGTTGGGACCGACCACCTTCTACTTCCGCACTGCCTTCCATCACTCCGGACCCGTGCTGGGCACGCGTCTCATCGCCCGGGTGATCGTGGACGACGCGGCGGTGATCTACCTGAACGGGCAGGAGGTCCTGCGGGTGGGCTTCAGTCCCGAGACGCCGGTCACTCACGGCACGCTGGCCGAGCGTACCGTGGGCGATGCCACGATCGAGACCTTCGAACTGGATTCGACCTTGCTGCGGCGGGGCCGCAACGTGGTGGCCGCGCAGGTGCATCAGGTCAGTACCGGCAGCAGCGACATCGTTTGGGGCATGGAACTGGAGCTGCAGCTCGTGGCCGAACCGAGCACGCCGGGGCGTCCGAACTCCATCGCCCGCTCTCTGCCTGCATTCCCGCCACTCGTCCTGAACGAGGTGTCCGTGTGGAACACCCGGGGTCCGGTGGACAACCTGGGCGAACGCGAGCCGTGGATCGAGCTGCATCACGCCGCGCCCTGGCCATTGAGTCTGGAGGGTTGGTACCTCTCGGACTCGCTCACGAATCTCACCCGCTGGCCATTCCCCTCGGGCGCGGTTCTCCCCGCGTATGGATTCCCCGTGGTGTGGGCCGACGGGGAGGCCCAGGAAACCACTGCAGAGCACTGGCATGCCAACTTCCGGCTGGGACAATCCTCGGTTGTTTGCCTGGTGCGTGAGCAACCGGGTGGGCCGGCAGTGGTGGATTACGTACGGCTGCCCGGGATGGGCGCAGACGAATCGTACGGTTCGCTGCCGGACGGACAGTCGGTGCAGCGCCAGCTCTTTTCAGCGCCTTCGCCCGGACTGCCCAACGCGATTTTCACGCCCCCGCTGCTGGACGCGCGCGTGCCCGGCGACGGAGGCGCCGTGGAGGTCGGTTGGGTTACCCTGCCCGGCGTCCGGTATCAGCTCCAGGTCACCGACAGCCTGCAGCCGGCCCGATGGCGGACCGTCGCGGACCTGGTTGCGCCGGGCGAAAGCTTGTGGTTCCGGGAACCGCGCAGCCAGGGACCGCGGTTCTATCGGGTGATCCTGCCCTGAGCGCCGTGTCCCTGCAGGAGCCTTGCGGCAAGTGCCACCCAGATGACACTGCCGGCAGTCCTCATCGAGCGCCGACCGGGCAGCAGGCTCACGGCGCACGACCCCTTCGCCGGACCGGACCGGTCACCTCCAGGTAGATGCACTTGAGGTACTCCGCCTCGGGAAAGCTTGCCGGATGATCGTCGGGCTGCCGGGTCGTGCCCAGCTCCTTCCAGCGGCGACCCGATTGCGCGGCCACTTCTCGCACCAGGCCAAAGAAGGTCTCGGGCCTGACATGAGCCGTGCAGGAGGCCGCCACCAGGATTCCCCCGGGGCGCAGCAGATGAATCGATGCGCGGACGAGCTGGCGATAAGCGCGCAGCGCGTTCTGCACGTCGGCCGCTTGCCGGGCCAGCGCGGGCGGGTCCACCACGATCAGGTCGAATTTCGCCCCGTGCGCTTGCTGGAGCCATTCGAAGGCGTCGGCCTGGATGGTTTGGTGATGGCAGGCACGCACCCCGGGATGGGACGCGTTGAGCGCGAAGTGTCGGCGTGCAGCTTCCAGGGCCGGAGAGCTGAGGTCGAGGTCGGTCGCCGCGCAAGCCCCACCGGCGGCGGCGGCGACCGAAAAGGCCCCGGAAAAGCTGAACAGGTTGAGCATGTGCCGGCCGGCGGCCAGAGCGCGAACCCGTTGTCGGTTGTCGCGTTGGTCGAGGAAAAAGCCGGTCTTTTGGCCCCGGCACACGTCGGCTTCGAACCACAGCCCGTGTTCGCGAAAGAGAACGGGTCGATCGACGGGCGGACCGTACAGGACCTGGCCATCGGACAATCCCCGGCGCTGGTGTGCCAACGGCTGGAGGTTGCGACTGAGCCGGAGCACCAGGCTGCGCGGCTGCAACGCCTCGCGGATCAACGAGACGATCATGTCCAACCAGGGCAGCCAGGCGGCGGTGTAAAGTTTGAGCACCAGCACGTCGCTGTAGCGGTCCAGGACCAGCCCCGGCCAACCATCGCTTTCGCCGTGGATCCATCGATGGCCCGTGGTGTCGGAATCGAATCGGCCCTGCCTGCGTTGCAGGGCCAGATGCAGCCGTTGGCGCCACCAATCCGGCTGCACCGGCACGGGCTTTCCCACATGGAGTACGCGCACGCGCAGGGGGGAATCCGGATCGAACAAACCCAGGGCCAGAAAGCGATTCTTCCGGTCGTAGAGGGCCGCCAGTTCGCCGGGTTCCCCGGGCCGGTTCTGCTTCTGAATGCTCTGATCGAAAACCCACGGATGTCCGGCGCGCACGGCCTCCTCAGCGGCCGGTTTGAGGTGGATGCGCAGCCGGGGTGTGCGAGCGACGGGCGTCTCCGAATCCGCCGCCCCCTGGAGATCCTGTCCCGGAGGGGTTGTGGAGGAGGACGGGGAGCTCATGGCACCAGAACCGCGGCCCCGACCAGGCGTCCGGAGCGAAGTCGGTCGAGCGCTTCATTGGCCGCGGCAAGGGGAAGAACCGTGGTCTCCACCTGAAGAGGGCACTGGGCCACCAGCCGAAAGAACTCTTCGCCATCGCGACGAGTCAGATTGGCCACCGAGCAAAGGGAACGTTCTTCCCAAAGGTCACGATAGGGAAAGGAGGGGATGTCGGACATGTGAATGCCGCCGCAGACCACAATGCCGCCCTTGCGCAGGGCCCGCAGGGCCCGCGGCACCAGTGCGCCCACCGGGGCAAAGACGATGGCGGCGTCCAGGGGCTCGGGCGGCGACTCGTCAGACGAGCCGGCCCAAACGGCGCCCAGCCGGAGCGCCAGTGCCTGCGCAGCGGTGTCGCCGGGACGGGTGAAGGCGAAGACACTCCGTCCCTCGTGCCGGGCGATCTGCGCCACCAAATGCGCAGCGGCGCCGAACCCGTAGAGGCCGAGATTGCGAGCCGGGCCGGCTTTGCGCAGGCAGCGGTAGCCGATCAGCCCTGCACACAGCAACGGCGCGGATTTGACCGGATCGAGGTCCGGGGAAAGCGGGAAACAGTATCGCGCATCCGCGCAAGCGTACTCGGCGTAACCTCCATCCACGGTGTAACCGGTGAATCGGGCCTCGTCACAAAGGTTCTCCCGGCCCGAGCAACAATAAGGGCAGTTGCCGCAGGTCCGGGCCAGCCACGGGATGCCCACGCGCCGGCCCGGCTGCAGCCCGGTGACGCGTTCCCCGGTCTCCACCACCTCGCCCACGATCTCGTGGCCGGGGATCAGGGGAAGTTTGGGATGAGGCAACTCGCCGTCCACCACGTGCAGATCGGTGCGACAGACGGCGCACGCCAGGACCCGAACCACGACCTCGGTGGGACCGGGCCGGGGGCGGGGGACCTGCCGCAGTTCCAGGGGCCGACCGGGTTGCTCCAGCACCATGGCGCGCATCATGTTTTTCAACATGCGCCGACTGGTGGGAAAAGCAAACCTTGCGGAGTCGGAGGGCTGCAGGGCGATTCCCGCAACTCCGGAGCAATCCCCAATCGAGACCGGGCCGGGTCGCTTGCTTCCGGTGTCGATGCCCGCGGCAAAGAATCGGCTCCGAACGCACAGGGGCGCGGTTCCGTATTGAACTCCGGACCCGGGAATCCCAAAGGAAGGCCCTTTTCCCTGGGCCTTTCCCTTCCGAGGACACTCAGATTCCGCCGAGCTCGTGGAGCCGGGCAAAACCGGCAATGCGCCGTACAGCGAGTCCGCGGCATCGAGGGCCCTGAGTGCGCCGCCGCTGCGAGCGACAGTCCTCCCAAGCAGCCCCTGGCAAATCCATTTCCTCCAAGGCCGTGAAGGATCGAAAAAGGTTTCGCGTCCCCCGGAGTGCTGTAGGTTTGCCCAGCCGAGCAGGCGCCAGCCCAGGGCGCGGGCCGAGCACGACGGCGCACTGTGCGATCCCAGATCCATGGCTCCCCTCGGCAGCGCGCCGTGTGTCCGCCCCAGCGGAGCAAGGATTCATCAGCCCAGGGCAACGCTCCGGGTGGGCAGCCAAACCAGATTCACGCCGCCCTGAAGGGGCGGAGTTCAATGTAGCGTGCCCAACCTTTGCGATGGGGGCATCGGGTGGCGCCCTTTCAGGGCACGGCGAGTTTGCGGGACGGGGTGCTCGGCCCGCGGCCCGGGGCTGTCGGACGGGCTGCGCCGTGGGGGGCGTGGATGGGCCCGTGCGATCCAGTGGACAGCGGGGGGCGCGTTTCGGCGTTGGAGCCCTGGATGCGTGAATCCCGAGGGATTCCGTTTTCCCAAGCTCACCCTTGCGGGGATTGCGAAACGCTGGCGAGCTGTCGGGGGTGTTCAAAACCTGAGTTCCCCCGACCAACGTGCTGCTGCGAAACACAATTTGACCCGCTGTGTCGGACCGGACTAAGCTGGAAGCCCGGTCAAGAAAGGACCGGCCAGGCGTATGCGACACACGATTTCCGTGCTGGTGGAAAACCGGTTTGGCGTGCTGACCCGGGTGGCCGGGTTGTTCAGTGGCCGCGGTTACAACATTGACAGTCTCAATGTGGCGCCGACCCAGGACGCCACCGCCTCGCGCATGACCATCGTCACCCGCGGGGACGATGCCACGTTGGAACAGATTGTGAAGCAGTTGCAGAAACTGCCGGACGTGATCGAGGTCCGTGACTTTCGCGAGGGCGAGTTCGTGGACCGCGAGCTGGTCCTGGTGAAGGTGCGGGTGGATTCCACTTCCCGCGCCGAGGTGATGCAGATTACGGACATTTTCCGGGCCAAGATCGTGGACGTGCAACCCCAGAGCCTGACCATCGAGGTGACAGGCGACGAGAGCAAAGTGGAGAAATTCATCGAGTTGATGAAGGCCTTTGGCATTCTCGATCTGACGCGGACCGGCCGGGTGGCCATGCCGCGGAACTGAAGGCCCGGAAGGACGGGTGCCGCGGCGCCTGGATCCCGTTCGGCACCCGGGAGGTCCCACAAGAACCATCGCGACATCGAGGAACCCACGTATGGCGAAGATTGATTTTGGCGGAACGATCGAAGAGGTCATCACGCGCAAGGAGTTCCCGCTGGCCAAAGCTCGCAAAATCCTCAAGGACGAAACGATTGCCGTCATTGGCTACGGCGTCCAGGGGCCGGCCCAGGCGTTGAACCTCAAGGACAACGGCTTTCGCGTCATTGTGGGAAGCCGTCCGGACGGCAAGGGCTGGAAACGCGCACAGGAGGACGGTTGGAAGCCGGGCAAGACCCTCTTTGACATTCCGGAGGCGGTCGAGCGCGGCACAATCATTCAGTTGCTGGTGGCGGATGCGGTGCAAAAGGAGATCTGGCCGGTGGTAAAGCCGCGGCTGAAGGAGGGGGATGCCCTGTATTTCTCGCACGGCTTTGCCATTGTGTATCAAAAGCTGACCGGCGTGGTCCCGCCGCCGTTCGTGGACGTGATCATGGTGGCTCCCAAAGGTTCCGGCACGTCCGTGCGGCGAAATTTCCTCAGCGGCGCCGGGATCAACTCCAGCTTCGCGGTGGCCCAGGACTACACGGGCCGTGCCCGGGAACGTTGCCTGGCCCTGGGGATTGGCATCGGTTCGGGCTACCTGTTCCCCACCACCTTTGAACACGAGGTGTTCAGTGATTTGACCGGGGAGCGGGGAGTGCTCATGGGTGCCCTGGCCGGGATCATGGAAGCCCAGTACGAGGTGTTGCGTGCCCATGGCCACACACCCAGCGAGGCATTCAACGAAACCGTGGAGGAGTTGACGCAGTCGCTCATCCGCCTGGTCGATGAGAAGGGCATGGACTGGATGTACGCCAACTGCTCCGCCACCGCTCAGCGAGGGGCGCTGGACTGGAAACCGCGTTTCAAAAAGGCCGTGTTGCCGGTGTTCAAGGAGCTTTACGAGCGAGTGCGCACCGGCAAAGAGGCGCGCCGCGTCTTGCAGGCCTGCGGCCGACCCGATTACCAGGAACAGCTCCAAAAAGAGCTGAACGCCATGCGGGATTCCGAAATGTGGCGGGCGGGCGCCGCGGTCCGCGCCCTGCGGCCCAAGGAACCTGCGCGCAAGCTCGGCAAGGGCGTCAAGGGCATCGCCGGCCGCGCCAGCAACTGAAACTCCCGCACTCGGCCGGGGCACGCTGGAGGCGGTGCGCGGCTTTCCCGCGCTGGCGCCGAGGTTCTGTCGTTTCCCGGGCCGGGGCCGAGGTCCGCGAACCCGTGGATCCCCCGCGCGGTCTGCGGCGCGCTCGGGACGCGACAAGGCACGGGCTTGAAATCCCGGTTCACCGCGACCAACTTGGCCCGCCATGCACGGACCCCTCTTGATCCGGGATGTGTTGGCGCAGCGCCAGGCGCAACGCCGCGCTGCGGTCTCCTTCGAATTCTTCCCGCCGAAAACCGAGGAAGGCGAACGCACATTTTTCGAGGTCACACTGCCCCAGTTGGCCGCCCTGAAACCGGACTTTTGTTCGGTGACCTATGGCGCCGGTGGCAGTACCCGCGACAAAACCCTGGCCATCGTGGAGACCATCCAGCGGCGCTACGGGCTGCCCAGCATGGCGCATCTGACCTGCGTCGGCTCGACGGTCGAGCAGTTGCGGGAGATCATTCGCCAGGCCCGGGCGCGTGGCATCGTCAACATCCTGGCCTTGCGCGGGGATCCACCCGCCGGCGCCCGCGAATTCACGCCCCCGCCCGGCGGCTTCACGCACGCGTGGCAACTGGTGCGATTGCTGCGGGAGATGGGCGACTTTTGCATCGGGGTGGCCGGCTTCCCCGAGGGCCATCCCGCCTGTGCGGAAGGCAAGTACGCCGACTGGCGGTATTTGAAGGCCAAGATCGATGCGGGGGCGGATCTGGTGATCACGCAGCTCTTCTTTGACAACGCCGACTTCTGGGAATTCCGGGATTACCTGACGCGACTCGGGGTGCGCGTGCCGATCCTTCCCGGCGTTTTACCCATTCTGGGGTTGCAGCAGGTGCAGCGACTGACGCAGTTGTGCGGGGCCCGGATTCCCGACCCGCTCCGGAGCCGTTTGGAGGCCCTGGCCGACGACGAGGAGGGCTCGATTGCCTTTGGCATCGAATACGCCTCGCAACAGTGCCAGGACCTGTTGCGGGGCGGGGTCCCCGGCATCCATTTCTACACGCTGAACCGGGTGCGGTCCACGCGCCAGATTCTGGCCAATCTCGGCCTGGTGTGACATGCTGGGCGCATGACACGCACCGAGGCGCTCGCCCTGTTGCACGAGTGGGTCCACTCCGAGTCCCTGCGCAAGCACGCCCTGGCCGTGGAAGCCGCCATGCGCCATTACGCGCGACGCTTTCAAGAGGACGAGGAGCGCTGGGGCCTGGTGGGACTGCTGCATGACCTGGACTACGAACGTTTTCCCGAGCCTCCCCACCATACACGCGAAGCGGCCCGGGTGCTGCGGCAACGCGGCCTGGACGAGGAATTGGTCGGAGCCATCCTTTCCCACGCTCGCTGGAACTGGGACGAGTATCCCCTGGACCGTCCCTTGCGCCGCGCCCTGTTTGCGGTGGACGAACTGTGCGGGTTTCTGACCGCCGTCGCGTATGTGCGCCCGGAACGACTTCGGGGACTGACGCCGGCCAGTGTGCGCAAGAAGCTCAAACAGAAATCCTTCGCCGCGGGGGTCAGTCGGGAGGACATCGAACAAGGGGCCGCAGGCCTGGGACTGACCCTGGACGAGCACATTGCGGAGGTCATCGCGGCGATGCAGTCGGTGGCGGCAGAGCTCGGACTGGCGGCTCCGCCGGGCCCGACGGCCTGAGGCAATAGCAGGGAGGGCAGGGACACGGGGCCTTGGTGCCCCGCGTGGTCGAAACCGCCGCTTTTTGTTGTGTGTGCCAGGTCTCGGACGCGCAAGGAGCCGCCTGCCTCGAGACACGGGCGCCGCCGACCGCGACGAAAACTTTACAGAGACGCTTGGGAACACACCCACTCCCGGGACGCGAGAAGGCGCCAGGTTTTTCGTCAAACCACCCGCGCAACTCGTGGGTGGGAAAGGGCGGTCCTTCGACGACACACGTCTTCACACCACCTGCTCCGGAGGGCGCAGGGTTGCGGTGTCCGGACCCATCCACTCCAGTAGTCTGATTCACCGAAGCGGGCCCCGGTTCCGGAAGACCCGACTCGGGCCGAGGAACGCCGCAGCGCTCGCTTGGCAGTTGGAAGCCTGTAGCCCAGGGATTGACCCGTTCTGAGGCCCGGGGGCGCCGGCGGCCGGCCCTCTGTGCCCAAACAGCCTCGGAAATCCGCGGCGCGGCCCACCGGCGGCAGAATCCATTGGCCCGGCAGCGGGGCAGGGCGGACCCCGCATCACTGACTTTCCGATTGGATCACAGGAAGAGTCCTCGCCCTCCCGAGGTCGCCCGTGGGCGGCGGAAAAGAGGCAGGCTCACCGGTGAACCACCCCAGCCGCGTGCGGATCCGGCCCCCGTTCGGTCCCGAAACACTTCCCGCTTTTCTGTGGGTCGGAATTGCCTACAGTGCCCGGACGTATGTGGGGCACGATTCGTTCGGTGCATTTTGTGGGGATCTGTGGGACGGCGATGGCGTCCACGGCGGTGGCCTTGAAGGAACAAGGCCTGACGGTGACCGGCTCGGACCAGAATGCCTATCCGCCGATGTCCACCTTTCTGGCGGAGCACGGCATCGAGGTCATGTCGGGTTATGCCGAGGCCAATCTGGCGCATCGGCCGGACCTGGTGGTTATCGGCAATGCGATTTCCCGGGGCAACCCGGAGGCGGAATACTGCCTGGAGCACAGGCTCCGGTACTGTTCGCTGCCGGAGCTGCTGCGGGAGCAGTTCCTGCGCGGCAAACGCACCATCGTGGTGGCGGGCACGCACGGCAAAACCACCACCACGGCGCTGCTGGCCTGGGTCTTCGAGGTCAACGGGTTGAAGCCGGGCTTCCTCATCGGAGGGTTGCCCCTGAATTTTCAGCGCGGCTGCCGGTTCACCGACAGCGAGTGGTTCATCATCGAAGGCGACGAGTACGACACGGCTTTCTTCGACAAGCGGAGCAAATTCGTTCACTACCTGCCGGAGTGCGTGATCCTCAACAACCTGGAGTACGACCATGCCGACATCTTTCCGGATTTGACGGCCATCCAGCGTTCGTTCGAACAACTCATCCGCCTCGTGCCCCGCAACGGGGTCCTGCTGGCCAATGGCGACGATCCGAATCTGGCACCCCTGTTGAATGTGCGGTTTTGCCCGGTCCGCCAGTTCGGTTTGGGCGAACACAACGCGGTCCGTGCCTTCAATGTCCAGTTGGGGGCCGGCGCCAGTACGTTTGAGCTGCCCAGCTATCGGTTCCACCTGAATCTCCCGGGCGAGTTCAATGTGCGAAATGCGCTGGCCGTGGTCGCCTGCGCCAAGCACTACGGCCTCTCGAACAAACAAATCCAGGCCGCCTTCGACACCTTCCTCGGTGTGCGCCGTCGCATGGAAGTGCGAGGGGTCGCCGACGGCGTGACCGTGGTGGACGACTTTGGGCACCATCCGACGGCCATTCGGGAAACCCTGGCGGCGCTGCGGCTGAAGTATCCGCGACAGCGTCTGTGGGCCATTTTCGAACCGCGCAGTAACACGACCCGACGCCGTGTCTTTCAAAAGGAGCTCGCGGAGTCCTTTGCGGGAGCCGATTGCGTGGTGGTCGCCCAGGTCGCGCGTCTGGAACAATTGCCCCCCGAAGAACGGTTGAATCCGGAACAACTGATCGCGGATTTGCAAGCCCGGGGAAAGACGGCGGCTTATTTACCCGACGTGGACGCGATTGTTTCGCATGTGGTGCGCCACGCGGAAGGCGGTGACGTCGTGGTGGTTTTCAGCAATGGAGGGTTCGGCGGAATCCATGAGAAACTCTTGGACCGTTTGAACCGCCGGGCGGCCCAGAGTCGGGCCCTGGGCCTGGCGTCGCTCGAGCGAGCCCGCGGCCGCGGCCACTAGAGGGGCGGATGCGATGCGGTCTTCCGCGGGCGGGGAAGCCGGTCGCAAAACGCTCGCGGCGCCTCGTTGCTCCCGGCTTGGGAGGGTTCCCCGGTGCTGAGTTGCCGCACCGGATTGGTGCTGCTCGGTGGGCCAAATGGACCGGGCCGTGGGGGAACCTAGGGCCTTCGAAAGCCTCCGATCCCGGGCTTCCTCGGAGGTCCGGAGGCCGCTGGTCATTCCGCGACCGATGAATCGGGCAAGAATGGGCAAGAAGCTGGCCAGGGAGGATTCCCGGCCACCCAAAGAAAAGACGAGAGCCGGGAAGGTTTCCCGGCTCAAGTGGTGATGAGGTTTCGACGCCGTCACCCCGGCGCTCAGAAGGGTGGTGCGGCCAACTTGGAGGGTCGCTGTTCGCACCGCACCACAAGTAAAACCTCTATACCAACCCTAAGCGAACAGCGAAGTCTTTCGCGCCGTTCAATCAGTTAGACGGACGAGCCGCCGGAACGTTCAAAATCCAGCGGGACCCCCGGTTGCAGGCTGGTCTTCCCGCCGCTGCGCTGTTGCGCTGGAGCCGCTTACGCCGACAGCAGCCGCTCCACCGTGGGTCACATCCGCCCCGGGTTCAGTAACGGGTTCGGCACGGACGATGTCCTCGTCGAAAGTTGCAACAATTCGATGGCCCGGCGGCACCATCAGGAATTCTTCCGGACGCCAATCACCCTCGAGCCAGCGGTGGAGCAGGCCGAGGTCCCCTTCCCACTCCTCGAACTGCCACCCTTGACGTGCGCAAATGGCTCGCACCCGCGCGGCCAGACCGAGCGATCGGGTGAAATCGAATTCGATGAGCACCCCGTGGGTGTAGTGGGCGGTCCATTCCCGGAGGACCTCCATCAGGGCTCTGGCCTTGCTCTCTCCGTGCTGTCGAGTCCAGGCCTCCCAGTTCGGGAGGGTGGCACCTTGGGAAAGGATCGGGGTTGCGAGGGCGGATCCGGAGCCTGCCCGGGACCGTTTTTGCGCGCATTCCACCCAGCCGGACGTGAAGTAGTACGTGCCGGGCCGATGGAAAAAGGCCTTCTGGTACCGTTCCTTGGAACCGAGGAAGAAGGTGATACAGTCGTGGGCTCGCGGGACCACCAGGGGTGTGTGCCGGGCGGTGATCCCTTCCAAGAGTCGGCCGCAGAGGCCGTAGCCCAGGAGAATCGCGTCATAGACTCCCGGGGGCACCGCATCCAGCCGTCGCTGGACTTCCAGGC
Organism: Limisphaera sp.; assembly: GCA_026417315.1. GTDB lineage: Bacteria > Verrucomicrobiota > Verrucomicrobiia > Limisphaerales > Limisphaeraceae > Limisphaera. Next base: position 24,022 of record JAOADM010000007.1, read on the forward strand.
GGCCCCGGGCGGGATGGTCGTGGAGCCCCTGGGACACGAACTCCAGATCGAGCAGGTTTCGACTCCGCGCGGCCAGGTGGCAAATCTCGCGCAGCGCGATCTCACAAGCGATGACCCGAAGATGGCGCGGTGCCGAAGAGGCCGCCGGCACCGGGGGGGCACCGGCGCCGGCGACCGGGTTGGGGGACGGGGAGGAAGTCGCGGTTCCGGCCAGATCGGCCGGGTCTTGCGGGCCGCAGGGTCCGGCATGCGACGTGGGATCAGAAACCTGCATAGTTGGTGCGGGCGGCCTCGGTGACGGCCCAGAGATTGATCGGGATCAAACTGCGACCGAATTTGAGGAACCGCACGCTGCCGTCAATGAAGGCAAAGTTCGAACCGCCGGAACGGGTCTGCGCACCGGCGCCGGAATGCCGGCTTTGTTCCACCTCCTCCACGTCGTTGCCGTTCCCCTCGTAGAAGTCCATGTAGTAGTGCGGCGAACGGGTCTCCTTTTCTCCGAAGAGAATGGTATCCGAGGGATAACGGACCCAGAGCTCCTTCAACCCGTGCGGATAGTTGGCCTGGACGTAAGCCTGCCAATCGGCCGCGCTCAGGACCGACTGAAAGTAGTCGTTAAACGCGTTGATGAGATAGCTCCGGGGCGCGCCGTCGGCCGGGTAGAGGTTGGTATTGGCCGGCTGGGTGGCCGGGTTGGGCCCGTCACTCGGGCAGACGAGCAACCGCAACTCGCGGTAGTACGGCTGGAGCCGATGCGGCCAACGGCCGTTGACCAACCGGGGCGGAAAGAATCCCTCGTGGTCGTCCACGTACAGCCTCGCGGCCAGGCCCAGTTGGCGCAGGTTGTTGTTGCAGGAGATGCGACGAGCGGTCTCTTTGGCCCTGCCCAGAGCGGGCAGGAGCATGCTGGCGAGAATGGAGATTATGGCGATCACCACCAGCAGCTCGATGAGGGTAAACGCCCGGGCGAGGCGATCCGCCGCTCGGCCGGCCTGAATAGATGCCCCGCGTGCGCGTCCATTCAGACAGGCCATGTCAACCAAGAACATCGTTCTCATCCTCGTCGTGGTGATGCTGTTGGGACTCACTGTCTACCAACTAATGGACTGGTTTCGGCCGGCGGATATTCAAATCGTGCACACGATCCGACCCAATCCGCGGGCCCAGGCCGAGCGTCCGGGGCGGCGGATGGGCCCCACGCGGCTGCCTTATCTGGTCTCCTTTGCGCTGGACCGGCCGGTCCGGCTCAAGGAAGTGCGAGTCGTCCCCACAAGTACACTGGCCACGAACAAATACGCGTCGGGCCTGTGGCACCTGGTGTCGGATTCGAACTCGGTTCCGGTGCGGGCCATCGTGTACGGGCAACCCATCCGCGGGATGCGACCCCATGTGCGGGGGGCATGGGCCGATCCTTTGCAGCCACAGACAGACTACACGCTGCTGTTGGAATCGGATCAGGGTCGCGTGCGTTACGAGTTTCGCACCCCGGCAAACCTGCCGGTGCCCCGGTGAGACACGTCGGCTGCAAGTGGTGGTGCAAAGACCGGGAGGTTCAAAACGGTGCTTGCGGAGCTGGGCAAGCGGGGAGAACCGCTCCAAAGCTCCTCCAAAAACGCTGCGGGGGTGCCCCGCGACGGACATGTTCCGCCCCTTGCGGGGAAGAGGGCAGTTTTCCTTTCAGGCTGCTTGCGCGGCGGGCGAGCGGATTCGGTCGGGCGGATGAATCGCAGCTCTCTCGTCGACCCGGAATTGGAGCCCCGTTTGGGCGGGGCCCCGGACCCGGCAGAGCGGCAGCCCGGGGGGCAATGACGGGACCGCGGTGTCGGCCCAATGAGTGCGGGCCACCGGTGAGGGCCGGAGCCGGTGACGGCTGTCCGCGGGGATGTTGGCGGCGGCCCCATGCGCACCGGTGTGCTGCGGCGGACCCGATTTCTCGCTGAAAAGCGGGCGCTTTTCCGGACCGGGGACGCAGGATTGGATCAGCCGAGTTCCTCGACCGGCCCGACGTTGCTGGCCATCTGGCGAAGGGTGGTCTTGAGGATTTTGCCCGTCGCGTTGCGCGGCAGGGTTTCCATGAAAACGATCCGGCGCGGCACCTTGTAGTCGGCCAACCGATCCCGCAGGAATTGGACGATGGGTCTCTCTTCGAGAGTGACGCCTTCGGCCGGGGCCACAAAGGCCAGCGGTTGCTCGCCCCGGCGACGATCCGGAATCCCGATCACCGCGGCCTCCTTGACTCCGGGGTACTGGTAGAGGACCTCTTCGATTTCACGCGGGTACACGTTGATCCCATTGACCAGGATCATGTCCTTCTTCCGGTCGGTGATGTAGAAGTACCCGTCCGCGTCCTGATACCCGATGTCCCCGGTCAACAGCCAGCCGTTGCGCATGACCCTGGCGGTCTCCTCCGGCCGATTCCAGTAGCCCATCATGACGTTGCCGCCGCGCACGCAGATCTCGCCGACGGTGTGATGCGGCAGGAGATTGCCCTGATCGTCCTGAACGGAAACCTCCACGTTGGGAATGGGCAGGCCAATGGAGCCCGGTTTCCGGCGTTCGATGGGATTCTTGGTGACGACGGGGCTGGCTTCGCTCAGTCCGTACCCTTCGAGCAGGGGAATGCCGAACTTGGCCTCGAAGTCTTTGAGCACCTGGACCGGCAGGGGGGCGGCCCCGCTGATGCAAAGCCGCAAGGGCAACGGCGGTTCAATGGGCGCGCTGACCATGGCCCGGTAAAACTGTGGAATGGCCGGCAGAATCGTGGCCTGCCGTTGGAGAATCTCGGCCAGGGCATTCCGGGGCGGATGCAGGGAACGGACCAGCACGATGCTGCCGCCCACCAGCAGCGGCAGCAACACCCCCACGGTGATCATGTAGCTGTGGAACAGCGGCAACAGAACGGCGATCCGATCGGCTTGCACGGTGCGCAGGACCTGCCGACAGCTCTCGACATTGTGGAGCAGGTTGCCGTGGGAAAGCATGGCCCCTTTGGGACGGCCCGTGGTGCCGGAGGTGTAGATGAGCACGGCCAGGTCCTGCGTGGTGCGATTGGCGCCGGGGTTCTCCTGCCCGGCCGGGGCGGGGGCCAGCCAGGCAAACTGTTCGACCGGCAGCAGCTGCAGTTGCGGGTGCACGGCCCGGAGCGCGGGCGCCTGTCGGGCCAGTTCCTCCTCGGTGATGAGCACCCGGATCCCGGCGTCGCCGAGGATGTAGTTGACCTCGTCGGGCTTGAGAAAATTGTTGATCGGAACGGCCACGGCTCCGCAGTGGAGGATGCCGAACAGGGCCGTGATGAATTCCGGTCGGTTTTTGAGCCACAGGCCGACACGATCGCCGGGCTGCACCCCGAGTCGGGTGGTCAGATGATGGCTGACGGCGCGGCTCTGGTGCCAGAGGGCACGGTACGGGATCTCTTCCAGCCCCCAGAAGACCGCGGTTTTTTCCGGGTGGGCTTCGACGGACGCGGCAAAGGCAGCAGGCAAATTCATATGCATCATGTAGGCTGGTGACACCGTGCCGGGCAAGCGCAACCGGCGGGATGCAGCGCCCGCGGAGGGGGACACGCCCGGGCCGGGTGCGTCGCAAGGGAGGGCCTCACGCGGGCCCGGAGGCCGAGGAGGGATGGCCCGGAGCGCCCGGTGCGTCGAGGTCGATGAGGATGTCGCGCGGCTCGGCCCCTTTGCTGGGGCCCACGATGCCGCGTCGTTCCAGTTCGTCCATGATACGGGCGGCGCGGGTGTAGCCGAGGCGCAACCGGCGTTGCAGCAACGACACACTGGCCTTCTGTTCGCTGCGGATGACCTCGATGCATTGCTGGATGAGGGCCTCGTCTTCGTCCGCGCCGTCTTCCGTGTCGAGGGCCGAGGTCGGCCTGGACAACTGCTCGTGGATCTCGAGGTCGTAGTTGGGTTTGCCCTGCTTGGCAATGAAGTCCACGATGCGCTGGATTTCCTCGTCCGTGATCAGGGCTCCTTGGGCCCGGATGAGCCTGGCCGAGCCCGGCGGCAGGTAAAGCATGTCGCCCTTGCCCAGGAGTTTTTCGGCGCCCATGGCGTCGAGGATGGTTCGGGAGTCCACGCGGGAGGCGCATTGGAAGGCGATCCGGGCAGAGATGTTGGCCTTGATGACGCCGGTGATGACATCGACGCTGGGCCGTTGGGTGGCCACGATGACATGGATACCCGCGGCCCGGGCCATTTGGGTGATGCGGGCGATGGCCATTTCGACATCGGCCGGCGCGACAAGCATCAGATCGGCCAGCTCGTCGATGATCACGACGATGTAACTGAGTTTGTCGGGGATGATGATGTCCTCCTCGCGGGGCACGACGATTTCCTCGTCCACCTCCACGGCGAAGCCGTCGGCGGCAGGCTCGATTTTTTCACGTCGCGCTTTCAAGGGCAGCTCGGGCTCGCGCTCCAGCAGGGGCTTGTGTCGCGGGCGACTGTTGAACGAGGCGATGTTCCGGACGCCGACGCGCGCGAAGATCTGGTAGCGCTTTTCCATCTCGTTGACCACCCACCGGAGGGCCAGGACCACCTTTTTGGGGTCGGTGACCACGGGCACGACCAGATGCGGCAGCACATTGTACTGTTGGAGCTCCACGACCTTGGGGTCGATCATGACGAACCGGAGCTGATCGGGGGTGAACCGGTAGAGCAGGGAGGCGATGATGGCGTTGATGCAGACGGACTTTCCGGAGCCCGTGCTGCCGGCGATCAGCAGGTGGGGCATCTCGGCCAGGTCGGCGATGATCGGTTGCCCGTATACGTCCTTGCCGAGGGCCAGCGGGATGCGCGCCTTGGTGTTGCGCCATTCGTCCGTCTCCAACAGGTCGCGCATCATCACCTTGGTCTTGACGCGGTTGGGCACTTCCACGCCGACGGAGCTCTTGCCCGGGATGGGGGCCAGCACGTGAATGCGCTCGGCCTTCAGCGCGGCGGTCAGGTTGTTGGTCAGGGCGGTGATCCGCTCCAGCTTGACTCCCGGCGCCGGGTGCAGCTCGTAGCGGGTGATCGTCGGACCCTTGGTGATGTCGCCCAGCTCCACGGGAATGTCGAACTGTGCCAGGGTCTGCTGTATGAGACGCGCATTGGCCAACAGCTCCTCCTTGGATTCGGTGGGCCGGGTCGAGAGATCCGGCGGATGCAAAAAGTCCAGGCTGGGCAACTGGTAATTCCCAATGACGGGCGGGGCGGCCACGGCCAGCGGCTTGGTTTTGCGTGGCCTGGCTCCGGCGGGCTGAGCCGTGGCGGCCACGGCAGGGCCGGGAGGTTCCTTGGCCGGTGTCGGCGGCGCTGCAGCGGCAGGGGGTTCCCCCGTGCCGGGCGCCACGGGCTCGGCGGAGGGGGACGCCGTGGCGGCCGGGGCTGGCGTTGTGCGGGCGGGTTCGCCGGATTCCGGAGGCGCCATTTGTGCCTCGACCGGCGCTGCGGCGGTGTCGGCACCGGCGTGTTCCTGGAGGGGCGCCGTAGCAGGCAGGGTGGCCGTGGGTTTGGGCTGAGGCACACTCAGGTCCCGAATGCGCGGCTCGCGCGGAGGTTTCCGCTCCGACTCCACACCCGCCCGCGCCAGTTCCTCTTGGAGGGCCTGTTTGCGTTCTTCGAGCTCTTGCGCGCGGCGTTCCAGGGCCGCCGCGCTGGTTTCGTAGCGCCGGCGCAGCTGAACCAACGCGTTTCGAATCCACTCGCCGATTTGGAAGTTGGTGAGGTAACAGAGGCTGGCGAGGTAGAGGGCGCTGTAAAGGATGGTGGCTCCCACCGGGCCCACGGTCCAAAACCCGTAATCGTAGCTGATCGACCCCAGCAAGCCCCCCGCGCTGGGGGCCCCGAGCGCCAGACGCCATGTCTTCAACAAGGGCCAACTGTCGGCCAGGTGCAGCAGCCCGGAACCCGACAGCAACAGCACAAGGGCCCAGAGCCAGCGACGCCGCAAAAAGGACAAGGGCGCCCACCAGCACCCCAGTGCCACAAGGAGCAGCGTGGGGGGCAACAGAAAGGCGGTCACACCCAGGAGGAAGAACGTGGCATTGGCCAGATGGGCACCGACAGGGCCGGCCAAATTGTGCACCGGTTGGTTGGGCGGATGGCGATGAATGGCCAGATCGTAGCGGTCGAATGACCACTGCGCGACCAGGAGCAGCAGTGCGAAGGCTGCCAGCACCAGGCCGAGGAGATCCCGCGGGACACGGGACGATTCTGGCTGAGCTGTTTTCCGCGCCATGCAGGCACGCTAGCACGGAAAGGGGGGCGGCGGAAGTCTCCGGAAGGGCTTGTGCCGAGGGCCCTTCTCACGGGGTTGAGCCCTGGTGGGGACCGAAGCTCCCGGCCGGTGTGCTGCGGGGACGGTGCGCCGGGCTCATCCATCCTCGCGGGATGTCTCCGGCTGGGGCCGCTCGGGTGTTGACTGGGATCCCGGGGCGGGTGTCGCGGGTCTTGCGGAGCCTCCCGCCGGCGCCCTGGGTCGTAACTGAGGAAACAGAATGACGTCGCGAATGCTTTCCTGACCGAGCAGGGTCATGCAGAGCCGGTCGATGCCCATGCCCATGCCGCCCGCCGGGGGCATGCCATGCTCCAGAGCCACAAGAAAATCTTCGTCGAGTTTTTGTCGTTCCCCGCCGGCCTGATGTTCGAGCCGCTCCCGTTGTTCGATGGGGTCGTTTTGTTCGGTGTAGGCCGGGGCCAGTTCCTGCCCGTTCATGCAGAGTTCGAAAACCTCGACCGTGGACGGATCCTCAGGCGAGAGTTTGGCCAGCGGGATGAGTTCCTTGGGCAGGTGGGTGACAAAAACGGGCTGGATTAGGGTGGGCTCGATGAGCTTTTCGAACACGGCCTGGGTGACTTCGAAGTCCTCGTAGTCGGGGCCGATCTCGGCACCCCACTGGAGAGCCCGTTCCCGGCGCTGCTGGGGCGTCAGATCGAACCAGTCGCTGCCCGCCCGCTCGCGCACCAGATCCTTGTAGCGGACGCGCGGCCACGGCGGAGTGAGGTCGATGGTACGGACGACCCGGCCCTCGGGGTTGCGGTGTTCCAGCCGCAGCGTGCCGAGCACGGTTTGCGCCACGTGCACAATCATGCTCTGGACCAGTTCCATCATGGTCTCGTAATCCCCGTAGGCCTGGTAGGCTTCCAGCATGGTGAACTCCGGGTTGTGCCGGCGCGAAATCCCCTCGTTGCGGAAGGTGCGGCCCAACTCGAAGACGCGATCGAACCCGCCCACAAGGAGGCGCTTGAGGGGGAGCTCCAGGGCGATGCGCAGGTAGAACTCGCAGCCCAGGGCATTGTGCCACGTTTTAAAGGGGCGCGCCGCCGCGCCGCCGGGGATGGGCTGCAGGATGGGGGTCTCGACCTCCACGTAACCCCGGCTGTGTAGAAAATCCCGGATGGTGCGGATGATCTGGCTGCGTTTGAGAAACAGGTCTTTGACCTCCGGATTGGCGATGAGATCGAGGTAGCGCTGGCGATATCGGATCTCGGTGTCTTCCAGGCCGTGCCACTTGGCCGGCGGCGGCCGCAAGGCCTTGGCCAGGAGGACACACTCCATGGCCTTCACGGAGATTTCCCCGGTGCGAGTGGTGAACAGGGTGCCCCGCACCCCGAGGAAGTCGCCGAGGTCCAGGTGCTTGAGCAGGTCGTAGGCATCGTCGCCGACGACGTTTTTTTGTGCATAGATCTGAATGCGCCCGCTGCCGTCCCGGAGGTCCAGGAACAGGCTCTTGCCCATGTCGCGGTGGGCCGTCACGCGACCGGCCACCGCCACGCTCAGACCCTCCACATAGTGGGTGCGGGCCTCGGCACAGGTGTGCGAAGGGCTGAACTTGTTGCGGAACGGGTCCAGGCCGCGCGCCCGAAGCGCGGCCAGCTTCGCCTTGCGCTGTTCGATCAGGGCATTGGTCTCGTCCATAGGCTGCCGGGGATGAAACACGAGTCGGACCGGAAAACCAAGTGCCGGGTGCGGGCGCGGGTTGGTGCATTGCGGCGGGAGGCGGCGGGCTCTACATTGAGC
>JAOADM010000007.1:32035-39648 GCA_026417315.1 Limisphaera sp.
AGCGTCAGATGTGTATAAGAGACAGACATTGAGCCGGTCATGAACGACGCACTGCAGGCTTCGTTGGTCGAGTTGATCCGGCGGACCTCGGCGGAAATGCCCGACGACGTGCAGCGGGCGATTTTGTCGGCGCTGGAGCAGGAGCAGAAGGGCACGATCGCCGAGTCGGCCATGAAAATCATCCAGGCCAACATCGAGCTGGCACGGCGCAAGTCCCAACCGATTTGCCAGGACACCGGCAGCATCCTCTTCTATGTGGATTGTCCGGTGGCGTACGACCAGATCGCCTTCGAGGAAACGGCCCGGGAGGCGGTGAAACTGGCCACCCGCAAGGGTTATTTGCGCCAGAACTCCGTGGACTCGCTGACCGGCAAGAACGACGGGACCAACGTGGGGCCCGGCTCGCCCACGATCCATTTCCACCAGCACCGCTCTCCGGAGATTCTGGTGCGGTTGATCCTGAAGGGCGGCGGCTGCGAAAACGTCGGCGCGCAATACTCGTTGCCTGACGAGAGCCTCCAGGCCAACCGGGACCTGGCCGGCGTGCGAAGGGTCATCCTGGACGCGGTGCTGCAGGCCCAGGGCAAAGGATGCGGTCCCGGCGTGTTGGGCGTGTGCATTGGCGGGGATCGCGCCACCGGCTACGAGTTCAGCAAGCAACAGTTCCTGCGCCGGCTGGACGACCGCAATCCGAACCCGGTCCTCGACCGACTGGAACAGGACATTGTACGCACCGCCAACGAGCTGGGCATCGGGCCCATGGGCTTCGGAGGACGCACGACGCTGCTGGGGGCCAAGATTTGTGCCGTCAACCGTCTGCCGGCGTCGTTCTTCGTCAGTGTCAGTTACATGTGCTGGGCGTATCGCCGACAGGGGGTCAAGCTCGACGCGGAGGGCCGGATCCTGGAGTGGCTGTACTGACCCGGTCCCTGCGGGGTCGGCGGGCCCGTGACGGAGGCGGCCGGCTCAGAGTTTCAAGGCCCGGAACCGCCGGGGCAGGTGCCGGAAGTGAAACTCCAGGGAGCAGAGCCGCTCCAGTTCACCCGGCTCGAAATGACGGGCCACTTCGGGATCGCTGCGCAGCGTCTTCAGAAAATCCGCGTCATCGCGCCCGGCCTGTTTGACCTGCCACGTCTTCATGGCGTTGCGCTGTACTAGGGCGTACGCCTCCTCCCGCGTCAGGCCCTTGCGAATCAGGGCCAGCAACACGGTCTGGCTGTGCCACATCCCCAGCGAAAGCGCCAGATTCCGTCGCATGTTTTCGGGATACACCTGGAGACCCTCCATGAGACGGCGCAGCCGGTCGAGCATGTAATCCGCGAGCATGCAGGAGTCCGGAAAGATGACCCGCTCGACCGAGCTGTGGCTGATGTCGCGTTCGTGCCAGAGGGCGACATTCTCCAGGGCAGCCATGGCGTTGGTGCGGAGGAGACGGGCCAGACCGGTGAGTCGTTCCCAGGTGATGGGATTGCGTTTGTGGGGCATGGCACTGCTGCCTTTCTGGCCGCGGCCGAAGGGTTCTTCCGCCTCGAGCACCTCGGTGCGCTGCAAATGCCGGAATTCGACCGCCCATCGCTCGATGCTGGCCCCCAACAGGGCCAACACGGTCTGAAACTCGGCATGCAGGTCCCGCGGGACCACCTGGGTCGCCACGGGTGCCGGTCGGAGACCCAGCTTGCGGCACACATGGACTTCCACGCGGGGCGGAAGATGCGCGCTGGTGCCCACGGCGCCGCTGAGTTTGCCGACCGCCACGGCTTCCCGCACCGACTCCAGCCGGCGCCGTGCCCGACGGAACTCGTCGTACATGCCGGCCAGTTTGAATCCGAAGGTGATGGGTTCGGCATGGATGCCGTGACTGCGCCCGATGCACGGGGTGGCTTTGTGTTCGCGCACACGGCGGGCGATGACAGGCAGCAGCGCGTCCAGGTCGGCCAGCAACAGGTCGGCGCTTTGCACCATCTGCACCGCAAAGGCCGTGTCCAGCACGTCACTGGAGGTCAGACCGTAATGCAGCCAGCGGCTGGCGCGGTGAGCGATCTTCTCCGCCACGGCCGTGGTAAAGGCGATCACGTCGTGCTGGAGCGTCTCTTCCAACTCGCGCTGCCGCGCCAGCAGCCCGGGGAGGTCCTTTTGACAAGCGCGACAGCCGGCGCGGATGCGTTCGAAATCGCTCGCGGGCACGATGCCCTCCCGGACCAGGGCCTCGGCCGTCAGCAGCTCGATCTCCAGCCAGAGCCGCAGCTTGTTTTCTTCCGACCAGATGGCCCGCATTTCGGGCCGTGAATAGCGCTCGATCATGCCGGCATGATCAGGAGAGGCAGCGAACGGGGCAAACGCGAAAGCGCAGCGTCGATGGGCCGGTCCTGTAGCCTCTCTCCAGGCCGCCTGTGGTCCGGCCCCGCGCCAGAAGAGCCACCCCGGGTGTGACCAGGTTGGTCCCGGACCGGACACGGGCAGCGAAAACACCGAGCCCGGGCTGCGCGGCTTTGGCGGATCGGATTCCCGCCGCTCGACGCGAGGTCGGGCGCCTCTGCGACGAGAGGACGGGCTTTTCCGCCAGGCCGCGGCCGCATTCAGGGCCCGGCCAGGGAGCCGATGCGCTCCGCGGGCTTTGCCCTTGCTGCCAGCGGAGGGTTGCGCTAGCTAGCCGGGCGTGGGCCGGACATTTTGGCAACCGGTGGAGGGCATCATTCCCCCCTTGGTCACGCCACTGGCGGGGCCGGAGACCCTGGACCACGAGGGATTGGCACGTCTGGTGGAGCGGGTGATCGCGGGCGGGGTGAGCGCCCTGTTTATTCTCGGCACCTCTGGCGAGGCACCCTGCCTGAGTTACCGCCTGCGGCGCGAGCTGATTCAACGGGTCTGTGCTCTGGCGCGGGATCGACTACCGGTGTGGGTGGGCATCACGGACACGGCCATGGCGGAGGCCGTTTCGCTGGGTCGGTTCGCGGCGGAAGCCGGGGCCCGGGCGCTGGTGACCGCCCCTCCGTATTACTTCCCGGCCGGTCAGCCCGAGCTGGTCCATTTCATCCGGCAATTGGTGGCACAACTGCCCCTGCCCCTGATTCTCTACAACATGCCGCAGATGACCAAGGTCCGATTCGAACTGGACACCCTGGCACAATTGATGGAGTTGGAACCGGTCGTGGGATTGAAAGACAGCTCGGGGGACATGGAGTACTTCGCGCGCGCCGTGGAGTTGGCTCGGCGCCGGCCCGATTGGCGGGTGTGGGTGGGCCCGGAGGAATGCCTCTGGGAGGCGCTGCGCCGGGGAGGACACGGCGGCATCAACGGGGGCGCCCAGATCGTTCCGCAATGGTTCGTGGGGCTCACCGAGGCCCACCGCGCCGGCGACGAGACCCGGGCTGCGGAGCTGCAACAAAAGATTCTCCGGTTGGGCGCGATCTACCGGGTGGAGCGACACGCATCGGCGGTGGTGAAAGGTTTGAAATGCGCACTGTCGCTGCTCGGTGTCTGTCGGGATGACATGGCGCCCCCGTTCGAGAGTTTTCGCCCGCCGGAACGCGCCCGGGTCCGGGCGATCTTGGAGGAACTGGGGCTGCTGGAGCCCCAGCCGGGCGCGATGCCGTCCAGACCATGAACGTCCGGGGCTTCGAACGACCAATCACTCGCGGACCCGGGGGGCGCATCCTCACCCACACCCGCGTCTGGTCACCGGACGGTCAATGGCTGGTGTACGACACCCGCAGCGATCCCGCCGGAGACGTGTTCGACGGCCTCACCATCGAGATGGTGCACGTGGAGACCGGCGAGGTGCGGGAATTGTTTCGGGCGCGAAACGGGGCGCACTGTGGTGTGGCCACTTTTCATCCCTTTGCGGACCGTGTGGTGTTTCTTGAGGGCCCGGAACATCCCACCGCGGACTGGTCGTATGGTCCGGCGCATCGGCAGGGACGGATCGTGGAGCTGAGTCAAACCGGCCGGGCGCTTCCGTTGGATGCGCGGGACCTGGGGCCGCCGTTTACCCCGGGAGCCCTGCGGGGAGGCACCCATCTTCACGTCTGGGATGGCCAGGGCGAATGGATCAGCTTTACTTACGAGGATCATCCGTGCAGCCGGTTCCCGAATCCCACCCCCGAGCAGGACGTCAACCAGCGGAACGTGGGAGTGAGCGTGCCGGTCCCGGATGGGGTGCGAGTGCCGCGAACGCATCCGCGGAACCACGATGGAACACACTTCAGTGTGCTGGTGACGCGTACGACCGGGCTGCCACGGCCCGGGTCCGACGACATCGTGCGGGCATGCGAAGAAGGCTGGGTCGGGGTGCGGGGCTACGTGCGGCCGGACGGGTCCCGGCAACGCCGCGCGCTGGCGTTTCAGGGCACCGTTCTGACTGCTGGAGGCCGGCGGGTGTCGGAGGTCTTCATTGTGGACCTGCCGGAAGATGTGACGCGGCCGGGAACGGGACCTCTGGCCGGCACGGAGCGACGCCTGCCCCGCCCGCCCGAAGGGACGGTCCAGCGCCGGCTCACCTTCACCACCGAACGCAGGTATCCGGGCCTGCAAGGGCCGCGGCATTGGCTGGAGAGTTCCCCCGACGGCTGCCAGATCGCCTTTCTCATGAAAGACGACGCCGGCGTGGTCCAGCTTTGGACGGTCTCTCCGTGGGGCGGGCCACCCCGACAGGTGACGCACAATCCATGGCCAATTGCCAGCGCGTTGAGCTGGCATCCGACCGGCTCGTGGGTGGCGCACGTCATGGACGGCTCGGTGTGCGTGACGAACGTGGCGACGGGCCGAACCTGCCGGCTGACCGGCCGAAGGGACGGTCCTGCCGCACCGCGGCCGGAGGCCTGCGTGTTTTCCCCGGACGGTCGGCGCATTGCCTTCGTGCGACCGGAACGAATATCGGACCGGTGGTACAACCAAATCTGCGTGGTGGAATGGGAGGTGGCATGAACGAACCGGGCCTGCCCGTCTTGGATCTGTGCGTCCTGGGGCTTTACCTGGCTGGAATGGTCGGGATGGGTTGGGCCTTCCGTCGGCGCAGTGCTTCCAGCGATCAGTTCATGCGGGCCGGGGGACGAGTGCCCGGATGGGCCGTGGGCCTCTCCATCTTCGGCACCTACGTTTCCAGCATCAGCTTTCTGGCGCTGCCGGGCAAAGCGGTGGCCGAGAACTGGAATCCCTTTGTGTTCAGTCTGAGCCTGCCCGTGGCGGCGTGGGTCGCCACGCGGTGGTTTGTGCCGTTTTTTCGCGCACGCGGGGAGGTGTCGGCCTACCATCACCTGGAGAGCCGCTTCGGACCCTGGGCCCGCTCTTACGCCGCCCTTTGTTATGTGCTGACGCAGCTGGCGCGGATGGGGACGATTCTGTATTTGCTGGCCCTTGCCCTGGCGCCGTTGACCGGCTGGAGCGTGCCCACGGTGATTCTGGTCACCGGGTTGGTGACCCTGTTTTATGCCTGGATGGGCGGGATCGAGGCCGTGGTGTGGGCCGACGTGATCCAAAGCGTGGTGCTGTTGGCCGGGGCGCTGTGCTGCCTGGTTTTGCTGGTGGTCGGACTGCCCGGCGGCGTGGGACAGCTCGTGCGCGTGGCGGCGGAACACGACAAGTTCAGCCTGGGCAGTTTTGGTGTCACGCCGGGAGAAGCGACGTTTTGGGTCGTGCTGCTGTACGGACTGTTCATCAACCTGCAGAACTTTGGGATCGATCAGAACTACGTTCAACGATACGCGGTGGCGCGCTCGGAACAGGCCGCCCGGCGGAGCGTATGGTTGGGGGCCTGGCTGTATCTGCCGACCTCTGCGCTGTTCTTGCTGATCGGCACGGCGCTGTTCGTCCGTTACACGGTTCAGCCGGAGCTCTGGGGAGACCCGACGCCGTGGCTGGCGCGTCCGGACGCCGTGTTTCCTTATTTCTTGCGCACTGGCCTGCCCGCCGGAGTCACGGGTTTGGTGGTGGCGGCCCTGTTTGCAGCGGCTCAGTCGACCCTGTCGAGTTCGATCAATGGCTGTGCCACGCTGACATTGTGTGACGGGTATCGGCGGTATTTCCGGCCGGAAGCCGGTGAACGGGAATCGATGTGGGTGTTGCGGGGCGCCACCGTCCTGTATGGCTTGGGAGGCATCGCGACGGCGCTGGCCATGACGCGAGTGAAAAGTGCCCTGGACGCCTGGTGGCAGTTGGCCAGCGTGTTCAGCGGCGGGATGTTGGGGCTTTTTCTGCTGGGACTGCTGGCCCGTGGGGCTCGAGGCACCGCAGCCGCGGTGGGCGTGGGCGCCGGCGTGCTGGTGATCGCGTGGATCAGCCTGTCGCGTTATTTGCCCGCCAGCTGGCGGAGTCCGTTCCACGAATTCCTCGCCGTGGTTGCGGGTACCTTGGCGATTCTGGCCGTGGGATGGCTTTGGGGCATGGTGACCGGGCGGGTGAGAGCCCGGCCGACTCCTGAGCAACCGGTTGCTTCGCCGGACGAAGGCGGCAGGTCGTGATCCCGGCTCAACGCTTTGCGTCGACCGCCTTCTCGAAGCGCAGGGCGGCCGAGTTGATGCAGTAACGCAGCCCGGTGGGCCGGGGACCGTCGGGGAAGACGTGCCCCAGATGGCCGCCACACTTGGCGCAGAGAACCTCCGTGCGAATCATGCCGTGACTGTAGTCCGGCTGTTGCACGATGGCGTCGGGACTGGCGGGCGCATAATAGCTGGGCCAACCGCAACCGGAATCGTACTTGGTGTCGGAGGTGAACAGGACCGCGCCGCAGCCGGCGCACCGGTACACGCCCTTTTCCTTGTGATTCCAGTAGGCGCCGGAAAAGGCCGGCTCGGTCCCTTTCTGGCGCAGAATGCGATACTGTTCGGGGGTCAATTGGGCACGCCATTCGGCGTCGGTTTTCTTGATGGGAAAGTCCATGGCTTTCTTGCGGGGCGGCGAAGCAGAACCCGGGCGGTTGGTGATCGGCTGGCCATGCAGGAGGCCGGCCGGCTCGGCGCCCAGCAGCACCGTCAGCAGCCCGATCGTCCAGAATGTTGGAATGCCGTGGCCCCTCACGAGGTGCAATTTCTCCCAGAATGCGGCGGAGTCAACTGGGGGAGCCGCGATTGCGACGGTTCGCGGATTGCGCGACCGGTTTCCTCCTCAGGAGGGATCAGCGGCCGGCAGAATGGTCCAGTCGCCATGGAGGTACCGGCGGTGGAGGAAGTGCTCGACGAGGGCCGCGGGCGGCGGCAAGGCGGGGGCGTCGGCGTCCCAGGCCTGGATCAAGGCCTGCCGGACCCGGGAGGCGACCGCAGGCAGGGCTGTGAGGAATTCCGCGTGCGAGCGGTTCTGGCGATAGTCCGGTTGGCGGGAGGGCAGGGGCAGCACGGCCTCCATGAGATCCAGGGCGGGTTCGAGCAGGATCGTGCCATGAAAGAGCAGACAAGCACGTCGTCGTCGTTGGGCGTTGCCGGAGAATTTCCGGTTGTCCAGAGCCAGGTCCGTCTGCCCGCGCCATTGGACGCGGTGGTCGGCCAATCCGAGCATGCGGGCGAGGGCCTGGCGGTGTCGTTCGAGGATGAACTGGTTGGTGCGCGTGATGGATTCGGTGGGACTGCCGGGTTGGATCCGCAGCACCAGGGTGTAATTGAGACAGCCGGGCGTCTGCAGCACGG
>JAOADM010000080.1 GCA_026417315.1 Limisphaera sp.
TGGAGATGTGTATAAGAGACAGGTCTCGGGTCCCAACGTTTCTAGGGGGCCGCCCCCGGGCGCACCAGGCCTGCCACGCCATCCACGATCTTGCTGCTGCTTTCCTGGAGACCGCCACGAAATCGTTGCACCGTTACGGCACCGACTCACCGCAAACGTGCCGGCGCTTTCGGGGTCGACCCGTTCGGAGTCGCCGCAACCCGGTCCTTGCGCGCTGGATTCACCAACTCAGGAATTGTCATTTTCTTCGGCCTATCAGTTGCCGAGGCACCCGAAACGCAACCGATCTTCCTGAAGATGTCCAGAACCTGAAAAGCGCCTCGGCAGGAGACCCGCGGTGCCGGGGACCCTCCCTGCGCCTGCACTGCAGGCGACAATCCTCCAAAACCGCCCTATGAGAAGTCGGTCCCCGCAAACGCCTCAACGGTCGGCAAGGTCTCGCGCCTTCGCGGCGCGCCCTGGGTTTGCCCGAACGGGGCGAGGATGCACCGGTTCTAGCCAACGGCTGGGACATCACCGGGTTAGCCGATACCGAAATGAATGGTTCCAGCTTTGGCACCTTTGGCCTCCGCCTCAAGGGGCCGGCGGTTCCACAAACCGGGGCAATGCCCTGGGTGACCCGATTCCGCAATTCGTCCCGCCCTGAAGGGCCGGAATTGGGTATGGCAGGCCCGGCCTTCGCGATGGGAGGTCTCCGGTGGGGCGCCCTTGCAGGGGACGAGAAGTTCCTGGGGGCTGAATTCGCCGGGGCGCAGCCCCCGGGGCGGTGAAGGGCTTGCGTCTCCGGCGCGGGGATGGGGCAGTGCGATTCATGGAGACGGGAGGAAACATTTCTGGTGTCGCGGCCGGCATTCAAGGATCCCTGGGAAAAGCCGTTTGCCCCGGCTTTCCCGAGCCGAGCCACGCCCAAACTCCGCCAAGCTTTTGGAGGGCTCCCGAACCTGAAATGGGCGTTCCGATCCGGCAACGGATCGCAGCCTTGCCCTTCGGAATTTTCTGGCCATAGTGAAGGAGGCAGGTGGCCCGGCTTGTGGTCCGCAGCGGAATGGCTGCGATCGCCTTCGGCCGTCGACCGCGCCGCCGGGGTCGAGGGAGCGCGCGTCTTTCCAGCGACCCCGGGTCAGGCTACGAAAGGTGCCAGCGTCAAACGGTGTGACCGAATTGCCGCGGTCCGGAGCGCGCCCGTAGCTCAGCTGGACAGAGCATCTGCCTTCTAAGCAGGTGGTCGCAGGTTCGAATCCTGCCGGGCGCGCCAATGGTTTCCGGTTTTCCTGCATTTGGCCATTGCCGTCCCGCGCGATTGGCTGGCCATTTTCAATGGTTTGGTCGGCCTGCGAGTGCAATCGAGTCGAAGCCATCCGTCGTTTCCCGGACCGTCACGTGCGGAGTGCGGTAACACCGACCCAATCCTCGAACGCCTGGCCGTTACGACCCCAGCGCTCGGCCCTCACCCACGCCCCCGGGCTTTGCTCGCTCCATTGCTGTACTCTCCGGACGCTTCCCGGCCTTCGGTTTCGAGCAAAGCGGATTGCCTCACCGGCCCCCGCGGATTCTGGCAATCCCCGTCGCCGCTGCCCGCGCTTGAAAAAAAGTGCTGTCCTCCCAACTGTGGGATTTTGATGGCTCGTCCTTGTCCGAATCCGCGCAGAATGAGCGCGCTTTGGGAGTCGGTTGCGCCCCGCAGCCGCGGGACGTATGTCCACCGCCGCAGAGGGTTTTACGCCCCGCGCGCCGCCGGTTCTCGAGAGGCGGGTCCGGAGCCGCGATGAGAACGGTAGCCACCACGGTCACGCGATGGACCACCCATGAATTCCCACTCGCGGCGGATCGGCGGTGGGTCCGCCGACTTACGTCGGCGGCTACGGAATGGGAACCCGGTAGCCGCCGCCGTAAGGCGGCGGACCACTGATTCGATCAGCGGCCCCAAAAACCGAAGGGCAGCCAGTCCCGCATCGCCATGCGCCATGGGTGGATGCCCATGCAGGGCGGACTGGGCATCTATACGCCGATTCCCGTCGGTAGCTTCGGACGGGAAAGCCCCCAGATCATACAGAGCACGCAGAAGCGAAAGACCTGGGAATTGTGCAGAGCGCGCAGAAAACAAGAACCGGGTGAGTCGTCGGGAAAGCTCCCTGCGAACCCTGCCGCAGCACCTCTGCTCAAGCGAGTCCCATCCTACCTCGGCGATCCGGGTCTCCCGACCGGCCGGATCGCCGGCTTCCAGCCTGCGGACGCCGCGAACATCAACCTCCACCAATGCGGCTGGAGCGATCCACCGTCCGCAGACGAAGCCCCCGCTTCCCTTCGTCGACAGCTGGCTTTTTCATCCCTCGCCCGCCTTCCCCCGGCCGGTCGGAAAAGCTCGGGCGCCCGCCCCCGACTCTGCGAGGAGCTGCGCATGCTGGCTGTCGGCACATCGGTGTTTTCAAAGCCCCCTTGGGCCGGGCAGGCGATGGCCCGCTTCGGCGTCGGGGAGCCAGCGCCTGGTGGGGAGTGCATTGTCGTGGCGGGATTACAGGGTCCGCCGCGGGATTTGCCAAATCCCTTGCGGAGGCCTGCCTCGACTTCACGGGAAAGCAAATGGTGGGCGCTGCAGGATTCGAACCTGCGACCACCTCCGTGTAAGGGAGATGCGCTAGCCGCTGCGCCAAGCGCCCACGTGGTCCACCTTACTCCGCGCCGGCCTGCTTGACAACCGGCCATGCGGATCCTCGCCCGTGGGGCCGCAGGGGTTCGGCTTCACCCCCGGGAGGCCCGGCGCTGCGGCCCCTGCGACTCAGGACCTGCAAGGCGTCGGAGACTCGGACCCGCCGGCGTTCCACGAAGCCTGGGGGAGAACCTTGCCGCGGCGGATCATCGTCGGCCGGGTTCCCGGGCAAATGCACTGACCGTCCGGACACCGGCTTCCTTGGCGGCGTCCATGACCTTGATGATCTGGCCGAACGGCGCTTTTTCATCCGCACTGAGGGCCAGGCGCAAGTTGGGCCGCCGGGCGGCTTCCTCTTTCAGCCGTGGAACGAGGCTTTCGGCTGTGACCGGCAGGGTCTCCGTGCCCCACCACAACCGTCCTTCGGCGTCCACCGCGATTACCAGCGGTGCATCCTCCTGCACGCCGGGACGCTGGGCCTGGGTGGACTCGGGCAGCGCCAGCCGCACCGCGGGTTGCTGTTTGAAGGTCGTGGTGACCATGAGAAAGATGATCAGCACGATGAGCACGTCGATGAGCGCCACGATGATCACCGTGGGGGTCTGACGCCGGGATTTGACGTAAAACCGCATGCGTTCCGGAAGCCTCGTGTTCCAGGGGCGCGCCCCGGGCTCTCAGGATTTAACCGCCAACGACTCGTGGAGTCGGTACTGCCGGCGCACGAATTCGTCGCACAAGGTCTCCATCTCGACGGACAGGGTCTCGATTTTCCGGTTGAAATAGCACCAGGCCACCAGCGAGGGAATGGCGATCAACAAGCCCAGCAGCGTCGCGTTCAGAATCAAAGCGATTCCCTGGGCCAGCCGCGCGGCGTCTCCGAGCCCTGCATGGCCGAGGTCCGCAAACAAGGTGATCATGCCGACGATGGTGCCCACCAGCCCCAACAGGGGTGCCACCCCGACGGCCACTTCCAACACAACCAGCCCGCGTTCCAGTTGCACCACTTCGTGCCGCGCACGGGTCTCCAGGGCACTGACCGCCTCTTCCTTCGGCAAATGGAGGTGTTCGATGGCCAGCAACAACAACCGGCTCAGGGGCGAGCCGTGCTGTTCACACACTCGACGCAGCATGGGCACGTCCTCCCGGGCCTGGCACGACTCCACGGCTGCTTCCACCTCGGGCGGCACCACCTTGCGCCAGCGCAGCGCCAGACCCCGCTCAATAATCACCGTCAGGCTGACCAGCGACGTCAGCACCAACAACCCATACACCACCGATTCCATAAAACCTTCTCGTTCAGGACGCGCGCCGCCGCCCGCCGGCACGCCCGAGATCAATTGTAGTAAAAGGTGAACTGCACTTTGCGGTAGTTCCCCTCCACCAGCCGCCGCAACTCACGCGGCCACGGAGCATAGGGAGCCGGATCCAGGACCGCCATCTCGCAGATCAAACTCAGGTCCAGGCCCACGGTGGACTCGACCACTTGCAGATCCGTGACGCGCCCGTCGCTGTGCAACAAAAAGCGGACGACCACCCGACCCCGCTGATAGCCGGCGTAACGTTTGGCGTCCAGCAGCGCGTACCATCGATCCGCCACGGCGCGTACCAGGGCCGCGTCATAATCCCCGAAGGGCGTGGCCCTGGCGTCGAGGGCCGAGAACTCGAGCCGGTTCTTCACACCCCCTTCCTGGCGCATTTTTTCGCCCGGCAGCAGGGCGGGACTTTGGCGGGCTCGCGCCTCGGCCAACGTCCGCGGGCGCGGACGCGGCGTCTCCGAGTCTCCTCTTCGCTCAATCCAATCAGGTCGGCCCACCTCCAGATCGCCCTCCGGCCGGGGCAGGGTGGGAGTGACCAACGGCGGCGCAGGGGGCGGCGGTTCCGCCGGCTGGGGCGGGGTCACCGCCGGCTGAAGGGGGTCATAAGTCTCAGCGGGGGGTACGGTCTCGGTTTTCGCCACCTGATCCTGAGTGCCCGTGATCCTGGGCTGGCCGGTGTCCTGATCCGCCTCCGGATTGGCCGCGCGCGAATGCTTGTCCGAGTAGAACCGGGTCTCCGGAGGCGGTTCTTCCGTGGCCTGACGAGGACTGACCTCCACGAACACCAGCGGGGACTCCTCCCGCTCGAGCGCCTCGCGCCGAGCGGCGATGGCCTGCTGCAGTTGATGGGTGTGACGAAGCCTGGCCGGGAGCAGGAAATCCGGTGGCAGTTGCCAGTACCGCGCAAGAGCGTAGGCGCCGTAGAGAAACAGATGCAGCAGCACCGACAAGCCAAAGGCCTGCAGCAGCCGGGACCATTCCCGGCGGCTCCAGCGCACTGTCCAACGTCCGGCTGCTGCCGCGCCATTCATGACCGAATAGCTTGCCCGAGCTCCGGGGATGGCGCAACCTGTCGGCTTCCGGATCAGCCCTGCCTCGTCACCCGCACGGCAGCAAGCAGTTTGTGCGGGCGCGGTTCTATCGGGTTGCCGCCCCTCCCGTGTGGGGACCGCACGGGATGATCCACACGGTCCAACCATTGACTGTCCGCGAGCCCCACACGCGGCCTTGCGGCGGGGGAGGCGGCCTCCACGGCGGTTCCCAAACTCGGCCGCCGGTACCCTCCGGCGGCTCCCATGGGGGCACCAGCCAGTACGGCCCCCGCGGGGTCTCCGGCCGGCTGCGCCATTGCCGCTCCCACTGCTTCCATCGGTCCTCCCAGGAACGCAGCCGATCGCGCAAAGAACGAAAGTGCTGCTCCCATGCGGACGGAGGGCCGGGTGGGGCCGACTTCTTCTCCAACCCGGCGGGCACCGCGGGCCCTGCCTGCGCCATCACCGCTGCGGCCAGCCAGCCGGCCAGGGATACGATGCATTTCCAGTTCATGGCGCTGTGTTTGCCTGTTCCTGCCAAGCCGCGGGTCAGCCATCCGACCCGCGGTCCGGGCACCCGGTTCGCCCGGGGCGGACCGAACTGTGCCCCATGCCAATTCAAACACCTTACGCGGCTTTTCGTCGCGGTCGCCCACCCGCCCGGGACGCGCATGGTCCACCAGGGGGCATGACCCGTGGCTTGCGGCCGCTCCACCGGAGGACCCGCTGGATCCATGACGCGGGTGAGGGCCGCCCCTCGAGGAACCCTGCCACCACTCGCAGTCTTCCGCCAGCCGACCTTTGAGCCCGGCCCCGGTCATTCAACAGGCGGCAGTCCGACTCTTGCCTGCGTTGCCGAACGGCACAGGGGGTTTCCTATCGAAGACACACCCTCACTCGGGCCCAACGTGCCTGGTTGCAGTCGTTGGCTGACCCTTCCGACCCTCCGGCGCCAAGCCGCACACCTCGAGGGTTGTTCTTACGCCCGTGGGCGGGCTCCGGCCCCGCGTCTCCGAGCGGGCATGGGGTCAAAGAGCACCCCCCTCAAAAAAAGGCACGCGATCCGGCGCCGCGCATTGGATTCTTTCCGGGCGCGACTTCGCGGATACGGACGCGGCTGCGCTTCCCCGAGTTCTTTTCTTGCCACCTTGGCCCTGAGATGCCCTAATGGCCCGAGAGGTTATGCTCACCCCGCATCAAGCTCGTTGGAGCAACGATCGCCGTTGCGCCTCTTCCCATCGAACGTTGGTGGTGGTCCTGACGCTGGCGCTCCTGTGTTTCGGTCCGTGCGTCCCGCTTTTTGCCTCCGGCACGATCCGCGGATGGGGCAGCAACAGCGAAGGGCAGAGCCTGCCTCCCACAGTCCTGAACGACGTGGTAGGGGTCGCGGCCGGGGGACTGCACAGCGTCGCATTGCGGGCCAACGGAAAAGTCCTGGCGTGGGGTTGGAATGTCCTGGGCGAAACCAACGTGCCTGCCGGTCTGGACGACGTGGCAGCGATCGCCGCGAATTACGGATACAACCTTGCGCTGCGTCGGGACGGCACGGTCGCGGCCTGGGGAACTGGTCCGGCCGTGGGCGTTCCGCCCGGTTTGAGCTCTGTGGTGGCCCTGGCCGCCGGTTATGATCACGCCCTGGCTCTCCGCTCCGATGGCACGGTGGTCAGTTGGGGCAATGCCCCCGAGCTCCCCGGCCCGCTGACCAATGTCGTGGCCATTGCCGCCGGGCGCGGGCACTCGCTGGCCCTGCAGGACGACGGCACGGTCGTGGCCTGGGGTGACAACACGGCCGGAAAGCTGGCCATTCCGCCCGGTCTTCGAGACGTGGTCGCCATCGCCGCCGGCGATCATCACAACCTGGCCCTGCGCAGCGATGGAACCGTGGTGGCCTGGGGCGCGAATGACAAGGGGCAATCCACGGTGCCGACCGGTCTGAGCAATGTCGTGGCCATCGCCGCAGGAAGCGCGCACAGTCTGGCCCTCCGGGCCAATGGCACGGTGGTGGGGTGGGGCGACAACACTTTCGGCCAGGCCACTCCACCCCCGGGAGTGAGCAGCGTGGTGGCCATCTCCGGCGGGCTGTATCATTCGCTGGCCATCGTCGGAGACGGTCGCCCGGTCATCACGGTCCCCCCTCGGTCCCGCACCGGGATGCTGGGCCAACGGGTTGAACTTGCGGTCCTGGCCGTCGGCCAAGCCCCTCTGGAGTATCGCTGGTACAAGGACGGCACCCCTTTGTCGGATGTCACCGGTCCCCGTCTTCGAATCGACAATGCCGCACCCGAGCACGAGGGACTCTATTTCGCCGTGGTCTCGAACGCGCTGGGTACGGTCACCAGCGCGGTGGCACGCCTGACGGTCCGGCCCATGGCACCTGCGATCGTATTCCAGCCCTCTGATACTTCGGTGATCTGTGGCGAGAGCACCCTTCTCGAAACCGCGGCGGAAGGGACCGGTCTCCTGCAGTTCCAGTGGTTCTTTGAAGGAACGCCCCTCGAGGGGGCCACGAACCGGACGCTGCTGCTGCCGCGGGTAACTCCTGCCTCCGCGGGTGCGTACTGGGTAACCGTGACCAGCGAATACGGCGCGGCAACCAGTCGCACCGCCACGGTGACAGTCCAGGTCGAACCCCCTGCCATCACCGGCCCCTCCTCGGCCAATGGTAAACAGGGTGTGCCGTTCACCGCCACGGTGCGCGCGCGGTATTCGCCCGAGTCTTTCGGTGCCTGGGGTCTGCCCCCGGGCCTGAGCCTCAACCCCACCAACGGCGTGATCAGCGGCATTCCCACCCAACCGGGGACTTACACCGTCCTGTTGAGCGCCACGAATGCCTGCACCCATGCCACGGCCACGTTGACCCTGCGGATCGCTTCTTCGGTACCCGTCATCACCAGTCCGCCCCTGGCCCAGGGGGCCGAAGACCAGCCCTTTACCTACCAGATCACCGCGACCGAACAGCCCACGCTTTACGGGGCGGAGAATCTGCCGGCCGGTTTGGCGGTCGATCCCACCACGGGCCAGATCCGTGGGGTGCCCGCCGTCTCCGGCGAGTTCGATGTGACCGTGTTCGCCCGCAACCCGTGGGGCGAGGGACGCTCGACCATTCGCTTCAGCATCGCCCCACGGCAGCTGGCCGGCCTGGCCATCGCCAACGTGACGTACACGTACAGCACACCGTACTTGTTGGACTTTCAATTCTCCCTGTACGACAGCGACGATCCCACTGTGGCCCGGCCCGTGGTGGTGCCGCCCACGAACCTCTGGGTGGTCGCCAAGGAAAACGACCGACCCATCAGCACGAACGAGACGGCCTGGTTGCTGGCTCCGGGAGCGGGCCTGGGCAAGCTGATCAAGGTGGCGCTGGTGCTGGACTTCAGTTGGAGCGTGGCCTCCCTGGCCAACGGTGACACCAACGACAACGGCATTTCCGACGCCGTGGAGGCCATGGTGGCCGCCTCCCGCGACCTGGTGGCCCGACTCCCCAAAGGTTCCCAGGTCGGCGTCGTCGAATTCCATCGCGAAGATCAGGACCCGGCCATCGTGCATCCCCTGAGCGCGGACGTGGTGTCGGTGCAAAACGCCATCGCCGGCATCTGGACCAACCACGTTCAGGGATTCCCCGCCGGCTCCCGCGTGTGGGACGCCATTGCGGCGGGCATCTCCATGCTGGGCGCCTCCAACGCAGACGAACAGCATTACGTCGTGTTCGTGTCCGACGGCCGCGACGAGTCCAGCAGCACGACGGTCGACGACCTGATCACGACCGCCACCAACGCCAACGTGCGGATTTATGGTTTGGGCTTCGGACTGGAACTGGATCCCACGGATCTGCAACGGCTGACCACCGCGACCGCCGGGCGACTGGTCCTGGCCACCAATGTCGAGGAGATGGTCGCCCAGATCGGCCAGCTCGCGCAGGACGTCAGCGGCCAGTACATCCTTCGTTGGGCCAGCCTCCGCCGCGGATCCACCGCCGTAATGCCCTCGTTCGAGGTGCACTACCAGGGACTCATCGCCTACTCACCCACCAACCCGGTCTGGACCAACTTCGACAACCCCATCATCGACACCAACGAAACGCCGCCCACCACCAATTACCCGCTTGTGACCAACTACATCATCGGCTGGTTCATCCCCGCCGATCACGCCGGCGACGTGACGCTGGGACGGCTCCGTCTGGTGCCCGATGACCGCGACGGCGAGCCCGCCCTCACCCTGCGGGCTCTCTACCTGCCGCGGTTCATCCGCCAAATCCAGTTGCGCTACCGACCCAACTGGCCCTGCACTGTCTCCCTGCTCTCCACGGAGCCCGGCCAACTGCTCCATGGCTGGTCCCTTGCCGAAACGCAGGCACCGGACGGCTTGCGCATTGCCCTGCTGAGCAGCCCCAATCCGACGAACCTTGCGACCAGCCTGCCCTACGGCGCCTTCGGCAGCCTGTTGCAATTCACCTTCCGCGAACTGGACAGTCTCTCCAACGCCTTTGCGTTTATCGAAGTGGACAATGCCCTGTACTCCAACACCGGCCCGCAACGGCTCATGATCGAAAACAGCAACCAGTTCAGCCGCGCTTATCCGCCACTGCCCTTGGGAACTCCGGTGCCCTGGCTCTTCCTGCACGGCTTCACCAACAACCTCGCCGCCGCGGAGCTGGGCGACCCCGACGGGGACGGGATGCCAACCTGGCTGGAGTACCGCGCGGACACGGATCCGCGGGATGCCGGCTCCGTCCTGGCCCTGCGCTTTCTCCCCGCCGTGCCGTGGGTCAGCTTCCATCAGGTCGCCTTCCCCACCTCCGCGCGCCGGTTCTACCGCGTGGAGCGGTCCACCGACCTGGAGAGCTGGGAGGCAATCACGCCGGGTTTCGCGGGCACGGGCGGCGAAGTCATCGTCACCGATCCGAGCCCGCCCTGGACGATGCCGGCGGCGTATTACCGGGTGGCGGTTTGGTAGATTCGCGCGAGCGGGAGGGTGCGGCCTTCGGCGGATTCTCCCGGGCCGCCTGCTCAATTCCCCGGGAGCACAGGTCTCGCCACCGGTCCTGCACCCAGGCCAGCGCGGCCTCGCGCGTCGTGAGCTCCTCCGCCAGCTGCCTGTCGCGCAACTCCGCCAGCAACCGCCCCATCGCGGGCCCCGGCGGAATTCCCAGTGCAATCAGGTCATCCCCGCGTAACAAAGGGGGGCGCAACCGGGGTTGTGCCTCCAGTGCCTGCCGCTCCTGCACCAGCAGGTCGTAAATGTCCAGCTTCCCGTGCGAGCCCAGACAGTCCAGTCGGTGCAACTCGAGTTCCAGCGGAAAGGTCGGCCGCAAGAGCAGGCGTCGCAAGGTGGCCTTGCGCATCTGAGGGACGTCCTTGAACTGCATGTGATGGCGCACCACAAAGGCCAACGTTTCGATCTCTTTTCGCGGGAACCGCAACCGTTCCAAGAGGCTCCGGGCGATCTCCCCGCCTGCCTTCTCGCTGCCGAAAAACCGAATTCGGCACGTGGCCGGGTCGCGCTGCGCGGTAACCGGCTTGCCCACGTCATGCAACAGCACCGCCCAGGGCAGAAGCCGGTCGGCCTCCGGAGGCATGGCTTCCAGCATCCTCAGGACATGCTCCCAGACCGTGCCCTCGGGATGATGGTCGGGAGGTTGTTCGCAGCCGATCAGCGCCGCCACCTCGGGCAGGATCACCTCCAGAAGTCCGGCCTCCTGCAGCAGGCGCAGTCCCCGGGCCGCGCAGCGGGGAGCGAACAGTTTCTCCAGCTCGTCGCGGATTCGCTCGGCGCTGATTCGCTCCAGCAACCGCGCATGATGGCGAATCGCCTCCAGGGTGGCGGGCTCAATGCGGAAATCCAATTGCGCGGCCAGACGCACCGCCCGCAGCATCCGCAGGTGGTCCTCGGCAAACCGGTCTTCCGGTCGGCCGATGGTGCGAATCAGGCGCGCTTGCAGGTCCGCCCGTCCCCCGACCCAGTCATGCAGTTCCCCGCGCACGGGGTCGAAAAAGAGTCCGTTGACGGTGAAGTCCCGTCGCAACGCGTCGGCGCGTGCATCGGCAAACGTCACCCGGCCCGGTCGCCGCCCGTCCTGATAATCTGCCTCGGCGCGAAAGGTCGCCACCTCCACGACGTGCGGGCCCTCGATCACGCGCACCACCCCGAAAGCCCTGCCCACCGCGACGGTCCGGGGAAACAGCGCCTCGACCTCTTCGGGCCGCGCCGAAGTGGCCACGTCGTAATCCTCCGGCTCCAGCCCGAGCAACATGTCGCGCACGCAGCCTCCCACCCAAAAAGCCGCATGGCCTGCCGCTTGCAGGCGCTCCACAATCCCACGGGCCACTTCGCGCAACGAACGTTCCATCCCCGCCACGATGGCCCGGCCCGGGGCTCAAAGTCGAGAACGGCCCCTGCCCGCCGCCGCGCCGTTGGGCCGATGGGACGCGGAGCCCGAAAAGGACCGCCGGCGGGATTTTTCCGGGCTCTGCGTGCCGGCGCAGGCGAACGCGGCCGATCCTTCGGGCGGGAATCGCAAAGCCCGATGGAGCCGCGACCCCGCCCTGCTTCTTGACGAGCAGCCCGTGAGAAGTCGGGCTCGTGCAACGGCGTCTGGCGGGCCTGCAAGGACGAATGCGAAGAGCCCGCCCGGGCGCTCCGCGGCCCCTCTGCATGGCGCCCACCCTCCAGACAACAACACGGGCAACCGTACCGCAGTGCCGGTTCGCGGCCCCTCTCAGGGCCGAAGCCGGATGCGGTAAAATCGCGGCCCGGAGTTGGGATCGGGGATCAACTCCCAGCCCCATGGAAAGGCCACCGGGTTGGTCCAGAGGACCGGGCTCCAGGTTTGCAGGTCGTGCGACTCCTCCAGTCCGTACTCCGGGCCCGGGGCGCCCGCCACCGTCAACACCAGGCGACCCTTGGGATCCCGCGCCAATTGCAGTTGCGGTTCCGGGATCGGCCGCACGATCAGGATCAGCGTTTGCGTGGCGGACAGGGGCGGCTCGCCGTTGTCCATGACCGCGACTGCGACAGTCTGAGTGGTGCCGCCCAGGCTCACCGGAACGTGCCAGCGAAGCCACCCCGTTTCTTCCTCCAACGCCATTCCCATGGGCGCACTCAGCAAGGAGAATCGCAGACTTTGCGCCGGCAGATCCAGATCGCTCGCACGCAGGAGCCACGACCACTGCTGGCCGGCCATCAACTCCAGCGGAGGCACCGGCTCCCAAGCCGGGGGCCGATTCGGCGCGTTCGTGCTGCTGATCAGCACCACCACCGTCTCCGGCCCCAGTCGCCAGCCCGTGGCCGGATCCGTCGCCCACAACCGGAAGTCTGCCAAGCCCACGGCTGTCGGAGCGGCGACGAAGATGGCCCGGTTGCCCTCCAGCCGCACCGTGCCGTTGGAGCCCGATTGGACTTCGACCTGCAGCCCGGTCCAGCCGCCCAACACCCCGGTTAGGTCCATTTCCACCGTACCGTTGCGCGGGCAGATGGCATGCGGCACGGCCCGCCAGTGCAAATACTCCTCCAGGCGTGTGTAACCGGTGGGCCCGATGAAGTTGCGATCCGACGAATCGCGTGGATTCAACCCCAGTGCCAGCTCCCAAAAGTCCGGCATGCCGTCCAGATCGCTGTCCACCGGGGCCTCGGCGCCGGCCAGCGCGGGCCAACCCCGCACAAACACAAGGTCGGTTCCATTGACAGTGCGCACTTCGTAATCTTGCGTCTGAGAGGGATCCCCCACCGCGTCCACCAGCCGGCCCGTCTGATTCCTGACCGTGCCGACAATCCGGGCGTCCACGGCGTCCCGGGCCCGCGAGGCGCCACCCAGAGTGAGCATTCGCAGCGTTGCCGATCCGGGATCCTGCGCCGTCACTGTCAGGGGCCACGGCCAGGAATCGCGACGCGTGTACCGTCCGCCGAACATGCCCCAGCCGGTGTTGACGCCATCGAACCGCCCGTCCCGATCCGCATCGATCCAATTGTCCTGCTGAAAGATCCAGGTGTTGGTGGTGCCGCCCTGGAAGGCCGTGGAGGGCGTGCGGGTGCTCGGCCCGGCGATCAGATGATTCCCCAGGTAAGCGAGCCGGTTGGTGAACCCTTGCGGGTTGTCGGCCAGATCGGTGGCGTCGTCGCCGGAATAGCCGGCCCGACTGCCCCAGTTGTAGATGACGTTGTTCACGAACTCCACCCGAAGCCGGTCGCCCAGCCGCGGATTCCGATTGTTGTGATGCGCATACAGGTTGCCGAAGAACGTCAAGATCCCGTCTCCATACCGCAGCAACGAGCCGTACCCGTGCGCCCCTTTGTCGTGCTGCGAGATGTTGAGGCTTTCAGTGATCCAGCAGTTTTGCACCGTCACCTGCGTGGAATGCGTGACCGAGAGGCACTCGTCCACACTCCAGGAAGTCGACACATGATCCACGATCACGTTCGTGGCACGCACGATGGACAAGGCGTCCCCCTCGAAATTGGGATCCAGGTCCCCGGGCCGCACCCGAAGAAACCGCACGACCACGTCGCGGGCATCCGTAATGATCAGGGACCGTCGTCGCAACGTGATGCCCTCGCCCGGAGCCGTTTGCCCCGCCACGGTCAGATAACTCTTGTTGATCCGCAGATCGTTGCTGAGGGTAATCGTGCCGGAGACCGCAAAAACGATCGTGCGCGGCCCGTTGGCCGACGCAATCCCGTAACGCAACGTTCCAAATCGGCGCGGGTCGCTGGAGCTGACGTAATCGGCCAGGTTCGTCACATAATACACGGCCCCGCCCCGCCCACCGCGTGCGCCCGCCCCTGCCCCCACGGCACCCGGAAAGGCCGGCTGAGCCCATGTAGCCACCGCCCACACCAGCCCGCAGCCCAACAGCCAGGGCAGAAAGCGACCATGGGCGGAGACCAGGCATGCTCGCCAGCGGCCCCCGGGCCGCGTGCCGGGTCCGACTCTCTCGGTTGCCACAGCACTCCGCGGCCCAACATTCCCGGTTTCGTCCGCGCCCGAGTCTGGGCCGGCCGTCTCAGCCTTCCGGGGCCCCGGCCTTTCCCCACGCGGGAGAGGAGAGGCATCCTCCCGCTCTGAAGCCGGCCGTTTGTCGGCCGTGCAGGCTTTCCTCCTTGTGGCAACAGCAGGCGGTTTCGCGGCCATTCGCAGACAAGAATCTATACCCCGTGCTGCGTGTCCCAAACATGCGTTTGTGCACAGTGTCCCTTCGGTTGTGCACCGACGGCTGCCGGCGGGACGCCCGCGGAGACGCAAGGACTCTCCTGATCGCATCCCCGGGCTTGCCACACTGCAGCCCCGGGGGCTACATGGGTCCTCATGAAACGCAGCCTGCACGCGTGGCTCCCTCACGCGGTCCTGAGCGCCGGCTCGATGTGTTTGTTCCAGCCCGCAAACCTGCCGGCACAGGTTCAGCTCCTCCCCCCGGCCCACACCCCGGAGGGAATCACCCTGCGATGGACGCGGACCGAAACGGGCTTGGCCTACACCTGTCTCTTATACACATCT
>JAOADM010000081.1 GCA_026417315.1 Limisphaera sp.
GGATGGTGGCTCCCGCCACGACCATCGCCAGGGTCGCGCCGCGCTCGGTTACCTCCGGGACCGCCGTGAAGAGGAACCGCAGCAACAACACCACCCCCGCCGCTTTCGATCCGGCCGCCAACAGAGCCGCGGTGGGGGTGGGCGCCCCTTCATATACGTCCGGGGCCCACACCTGGAACGGCACGGCCGCCAGTTTGAATCCGAGCCCCGCCAGGATCAGGACCACGCCCGCCACGAACAACGGATGTTCCGCGTACCCATCGGAGACCATCGCCAGTTCGGCGAAATGCATGCGGCCGGTCGTCCCCCAGACGAGTGCGATCCCCAGGACCATGAAAGCCGAGGCCAGCGCCCCCAGGATCAGATACTTCACGCCCGCTTCCACGGAGACCCGCCGGGTCCGCTGATACGCCGTCAGCACGTAGAACGTCACGGTCATCAGCTCCATGGCCACAAACAGAAGCACCAGATCCTGGGCGGAGGCCGCCAGCATCATCCCGCTCAACGCAAACAACACCAGCGAGTAGTACTCCGTCACTCCCCCGCGGAAGCGATCCGCAAACTCCACGGCCATCAACAACACCACCACCCCGGTCAGCAAAAACAACCGCTTGAAGAACAGGGACAGGGCATCCTGGACAAACCGCCCGCCGAAGGCCGTGCCGGTCTCCGCCAGCCCGAACGCCCCGGTGCAACTCAGGACCAGCAGCAACCCCAACCCCGCGGCCGCAGCCAGACCCAACGGCCGCCGATACCCGGCCGGCAGCCACAGGTCCGCCAACAACAACAACACACCCAGCGTGACGACCGCGATCTCCAGGGTTAACAGCCCGACATTCATGTGCGACGCTCCCAAAACTCCGCCCAGCCTTGCAAAAGCCCTCTGACAGGTCAATGACCCGGCCGGTCGGTGCCGGTCCCGGGGGCCGTGGGCATGGTGCACGCGTTCCGGCCCGGCCCCGGCAGCGGCTCAACGCACCAGTTCAAACGCGTAGCCCTTCAGATACTCGGTCTCCGGAATCATCGGGATCACGGGATGGTCCGGCCCCTGACTGAAGGCGGCAATCCGACGCAGGATTTTCCGGGTGTCATAGGCGGCGGCCAGGATCACATCGAGGAACGTCCGCGCATCCACATGATGCGAACAACAAAACGTCGCCAGCACCCCGCCCGGGCGCAACAGCTTCAGGGCCCGCACGTGAATCTCCTTGTAACCCCGCAACGCATCCGGCACCGACGCGCGCGTCCGCGTGAAGGACGGCGGGTCCAGGATGATGAGATCGAACTGCGGCACGGGTTTCTCATGGGGCCGGGCCTGGGTGCGCGCCTTGAGCCAGTCGAACACGTTGACGGCCTCGCCGGTGCAGCGGTCTTGCAGCCCGTTCAAGGCGGGGTTGCGCAGGGCCGCCTGCACGGCCGCCTCGCTCTGATCCAGCAGGTGCACATGGGCAGCCCCCGCCCGGGCCGCATGAAGCCCAAACCCGCCCAGAAAACAGAACGCATCCAACACCCGCGCCCCGCGGGCCCACCGGGCCACCTCGAGATAATTCAGCTGCTGGTCAAGATACAGCCCGGTCTTGTGCCCCGTCCACAAATCCACCTCGAACGTCAGCCCGTTGATCCTCACCGGGTGGGCGGGAGGGCGGCCAGCCGTGGCCGTGGGGGAAGGGGTTCCTTCGTCGGTCGCGGGTCCCGTCGCTGACGGTGCGGGCCATTCCCCCGCCAGGACGCCCTCCACGACCGGCAACCCCTCGAATTTCCGGGCCGCTGCGTCGCTCCGTTCCAGGATCGCCCGCGGCGCCAGGACCCGTTGCAGCGCCTCGACGATTTGCGCCTTGCGCTGCTCCATCCCCAGCGAGGAGATCTGCAACACCAGCACCTCCTCGTACTTGTCCACGATCAACCCGCTCAGGAAGTCCCCCTCGGCATGCACAACACGAAACGAACTGGCCTGGGGCATGTGCCGGCGGCGCACCTCCAACGCGGCCCGAATGCGGCTCTCAAAAAAAGCCGTGTCGACCGTCACGCGTTCCGGCGACAACAACCGCACGCGAATCTTGGAGCGCGAATGGTAGAACCCCACCCCGAGGAATCGGCGCCGATGATCCTTCACCTGAACCAGCGCCCCGTCCGGCACCTCCGCCGTCACCCGCAGCACCGAGTTCTCGTACAACCAGGGATGCCCGGCCACCAAGCGATCCGCTTCCCCCGGCTTCACATAAACCGTTGGTAATGTCGTCATTCCGGCCCTTTCCTTCCGCTTGTAAACAGCTCCGGCTGACCCCTCGTGCTGCGGCCCGGGGCCATGCCTCCGCGCCGCCGGGATCGCCAGAGCGACCAAGCTACGCGCAGCAGACCCGGGTTGCAACCGCCAGAGTTGGCCGAACCGGCAAAGCCTGGCTGCGCCGTGCCCGCGGTTGTGGACACCTGAACCATCATCTCCGGCCAAGGGAAGCCATGCCGGCCCCGGGGCCACGGTCACCGCCGACCAGGCTGTCGAAGACAATCCGACAGACATTTGCGCAGGATGGTTTGAGCGGCCCCAACAGCACTGCGTATAAACAGCCCGCACCCGGCCCGAATTCCCCGCCGTGCTGAACTTCATACGATGGTGCCGGCCGATCATGCCCAGCGGGCCATTTTATCAATGCCGCAGGCACGTGGCAGACAACTCGCACGCGGGTTTTCCACTGAGCACCGTCGGCGGCTCCAGATTGGGGGACAGTAGCCGCCTCGAGGCAGTGGACCGGGAATCCAAATCCAACTCCTCGCTCCGGAGGATGGCCATTACGGCCACGCGGCCGGCCAAGGTTCGATCCCCGACTTTCGGAGGAGACTTTGTTGCGACCGGCCGGCTTCCCTCGGCGGCTGCCTTGTTTGAGTTCTTCCTCTCGGGCGCGCTTGGGACCGTGGGATTGGCGGCCGGACCGGCCGCCGATGCAGCCTTTGTCCCTCGTTCCTTTCTGGTGATCCATGGGCGCCGTGGGCTCCCTGCGCCGCAGCCTCCTCCTCTCAGGGGCTTTGTTCTAAACGCTTGATGGGCTGTCCTCCGCCTGCTCCGCCCGGGTTGGCCATGACCGCGGCCGGAGGGCGCGTGAACCAGCCGATGCGGCGGGACAAGTGCCCGGTCGCCAACCTCCAAGGGTTCGGAACCCTCGTCGATCTGCGGCGCCGCCCGCGTCCACAGGCTGAGCCGGGTGCCACCTGCCGGGATGCAAGCGAGCCTCGCAGACCCCGTGGTTCCGGTCGCGCGATCCGGAAAGGACTCCTCGGCGGGCGTGCCGGCTTGGGAAGGTTCCCTTGAGGGCAGTCCGAGGGGCTGCTAGGTTGGGGCGATGGCAGCGACGATGGCACCGCCGGCAACCCGGGAAACCACAGCGCCTGCCGTGGCGAGATCGGCCGAGGCGCAGCGGGAGGTCTTGACGCGCGAGATCCTAGATCTGAAGCGCCGGCTCAATGCGGTCATCCTAGCCCACAACTACCAGGTGCCGGAGATCCAGGATCTGGCCGACTTTGTGGGGGATTCCCTCGGACTGTCGCAACAGGCGGCGCGGACCCGGGCGGACGTGATCGTGTTCTGCGGGGTGCACTTCATGGCCGAGACGGCCAAGATTCTGAACCCCGAGAAGCTGGTGGTGTTGCCGGACAAGGAGGCAGGCTGCTCGCTGGAGGAAAGTTGCCCGGCAGAGGCCCTGGCCGCGCTGCAACGGACGAACCCCAACTTTTACACCATCGCTTACATCAACTGCAGTGCGGCCGTGAAGGCGCTGAGCGACGTGATTTGCACCAGCGGCAATGCGGAGAAAATCGTCCGCGCGGCGCCGGCGGACCGGGACCTGTTGTTCGTACCCGACGAGAACCTGGGCCAGTGGGTCATGGAACAGACAGGGCGTCCGATGACGCTGTGGCGCGGGCACTGTTATGCGCACGTGGAATTCCGGCGGGACAGCCTGTTGCGCCTGAAGGCCCAACATCCGCAGGCGCGAGTGGTTGTGCACCCGGAGTCGTTGCGGGAAGTGCGCGAGCTGGCCGACGTCATCTGCTCCACCGAGAAGATGATTCAATGGTGCAAGGCCAGTCCGGATCGGGAGTTCATCATCGTGACCGAGTCCGGCATTTTGCACCGCCTGCGCAAGGAATGCCCGGACAAGACGTTTTACTGTGCGCCGACGTACGATGTGGGGCGCATGCCGACGGACGCCTGCCGCTGCAGCGAGTGCAAATACATGAAACTCAACACACTGGAGAAGCTGCGCGATTGCATGCGGCGACTGGAACCGCGGATCGAGTTGCCGCGCGACGTGCTGGAGCGGGCGCGGCGGCCCATTGAACGCATGCTGGAGATCTCGGCCCGGCCTTGAACCGCGTCGTTCCCGGGCCGGGGTCACAGGGCTCCTCGGAGGGCGCGATGGCGGGGAAGCTCCCGGAGACCGGAAGGGTCGAGGGTGTCCGAATCATGAGTGCTGGCCGGGTGGACCGATTGGAGTGGGAACGCCGGCTGTGGGCGCGGGGGATCCGGTGCGTCGCCGGAATGGACGAGGCGGGGCGGGGTCCTCTGGCGGGCCCGGTGGTGGCGGCTGCGGTGATCCTCCCGATCCGCTGGCGAGAAATGGGGGAGGGGGGCCCGGAGTTTGCGGGCCTGAACGACTCGAAGCAACTGAGCCCCGCGACCCGCGAAACGCTTTACGATCGCCTGGTGAATCATCCGGAGGTCCGGTTTGCCCTCGGCTGGGCAGATCCGGAGGAAATCGACCGACTGAACATTCTGCGGGCGACGCACCGGGCGATGCAGCGGGCCCTGGCCGGGCTGCAACCGGTGCCGGAGCACGTGCTGGTGGACGGACGACCGGTGCCGGGCTTGCCCGTGCCCCACAGCGCCCTGGTGCGGGGCGACGCGCGCAGTTACTCCATCGCCGCGGCCAGTGTGCTCGCCAAGGTGACGCGGGACAGGTTCATGGTGGAGCTGGACCGCCAATACCCGGGCTACGGATTTGCGGAGCACAAGGGCTATCCGACCCCCCGACACCTGGAGGCGTTGGCACGACTGGGGCCCTGTCCGGCTCATCGGCGGAGTTTCACGCCGGTGCGCACGCGGCAGATGGTATGGCATTTCTGACGGCGGTACGACGTTGGTGGGAGGGCTGGTTCGGCTCCCGGGTCCGGCGGTTCCGGACGCCACCCGAGCACCTGCGGCGGGGCGCCCTGGGCGAGCAAGCGGCCCGGCGTTATTTGGAACGGGCCGGGCTCACCTTCCTGGTGGCAAACTATCGAACCCCGCGAGGGGAACTGGACCTGGTGTTTCGCGACGGGGACTGTCTGGTGTTCGTGGAAGTGAAGACGCGCTCCTCGGAGGATTGGACCCGGCCGGCGGCGGCGGTCGATGCGGAGAAGCGGCGCCGGCTCACCCGGGCAGCACTCTGGTATTTGCGGCGGATCGGCCACCCGCCCGTCAGGGTTCGCTTCGACATCGTGGAGGTGCTGCTGAAGGAGGGGGTCGTGCAAGAGGTGCGGCATTTGCCCAACAGCTTCGGATTGTCGGGCCCCTGGCGATACGGCTGAGAAGGGGGCGCGAAAAAACGGCCCGGAAGCGCCCGGGCTCGAAACGTCCGGGCCGGCGCCCCGAAGGGAACGCGCTTGCGCCGCGCACTTCGGCGAAAAGGGCTGGGCTGTTTTTATCACTTTCGCTTGCGCTTTTCCAGAAAAGGCCGATGGTTGGTTAACACAGCCAGAGGCGGGTGGCCCGCCTTTTCGGCGGCGAAGACCAAACCAGCAGGCGGCGTATGAAACCGGATCCCACACGCGAGCACCCCGCGGAGACGTGGCTGGTAACCGTTCTGCACGATGCACCCGAGGCACGCCAATGCGCGGCCCGGGCTTGTGACGGCCTGGTGCGCCGGTTTTGGTCGCAGATCGAATTCGACGTGACGTGGTGGACCCTGGAGGAGCTGGAAGGGCCGGAAGCCGCAGAAGCCGGACGCCGGTTGCAGAAGACGGACATCGTGGTGGTGGCCCTGGCGGAGCCGCGGCAATTGCGTGCCGGTGTGCTGTCCCGCTTGGAACATTGGTTGCAGCAGCGGGAAGGTCGGGAGGGGGCATTGATCGCCCTGTGCGCCGGGCGAGAGGAGCCACTGCACCGCGTGGAGCCAACGTTGAATGCCATGCTGCATCAGTTGGCACGGCGCACCGGGCTGGACTACTTGAACCAGGCACCGGAATGTCTGCCGGGGCGGTTGCCGGATTCCATCGAGGGTTACACCCGACGCGCGGAGGAGAATACGGACGTGATGCGCAAGATCCTCAGCACGTCGACCACGCCTCCATGGCCGTACTGAGCGCTCTTGAAAATCGGAAGCGCAGAAAGGGAGGGCCCTTCGGGCCCGGCCACCCGCGAATGTGGCTGCCCCTCCTGAAGCCAGGCCGGCCCAACCAGCGTACCGGCGATCGACAGGACTCCGGAAGTTTTCCATCCATCGCGGGGCCGGCCCCCGGGAGAAGGTGGGGCGTGACCGGCACGCACCGTCGCAAGCCCCAGCTCGTAAAAGAACCCTCGAAGCGCGTTCTTTTTAACCCTCGGCGAGGTTCTTCGGCGGCCGACCATCAGCAAGGGCGCAGGGGAAATTTACGGCTCGGGCCGACGCCGAAGCGTTGCCCAAGGTCGCTTCAGGAGTTCCCAACCGATGAGCCATCCCTGCGCTCGGCAAAAGGTTGGAAAGGGCAGGCAGCCCCGAACACGCTCGGAGGGGACGGCTTTGGAGCGGCCCGACTGTCGGGATGACCTTTTCCGCCACCGGTGGGGCGGCGTTGGATCGGCATCCCGGGCAAAAGCAAGAGCGACTCTGGTCGATTGACGGGCCCGGAGGGTTTGGAAGAGTTCCGCGTGCGCCCGGGATCGGGAGGCCCGGCGGCAAGCAGGTGCGAAGGCCCGGGAGAGCAAGCCGGACAAACCGACCTGTTCAATGCACCGGAGGCGTGCGGGCTTGGTCATCATAATTCAGTTGCAAGGGGCCCGCCCTTCCACCACACAATCCGGACAAGTATGCGAACCATGAACCTACGGATTGCCGTTTTCACCGCCGGTCTGGTGCTGGCCGCCGGTTGGGTCGCGGCTCAGGAGACCACCGGTTTCAAGGACGAAAAGGAAAAGATCAGCTACGCCCTGGGCATGAGCCTGGGCAGCAACTGGAAGCGCAATGCCCTGGAGCCGGATCAAGTGTCGCTGGAGGTGGTCATGCAGGGGCTGCGCGACAGTTTGACCGGTGCCCAGACGCGCATGACCGAGGAGGAGATGCGGACCACGCTGCGGGAGTTCAGCAAGTTCATGCAGGCCAAGATGCAGCAAAAGCAGCGGGAGGAGGCGGAGAAGAATCGCAAAGCCGGCGCAGCGTTCCTGGAAGAAAACAAGAAAAAGCCCGGGGTGGTCACGTTGCCCAGCGGCTTGCAGTACCGCGTCATCCAGGAGGGCTCTGGCGACAGTCCCAAAGCCACCGACACGGTTGCCGTGCACTATCGGGGCCGCTTGATCGACGGGACGGAGTTCGACAGCAGTTACAGCCGGGGACAGCCTGCCACGTTCAATGTCAGCGGCGTGATCAAGGGCTGGACCGAGGCGCTGCAGTTGATGAAGCCGGGGGCCAAGTGGGAACTGTTCATTCCGGCCGACCTGGCGTACGGCGACGTGGGGCGGCCGAACATTCCTCCGGGTTCGACGCTGATTTTTGAAGTGGAGCTGATCTCCGTGACAACGCCCGCGCCCGCGGGCACGCCGACCGCGCCGGTGACCAGTGACATCATCAAGGTGCCGTCGGCCGAGGAACTGGCGCGCGGCGCCAAGATCGAGGTCATCAAGGCCGAAGACCTGAAGCGTTTGGAAGAGGAACAGCGCAAAGCCGCCGCCAAGGCTCAGACCAACCAGTAACACCACCGGCTGCGCCTCGTTGAAGACCCGAATGGCCCCGAAGCAGGGCCCGCTTGACCGGGGAAAGTTCGGAGGAGTTTTCCACACGCGGGGTGGCGACGCTTTCGGTTAATCGGGCCCGGCGCGCGATCTCGTGCGCCGGCTGCCGACGGCATGCCCGGGCCTCGCAGCACCCCCGCGGCAGCCGCTGTTCGGCGCTCCGTGCGGTTCGGTCCCTGAAAACCCGGACAGCCGTCGGGTAACGAGGGAGCTTCTCCCGGCTCAAGGCGGGCGGGGAAGGCAATTCCCGGGGTGTGGGCCCGGGCGCACAGCCCTGATGGATCCGCCCGGGAGCGGAGGTTGGGTGCGGGATGCAACGCCGGTGAAACGGGGACGGGCCGCGGACGCCAAGTGAAAGCAGAAACCCGGCGGGGGCGGGGGGGCGAAAGGTCTTCAGAACCCGCAACGCTGGACAGGGGAATCGGGGTTGGGAAAGATTGGGTCACCGTGAAACAATCGTTGGTCACGCTGGATCTGGAGGGTGTGCTGACGCCGGAAATCTGGATTGCCGTGGCGGAACGGACCGGCATTCCCGAATTGCGGCGCACCACACGGGACGAGCCCGATTATGACAAGCTGATGCGGGGCCGGCTGGCGTTGCTGAACCAGCACGGTTTGAAGCTCTCCGACATCCAACGGGTCATCGGCACGCTGGCTCCGCTGCCCGGCGCCCGGGAATTCCTGGATGAACTGCGCTCGTTTGTGCAGGTGATCATCCTGTCCGATACCTTCGAGCAGTTTGCCACGCCGCTGCTACGGCAATTGGGCTGGCCGACGTTGTTGTGTCACCGGCTGGTGGTCGAGGAGGACCGCATCGTGGACTATCAGCTGCGCATCCCGGAGCAGAAACAGCGGGCCGTGGCCGCGTTCAAACTTCTCAATTACCATGTGATCGCGGCCGGCGATTCTTTCAACGATACGGCGATGCTGACGGAGGCCCATGTGGGGTTTCTGTTTCGCGCGCCGGAGAATGTGCGCCGACAGTTTCCCCAGTTCCCCGCTGTGGAAACGTACGAGGAATTGCTGGCCCGGATTCGAGCGGCGATGGCCTGACCGGGGGCGCGCCGTGCGGGCTCCGGGCCGCCGGGCTGCATCGGAGCGGGCGGGGCTTGAAGCCCTACGCTCGATCCAGAACCCGACGGAGGGCGCGGATGAACTCCGGGTCCGTGCCGCAACAGCCTCCCAGGAAATCGGCTCCGGCGGCGCGCAACGCCGGCGCATGGGCCGCAAACGACTCGGGGGTCGTGGTGTACCGAGGGCGGCCGTCCATGAGCTGGGGAAGGCCGGCGTTGGGTTTGATCCAGAGCGGCAGGGAGGATGCGGCCCGGAGCCGTCGGCAGATCGGCAGGAAACCTTCGATGCCCTGCCCACAATTGGCACCGAGCACGTCTGCTCCCGCCGCCTCCAAGGTGCGCGCCACAAGTTCCGGTGGATCACCCATCAGCGTCCGATCCCGCTCCCGGCCCGAGTCGAAGACCATGCAGACGACCACCGGCAATCCGGTGGCTTTGGCGGCGGCCAGCGCCAGTTGGGCTTCCTGCAGATCGCTCATGGTCTCGATGACCAGGGCGTCGGCGCCGGCCTCCGCCAGGGCGGTGGCTTGTTCCTCGAACGCGGCACGCACGTCTTCGGCGGTCACTTCTCCGGCCATCAGCAGTTTGCCAGTGGGACCGATCGAGGCGAACACCGCCGCGCGGCTGCCTGCCGCTTCCCGACTCAACTCGACTCCCCGTCGATTCAAGAGCCCGACCTCCTCGGCCAGGCCGGCGTCGGCCAGTCGAATTCGGTTGGCTCCGAAGGTGTTGGTCAAAATGATCTCGCTGCCGGCTTCAACATACGCTCGAGCCACGGCACGGACCTGGTCGGGGTGCGTCAGGTTCCAGGATTCGGGGGGCTGGCCGGGAGGCAACCCGCGTTTTTGGAGTTCCGTCCCCCAGGCCCCGTCGGTGAGCACGGGCGAGTGTTGCAGCAGGGCGGCAAGTGCCGGGTGAACGCCCATGGAGCAGGAGCTCAGGCGGCCAGGACGCGCCGCGCTTCTGCCACGGCGCCGACCGCATTGTCGCTGTAGCCATCCGCGCCGATTTCACTGGCAAAGCGCGGAGTCACCGGCGCGCCGCCGACGAGCACTTTCACCGCGGGCCGGAGGCCGGAAGCCTGGAGAAGTTCGATGGTGGTGCGCATGGCGGGCATCGTGGTGGTGAGGAGCGCGGACATGGCCACGATTTTGGCGCCCTTTTCGCGGGCGGTTTCCACGAAGCGTTCGGGCGGGACGTTGACGCCGAGGTCGATGACCTCGAATCCGTTGCCTTCGAGCATGGCGCCGACGAGGTTTTTCCCGATGTCATGGAGGTCGCCCCGCACCGTGCCCAGCACCACGCGTGCCACCGGGGGGACACCGCTGGCGGCCAACAACGGGCGCACCAGGCTCAGCGCGGCTTTCATGGCCCGGGCGGCAATGAGCAATTCGGGCACAAAAAACTCATTGCATTCGAAGCGCCGGCCGGTCTCCGCCATGGCGGGGATCATGTACTGATTGACCAAGGTCAACGGATCCACGCCCGCGGCCAGGGCCTGTTCGGTGAGGGTGCGTGCGGTGTCAGCATCCCCGTTGAGGATGGCGTCCCGGAGTCGGTCGAGGCTTTCCATAGATCACACTCCGTTTTGCAGGCACGCTGAGGGATGACGTGCCGCAGGGTCAAGTCTGTTCCGACGGTTGCGGTGGATCAGACCCGGCGCGGGCTCTGGCCCGGAAGGTGGACAATTGCGCCGGGGCAGCTTGCCCGTGCCTGTGGGCGGAACCAAATCTCGTTTACCCAGCCCACTCGAAGGCAGCCCTGGAAGGCGGGTTCGGAGCCGGTCGCGGGGTGCGACCCCTTCGGCGCCGGTTTGGTCCGAACCCGCCCGGGCAAATCGAGCCCCCCGGTCTGCCGGGGCATTCGCCGAGGTTCTCTCGGGCCGGCCGAAGCCGTAGGAGAGGCCTGATCAGGCTGGCCCTGGCTCCCGACCGATTTCGTCCTGCATCAGCGGGGATTGCCCTCTTTTTGACATGGCCGCCGGACCGGCCTATGGGTGAGGCAGGTGTGAACGAGGCACTGTTTCCATCGGGTCCGTGGACCGGTTTCTACAATTACCGGCCCGGTGACCGGCACCGGATGGACTTGGAACTCACCTTCCGAGAGGGCCGGATGGAAGGGGTCGGGGTGGACGATATCGGTCGCTTTGTCGTACGGGGCCGCTACGACGCCGAGAGCCTGGAGTGTTGGTGGACGAAGACATACATCGGCGGCCACGACGTCTTCTATCGCGGGTTCCGCGAGGGACGGGGCATTTGGGGGACGTGGGAGATCCCGCCCTTCGATCACGGCGGGTTCCACATCTGGCCGTGCACCGAAGGGGACGCACGGGAGGCACAGGAGGCGCAAGAGGCATCCGTGCCCGATGCCCTTCGGGCCGTCCGGGACAGGGTCGCACCGGAGGGCCGTGGCGCACGGTTGAGCGAGGGAGGCTGGACAGGGCGTTTCAACCCATGAGCCGAGCCAGGGAGTTCCACCACAAATCATGCAGCTCGGCCACGGGCCAGCGCCAGGCGCTGGCTCCCGCGCGCAGGACCAGCTCCGATCCTCCGACCCGTCCCAGGCGTGTGACGGGCACGCCCAGCAGCCGGGCGCGCTCG
This sequence comes from Limisphaera sp., assembly GCA_026417315.1. Taxonomy (GTDB): domain Bacteria; phylum Verrucomicrobiota; class Verrucomicrobiia; order Limisphaerales; family Limisphaeraceae; genus Limisphaera. The sequence goes on from JAOADM010000081.1 coordinate 11,628, forward strand.
GTGATCTTGGCTTCCTCCAGCGGCGCGCAGGTGACCACGACGCGGGACTGCGTCTCCCCGAAGAGCAGCGCATCCAGGCGCGGTCGAACTTGCGAGGCGTTCGACTCGAGCAGCGGAGTCAGATCCACGTCCGCTCCGATCAAGCGCGGGGTGTGCCGGGCAATCTGCTGGCTGATGCAGCTTTCGGCCAGGCACACGGCCAACCCGCCTTCGCTGCAGTCGTGGGCACTCTTGATGCCCCCGGCCCGGATCAGACCCACCAGCGCGCTGTGAAGAGTGGAGGCCGTCGAGAGACAACACCGCGGCGGCCGACCGGTTTTTCGACCCAGGGCGATTTGCATCCAGGCGCTGCCGCCCATCCCTTGCAGCGGATCTTCCAGATCCACCGGTTGACCCAGCAGCAGGATGACATCGCCCTCGTCCTTGAACCACTGGGTGGTGATGTGAGCGGCCTCCTCGATGAGCCCCACCATCACCACGGTCGGCGTGGGATCGATCGGGCCGCGCGGGCTTTGGTTGTACAGCGAGCAGTTGCCGCCGGTTACGGGCACTTGCAGGGCGCGACACGCCTCGGCCATGCCGCGCACGCTCTCGCTCAGTTGCCAGAACAAATCCGGATGGAGCGGGTTCCCGAAGTTGAGATTGTCCGTGACCCCGATGGGCACGGCGCCGCTGCAGGCCAGGTTGCGGGCGGCTTCCACCACGACCGCTTTCCCCCCTTCGTAAGGGTCCAGCAGGACGTAGGCGGCGTTGCCGTCCGCGGAAACGGCCAGGTATTTCTCGGGCACGGGGCGTTCCGGCACATGGGCCGGCGCCGGCGGCAGACAGTCCGGCTTGATCCGCAACACGGCCGCGTCGCTCCCCGGACAAACGACGGTGTTGTTGCGTACCATGTGGTCGTACTGGCGGTAGACCCAGTTCTTGGAGGCGATGGAGGGCCAGGCCAGCAGCTTGCGCAATGCGGCGGATACATCGTCGGGCTGCGGGAGTTGTTCGAGCCGGAAGGCGTGGGCCTCGGCCAGCCAGGCGGGAGGGCGGCCCTGCCGGTGGTATACCGGCGACTCGTTGGCGATCTTGGCGGCCGGGATGTCGGCCACCACACGTCCCTGATGTTTGACCACCATCCGGCCCGTGTCGGTCACGACCCCGATCTCCGCCCAGGGCAGCTCCCATTTCTCGAAAATCCGGCGGACTTCTTCCTCGCGTCCCTTGTGAACGATGACCAGCATGCGTTCCTGGGACTCGCTGAGCATGATTTCGTAGCTCGACAGGTTCGGAACGCGTTGGGGCACTTTGTCCAGATCGATCTCGATGCCGGTGCCGGCACGGGCGGCGGTTTCACAAGTCGAACAGGTCAGCCCCGCGGCGCCCATGTCCTGGATGCCCGCCACGGCGCCCGTGGCCAGCAATTCGAGGCAGGCTTCGCAGACCAGCTTTTCCATGAACGGATCGCCCACCTGCACCGCGCCCCGCTGCAGTTCGGCGGATTCCTCCGTCAAATCCTGGGAGGCAAAAGCGGCGCCGGCCAGGCCGTCCCGGCCGGTCGGTGGACCCACGTAAAACACCGGATTCCCGATTCCCTGCGCGCGGGCACGCGCGATCTGTTCATGCCGAAGCACGCCAAGGCAGAAAACATTGACCAGCGGATTGCCCTCGTAGGAACGGTCGAAGTACACCTCCCCCGCCAGGGTGGGAATGCCAAAGCAGTTGCCGTAGTGGGCGATGCCCGAGACCACCCCGGCAAAAAGCCGGCGATTGTTCGCAGCCGCCGCCGCGTCCGTGGCCGCCTCTTCCGTCAACGGGCCGAACCGCAACGAGTTCACCGCGCAAATCGGCCGCGCGCCCATGGTGAAAATGTCCCGAATGATGCCACCCACACCAGTGGCGGCACCCTGAAACGGCTCCACCGCGCTGGGATGGTTGTGCGACTCCACCTTGAACGCCACCGCCAGGCCGTCCCCGATGTCCACGATGCCGGCGTTCTCCTCGCCAGCGCCCACCAGCACCCGCGGCGACCGGGTGGGGAACAGCTTCAGCAGCGGCCGGGTGTTCTTGTAGCTGCAATGCTCGCTCCACATCACGGAGAAAATGCCCAACTCCGTGTACGTGGGCGGCCGGCCCAGGATCTGCAGGATCTGGGCGTACTCCTCCGGCGTTAAATTGTGTTGCGCCACCAATTCGGGCGTAATCTCGGGTTCATTCATGACGACCAACTCCGTCTGCCCAAAACGGACCCCCACAATGCGGCCTGGGCCCCTCGGAAACAAGCCCGGGTTGACTCGTCACAGGACCGGCTCCAGCCCTCGTTCATGGCTCCGGATCCCCCGCGGCGCCGCCGGCCGCCAGCGCAAGGGAATATGGATGCCCCGCTCACCCACAAATCCGGGACGCACGCACAACAGCGGCAGCCAATCACGGGGCATGCGTGAAGCCCCGGGGAACGCTGTTCTCGCGCCCTTCCGGGCTCGAAGCCCGGCCCCAACCGCGGCCCTCGCGAAGCAGCTGCCGGCCATCGAATGCGTCCGCCAAAACCGGTCCGGGCAACCGCAAGCCTGCCCGGCGGCGGAGTGGGCCGCAGCGTTTCCGTGGGGGCAAAGGAATCAGAGGGGCCCAATCCCCGCTGGCTGGATCTGCGACTCTGCGACACTGAAGCCGCCGCGGGACACGAGAGGCTCGTGCTTGGCCGGCACAGTTGCCCTGCCAGCAGCACTCCTTGAAGCGCGCGAGCCGGGGTGAAGGAAGGCGTTGCGCGAGGCGGCCGCAAGTGGGCAGCCTTTCACCACACGGAGCCACCGGAAGATGAACACGCTGATCGTGGGTTGCGGGTACCTGGGAACGGCGCTGGGAGAAGAGCTCGCGCGCCGGGGACACACCGTGTGGGGCATGCGCCGGTCGGCGGATGGGGACGCCGTCCTGACCGGGGCCGGGATCCGGCCTGTGCATGCC
>JAOADM010000082.1 GCA_026417315.1 Limisphaera sp.
ACCGAGACCTGTGGCCGCGTGGTGCAACTGATCGGCCTGGTCATCGAATCCGAAGGGCCCCTGGCCGCGGTGGGGGAGGTCTGCCGCATCGTTTCCCCGCGCCACGGCACCGAGACCCTGGCCGAAGTGGTGGGATTCCGCGAGCATCACCTGTTGCTCATGCCCCTGGGCGAGATTCGCGGGATTCACCCCGGCTGCGAGGTTCTGGCCACCGGCGCGCCCCTGCGCGTGGCCGTCGGCTCCGCCTTGCAGGGACGCGTGATCGACGGACTGGGGCGGCCGATCGACGGACACGGCCCCATCGCCGCCGAGACCACCGTGCCCTTGCAGTTGCCGCCCCCCCATCCGTTGCGGCGCCAGCGGATCCGACACGTCTTCCGTACCGGGATCAAGGCCCTCGACACCTTTGTGCCCCTCGGCCGCGGCCAGCGCCTCGGGATCTTCGCCGGCAGCGGCGTGGGCAAATCCACGCTCCTGGGCATGATCGCCTCCCATGCCGAGGCGGACGTCAACGTCATCGCCCTCATCGGCGAGCGCGGACGCGAGGTGCGCGAATTCCTCGAACGCGATCTGGACGAGACCGGCCGCCGCAAATCCGTCGTCGTCGTGGCCACCTCCAACGAACCGGCCCTCAACCGTGTCAAAGGGGCCTTCCTGGCCATGGCCATCGCCGAGTACTTCCGCGATCTCGGCCGCAGCGTGTTGCTCATGATGGACTCGGTCACCCGCTTCGCCATGGCCCAGCGCGAAATCGGACTGGCCGTGGGCGAACCGCCTGCGACCCGGGGTTACACGCCCTCCGTGTTTTCCCTGCTGCCCCAGTTGCTCGAACGCGCCGGCGCGGGCGAGCACGGTACCATCACCGGCCTGTTCACCGTCCTGGTGGAAGCCGATGACATGAACGATCCCATCGCCGACGCCGTCCGGTCCATCCTGGACGGGCACGTCGTGCTCAGTCGCGAGCTGGCCACCCAGAACCACTACCCCGCCATCGACGTGCTGGAGAGCGTGAGCCGACTCACCCGCGATCTGCTCACGCCGGAACAGTTGCGATTGACCGCCCGCGCCCGGGATCTGTTGGCCATTTACCGCCGCAACCAGGATCTCATCAGCATCGGCGCCTACCCGGCCGGCAGCAACCCGGCCATCGACCAGGCCATCGCATTGCACGAACCCTTGCGCGCCTTCCTTCGCCAAGACGTCCACGAAGGATTCAGCCTCGAACAAAGCTGGACCCTCCTGCAACAAACACTCTCGGGTCCGGCTCTGGGCCCGACCGGTGCCGCAACCAACTCCGCCAGCCAGAATCCCGCCCCATCCACCGGACCCGGTGTCTGGCCGGGCGTCGCCCGACCTGACCTCGATCTGCCGTCCGCCTCATGAAACACTTCCGTTTCAGCCTTCATGCCCTCTGGGTCTTGCGCGGCCAGCAGGAAGAGCTGGCCCGGCGGCGCCTTGCCGACAGCCTCCGGGCGGTCGAAACCGCGGCTGCCCGGGTGCGTGAGACCGAGGCCATGCTGGCGCGGGCCGCCGACGCGTTCCTGCAGGACCTCGCTGCCGCGGCGCCCGCAGGCGACCTCCAGCCCCACCGGCTGTGGATGCAGCAACTTCAGGCGCTGCTGCGTCAACGCCTGGCCTCCTGGCAGGCGGCCCGGGAAGCCGCCGCGGAACGTTGGCAGGAACTGCTCCGCGCACGACGCGACCGCGAGATCCTCGACCGCTACCGCGAGCGTCAATGGCAGAGCTGGCAGCTGGCCTGCCAGCGACTGGAACAAAAACAACTCGATGAATTGGCCCAGCGACGGCGCGCGTGGACCGTCGCGCCCGCCGCGAAGCCCGCACTGCGAACCGTCTCCCGACCATGACCCGGCTCCTTCAAGCCCCATGGCTGGCCGCGCTGGTGGGCGGCCTGCTCTACCTGGGCGTCACCCTTGCCCTGTTGTCTCCCGCGCGCCTCGGCGTGCCGACCGGATTCACGCCCTCCTCTCCGCCGCGGGAACGACGTCCCCCCGACGACCTGCCGTCGTGGCGTTTCCGCAATCCCGAACTGCAGCAGTGGATCGCCGAACTCCAGCGCGAACGGGAGCTGCTCGCCCAGCGCGAGCAGCAGCTCAAAGACTGGGAAATCCGACTCCAGGCCGAACAGCAGGAACTTGCCACCATCACCCAAACCGTCGCCCGCCTCCAGGCCGAGTTCGATCGCAACGTGATCCGACTGCAGGAAGCCCAGCAGGAACATTATAAACGCCAGGCCAAACTCCTCACCGGCATGTCCGTGGAGGGCCAACTGGCCATGCTGCAACAGATGCCGGACGACGACATCGTCCGCCTCTTCCTGCTCATGAGGAACGACGACGTCAGTCAGGTGCTGGACGCCATGAGCAAGGCCGGCTCGGAGGAGGCCAAACGCGCCGTTCTCCTGATCGAAAAAATGCGACGGGCCCTGCCTCCCGCCTCCACCAACGCCACGGCGGCACGAACGTCCGCGCCCGGCCCATGACACCCGCCTCTCCATTCGAGTCTTGCCACCGCGCCGCGGCGTGGCTGCCTCGACGTCCCGAACCGGAGCTCACACCGCCTGGACCCCGGGTGGCGGCCTCGACCCCGCAGCCCGATTTCGTTCAGTGGTTGGCTTCCTCGTTGAGACCTGCGCCCGCCTCGGAAACGCCGGATGAAACCGGCATCGTCGCCGGGTCTTCGAGTCGCTCCAGCGACCCGGCCGCGCGGAAACTCTCCGGCCGCCTCGCCCCCGGCGACGAGACAGCCTCGGGAGCAGCGGCCATCCCCAATCTTGCCCCACCTGTCCCGCCGCCTCCGCTCCCCGTCGTCAGTGTCCCTGCCTCGGGCGGCCCGCTTCCGGCAGGCGGCGGCCCGGTGCCCTTGCTGGTTGATGCGGCCTCACAAACCGTTGCTCCCCCGGGCTCCGCTCCAATGCCAACGCCTTCACAGCCGGGACCTGCTCCGGCCATGGCGGCAGGCGGCGGACCAACCTCCACCGGACCACAGTCAGCCGGGGCCGCAGACCCGGGTCGGCTTCAAGCCGTCGCGGACAGGTTGGATCTATCGGCACTGGATTCTCACTCTCCCGCGGTCCCTGCGCCGGAAGGGGCGGAAGCGGTGGAGACGCCACTTTGGGACGGCGGCAAAACCGCCCGCGCATCCGGTCCTGAGCCCGCCCAGCCCACCCCGGTTTCCGTCCAACGGGCCCCTGCGAGCACAGCTGCTTTGGCGGTGCCCGAGACCGGTCCAGAAGCTGTGGAAGGGAACCTCGAACTGCGCGGGCCGTGGACAGCCGTTCGGGAGGAACCTGCCTCACTGGTCGAATCTCTCGCCTCACATGGCACAACCCATGCTCCGCAAACAACCGGTATGAACAACGCCGTGCACGCGTCCAAAGATGCCGAGCTGAACCAGCAGAATTTGCCGGCCCAGCCCGAAGCCAGTGCGACGGCCGGCACTTCGCAAGCCCCCGCTGCCAGTGCCTCGTCGGCACCCCACGGTTCGGCCGCGTCGGTTCAACTTCTGTTCCAGGCGCTGGAACGCACGCATGATATTGTGGCCCTCCACGCCCTGCGGATTCGCGATGCGGGGGCCGATCACCTGCACGTCGTAATCAAACCCGGCGCCGGCGTGCAGCTGTCCATGGAGCTGCGACAGGAGGACGGACGCGTGCAGGTGCAGGTGTGGATGCACCGCGGCGATTTCGAGTTTTTCCAACGACACTGGAAGGAACTGCAGGAACGCTTCGAATCGCGCGGGATCCAGTTGGGCGATCTGCAACGGCATCCCGATTTTCAGTCCGGCCCGCACCGCCATCCGTACCGGCCCGCGGAAGGCGATTGGACGGATCCATTGATGGCGGGGGCCTTCGCCGAGTTTGCCCTGGCCGGGTCTCTCACCGAACCGCCCGGCCGGCGCGCGTTTCGCACCGCCCGCCAACGCGGTTGGGAAACCTGGGCCTGAACGGTAATGCTGCAGCACCATGAGCGTCACTGCGACATCCACTGCCGGCCTCGCGCCGTGGACCACGGACCCGGCGGCCGGGCGCGTGCCGATCAAGACGCTGTCCCAACAGGATTTTCTGAAGCTGCTGGTGGCCCAGATCACCAGCCAAAACCCTCTCCAGCCGAACGCCGACCTCGGCTCGATTGCCCAGATGGCCCAGTTCACCGCGCTGGAACAGGCCCGGCAGATGCAGGCCGACCTGCAGCAACTGCGCGATCAACAACAGTGGCTCCAGGCCGCCGCCCTGCTGGGCCGACCCGTCGCCATTGCGGGCGACGACACCGCGCGCATTGAGGGGGTCGTCCAGGCAATCCAGCTCGAGGCCGGGGAGCCCCGGCTGGTGGTGAACGATCAGCTTTACCGGCTGGACCAGGTCGTCGCCATTTTGACCCCGCCCATCTCGTAAACGCTCCATACGACCACCCACTATGCTGCGATCTCTCAACTCCGGCGTGAGCGCTCTGCAACAGTTCCAGGAGCGCATGGATGTCATCGGCAACAACATTGCCAACGTCAATACCACCGGGTTCAAGAGTGCCCGGGTGGATTTTGCCGACGCCTTCAGTCAAACCATCGGCAACACCGGCGGCAGCGTCCTGCAGATCGGTACCGGCGTGGCCACCAGCGCCATCCGGAACCAGTTCACCCAGGGCGCCATCGCCCGCACCGGATCCTTCACCGACCTCGCCATCTCGGGCCAGGGGTTCTTTGTCGTACGCAACGCCACCAGCGGTGCCCAGTACCTGACGCGCGACGGCGCCTTCCAACTGGACGCCAACGGCTATCTGGTGACCAGCACCGGGCTGCGGCTGCAGGGCTACACCGATGCCGGCCTGACCACCCTGGGCGACCTGCGCATCGACAACGCTGGGGCGCCCGGGGGCAGCAGCGCTGGCGTGGCGTCCTTCACCATCGACACCAACGGTTACATCCGGGTTCGCTTGACCGACGGCACCGAGTTTGTGCGCGGGCAGGTCCTGCTCCAGAACGTCCAAAATCCCCATGCCCTGGCCAAGGAGGGCCAAAATCTTTATTCGAACATTGCGGCTGCAGGTCCCCTGGCGCAGCCGCAGCCGCCGGGTTCGAGCGGGCTGGGCACCGTCATCAGCGGCGCCCTCGAGCTTTCCAACGTGGATCTGGCCCAGGAATTCTCCACATTGATCACCACCCAGCGCGCCTTCCAGGCCGGCGCCCGTGTGATCACCACCAGCGACGATATCCTGGCCGAAGTGGTCAACCTGAAACGTTGATGTCCCATGGCGGAGAAACCGGAGGAAACCCAGACCACTCCCTCTGCGGGTGAGGGAGCGGCGCAAGCCGCGGCGGCGGGCGGCGGACTCAAGACGTGGCTGCCGTTGATCGTGGTGGTCGTGCTCATGCCGGTCCTGGCGTACGCGATGACCACCTTCGTGCTGGTGCCGCAGTTGCAAAAGAGCCTGGGCTTGCAGCCCGCGGCGACCGAACACGGCAGCAGCACCGGTAAGTCCGCCAAGAAAGAAGGCCCGCGCGTCAGCGTCTCCATGAACAAGTTGCTGGTCAACGTGGCCGGCACCATGGGTTCCCGCTACCTCTTGGTGAGTCTCACGGCCGTCAGTCGGGATCCTTCGTTTCAGGCCAGGATGCAGGAGCACGACGCCGAGTTGCGGGATGTGGCCTGCGGCATTCTGGCCACCAAAACGCTGGCCGACCTCGAGAAACCCGGGGCGCGGAATCTGGTCCGCACCGAGTTGATCAACGCCTTCAACAACGTGCTGGGCGAGGCCATGGTGGAGGAGATCTACCTCACCGAATTCGCCATTCAGTGAGCCCGGCCTCCGGACAACGCATTGAACCATGGGCACCCCGTCGCAAGAATCCAGCTCCCCGGGTGCGGCCGCCGACGCCGTGGAGGTCCTGACCCCGCGGGGCCGCAGGGAACGCCGGAGCGTCGAGAGCATTCGGCCCCACGACTTCCGCCAGTCGGGCTTTCTCGCCCCCAGCGAATTGCGCCGGATCCGGCTCCGTCACGAACAGTTTGTCCGTTCCCTGGCCGCCCGCCTGGCCGTGCTGTTGCGCATCGAGTTTGCTCTCCACTTGGACCGCCTCTCCATCGTCGGCTATCAAAAGTTCACCGACAGCCTCCCGTTGCCCACGCACATCACCTTGTTCCGCACCGAACCGCTCAAGGGGGTGGGACTGCTGGTCATGCCCCCGCGCCTGGGCCTGGCCCTCGTGGACCGTTTGCTCGGCGGGTTCGGTCTGCCGCCGGAGGCCGACCGCGAATTAACCGAAATCGAAGTGGCCCTCCTGGACCAGATCAACCAGTTGTTACTCAATGAATGGTGCCTCCACTGGCCCGAGATGCGCGAGTTGCGGCCCGTGATTCTCGGCCACGAAACCAACAGCCGCTTTCTGCAGACGGCTCCGGCGGACGCAGCGATCCTGGTCCTCAGCCTCAAGGGCGGCCCGGGCGAGTACCGCGAAACGCTCCAGCTGGCCTTCCCCTACGCCACGGTCGAACCCTTGACCCGGCTGCTGGCNCCGCCGCTGACGGAAACCCGACCCGGTCCCGCCGGCGCCGCGGCCGTTTCCTGGAAATCCGAATTCGATGATCTACCCGTGCCGGTTTCGGTGGAATGGACCGGCCTGCAAATGGCCGCCGGCGAGTTGGGCCGCCTCCAGCCCGGCAGCGTGCTGGTGCTGGAACAGCCCGAGGTGTCCGTGCGTCTCAAACTCAACGGTGTGCCGCGATTTCTCGGCCGGCCCGGCTTGAAGGGCGGTCGGTGGGCAGTCGAACTCACGGCTCCTGTCTCTTCCTGAGGGTGTCCCATGAGCGCTTCGCCTCCGCAGAACCTGGACCTGGTGTTGGACGTGCCGGTGAATCTGACCATCGAGCTGGGCGGCTGTCAGTTGCCCATGCGCGAAGTGCTCCAGCTCAACGTCGGATCCGTCGTTCAACTGGACAAGCCGGCCGATGCACCCGTGGACCTCACCGTCAACGGCAAGCTCATTGCCCGCGGCGAGGTGGTCGTCATCGAAGACCGGTTCGGAGTGAAAATCACCGAGGTCATCACCGGCTCTCATCCGGGATGACCCTCTCGATCCGCGGTTCCATGGCAAAACCGGACCGTACCAAACCCGACATTGGGCGAGCGACTGCACCCGGACGACCGGGCGCCATCCTGGGTGTGCTCGGGTGCTCGGGCCTGCTCCTTCGCGCCGCTGACGAGGCCGCTTCGGCCACGGCACCCGCGCTGGCTGCGCCCGACCTGCCCAATCCGGGGTTGGCTCTGCTTCGGGTCCTGGGGGCGCTGGCCATCGTATTGGCCGTCTTCTGGCTGGGAGTCTGGCTGTACCGCAACTGGCAGAGGTTCTTCCTCCGCACGGGTCCGCCGCGATTGCGGGTGCTGGAAGCGCGGCCGCTCGGCGGCCGGCAGATGCTTTATGTGGTGGCCTATGAGCAGGAGCGGCTCCTGTTGGCCAGCTCGCCTCAGGGCGTCACTTTGTTGACCCACCTGCCGCCGGGATCCGAGGAAATCTCTCCCGTTGCAACGCCGGCACCCGCTCCGGCAGACCCCGCTGCATCCGGCTTCCTGCGCGTGCTGAGTCGCGCCCTGCACCGGCCATGAACGGCCTCCTTGCCAGCCCGGCCCGCCAGGCTCGACCGCGGCGGACCCGCTCCGCCCGCGGCAGGCGCGCCGCCTGGTGGATGCTCACGGTGCTTTTCCTGGCCGTGGCCTCCACCGTCGCACAAACCACCAATCTGGTCACCGGATTCGGTCCCATCCAGATCACCGTCGGCACCCAAAACGCGCCGCAGGACGTGGACGTGGCCCTCAAGGTCCTGTTGGTGATCACGCTGCTGTCGCTGGCGCCGGCCATTCTGCTGTTGATGACCTGTTTCACGCGCGTGGTCATCGTCCTCTCTTTCGTCCGCACGGCCCTCCAGCTGCAGGGCACCCCGGCCAACCAGATCATCGTGGGACTTTCGCTGTTCATCACGTGGTTCGTCATGGCGCCGGTCTGGGAACGCATTCATGCCGACGCGCTGGCCCCGTACCAGGCCCGCCAGATCAGTGCCGCGGAGGCCATGGACCGGGCCACCCTCCATCTGCGCGCGTTCATGCTGCGGCAAACGCGGCCCAAAGACGTCGAGCTCTTCATGACCATGGCCCGGATGGCACCCACCGAACCGGAAAAACTCCCCTTGCGCGTCGTCATTCCCGCCTACGTGTTGAGCGAATTGCGCACCGCCTTTCAAATGGGGTTCCTCATCTTCGTGCCGTTCATTCTGATCGATCTGGTCGTGGCCACGGTCTTGATGAGCATGGGCATGATGATGATGCCGCCCATGATGATCTCGCTGCCACTGAAACTGCTGCTGTTTGTCCTGGTGGACGGCTGGACCCTGGTGGTGCAGTCGCTGGTCCGCAGCCTGGGACTCTGAACGCGTATGAACCCCGAATTCGCGGTTGAACTGCTGCGCACGATGATCTTTCAGGCCCTGCTGCTGGCGGCGCCGGTTCTGTTGGCCGCCATGACCGTGGGCCTGGCCGTGAGCCTGTTCCAGGCGGTGACCACCATCCACGAGCACACACTCACCTTCGTCCCCAAGGCGCTGGCCGTGGTGGGCGTGCTGCTGCTTCTGTTGCCCTGGATGGTCCGCAGCCTGGTCGATTTCACCACCGCCGTGATCGAAAAGCTCCCGCAGATGACGCTTTGAGGCATGCCCACGGCAATCGAAATCCAGGCCGTTCAATGGATGCTGGTGTTCCTGCGGGTCGGGGCGTTCCTTCAGGTCCTGCCGTTCTTTTCCGCGATCAACTTTCCGCCGGTGATGCGCGTGGCCATGGCGGCCTTCATCGCTCTGCTGCTTGGGCCGTTTTTGCCGCCTTTCGACCCGGGACCCCTGACCCTGGGCCAATGGACGGCTCTGATGGCCCGGGAGCTTTGCATCGGGCTGTTGCTGGGCTTCGTGGCGCGCATGGTGTTTTATGCCGTGGACCTGGCGGGGAACATCATCGGATTGGAAACCGGCTTGAACCTCGGCGCCCTGATGGATCCCTTCCAACGGCAGACCATCGGCGCCCCGGGACTGGTGTTATTCCTCCTGGCTGCGGTCGTTATGCTCACCCTGGACCTGCATCACTGGATGCTGGCCGGGTTTTGGCGCACCTACAGCGTGCTACCCGTGGGGCAGATGAATTTGAATGCGCCCTTGTTCGAGACGCTGGTCCGGCACTCGGCCCTCATCTTCGTCGTGGCCCTGCAGATGGCGGCGCCGGTCATCGCCGTCTCGGCGGTGATCATGCTGGTCTTCAGTTTGTTCAGCCGGGCCGTCCCCCAGATGAATGTGTTTGCCGAAAGCTTCGCGTTTCGGATTGGCGGGGGACTGCTGGTCTTCGGCCTGACCCTCCATCTGACGGCCCAGTACGTGTTCAATTATTTGCACCGGTTGCCGGATGACCTTCTGGTGGTGGCCCGCTTGATGGGCGGCGTCTGACCGGAGCGGCGCGCCGTCGCCAGGTTGCCTCGCTGTCGTCACGTCCATGGCCGAGCACACAGGCGAAAAAACCGAACAACCGACACCGCGTCGGATGGAAGAGGCTCTGAAGCGCGGGCAGATCGCCCGGAGCGCCGAGCTTCAGACCGCTTTCGTCCTTCTGGGCGGTGCCGTGGCGCTCAGCTTCGCCGGCCGCGAAACCTGGGGGCGCCTCGTGGCCGCCATGGCCCAAACCCTGGGCCACTTGCATGACACGCCGCTGACCCTCGCCGCCCTGCCCGGCTATGCCATCAGCGGCTGCTGGTTCCTCATCCAGTGCGCCGGCCCCCTGGTGTTGGGCACCGCGCTGGCCGGGCTCTTGGCCGGGGCGATCCAAAACCGATTCAACACCGCCTCCGAGGCACTGACCCCCAACTGGTCGCGCCTGAACCCCGCCGCGGGTCTGAAACGCATCTTCTCCGTCCGCCAACTCCCCGTGACCGGATTGGTCCTGTTGAAGTTCGCCGTCATCCTGGGCCTGACGTACTCCGAAATCCGGGCCGTGTTGAACGACCCCATCTTCGCCACCTCGGTCAGCGTCGGGCGTCTGGCCGGGTTTCTCGGCGAAACGGCATTGCGCCTGTTGCTGCGCATCGCGCTGGCCCTGCTGGCCCTGGCCGTGGTGGATTACGCCTACCAGGCCTGGCGGACCCATCGCGACCTGATGATGACCCGCGAAGAGCTCAAGGAGGAACTCAAACACACCGAGGGCAATCCCCTGATCAAAGCGGCCCGGCGACGTCGCCGGACGCTCACGCGCGCCCAATCCCATGCCCTCGTGCCCAAAGCCGATGTGGTCATCACCAACCCCACGCACGTGGCCGTGGCTCTCCGGTACGATCGCAAGACCATGCGCGCGCCGCGTGTGGTGGCCAAGGGCCTGCGTCTGCAGGCCCTCCAGATCCGTCAGATCGCCCAACAACATCACGTGCCGATCGTGGAAAACCCGCCCCTGGCCCGGATGCTCTACAAACACACCCCGTTGGGCGGGGAGATCCCCGTTTCTCTGTACGCCGCCGTGGCGGAGGTCCTGGCCTGGGTCTATCGCATCAACCGCTACCGGTACTACGCCGAGGAACAGCAAGCGTGAGGCGGGCAAAGCTCCGCGTGTGCCCGTGCCCCGCAGGCAGGGGAGTCGGGAGCCCGCAGGGTCTGCGGGGGCGGAAGTGGCCCGGCAACGGTCTCTCCTCGGCCCAATTCACGTGCTCGGGCGGGTTCGATCCGTTCTCGAGCTGCTCCTGTGGGCTCTCTTTGCTGCGGGGAAGCGCTGCGGGCATTGGCAACAGCACTCGGGTCGGTGCGGATGGAATGCATTCCAGGCCTTTGGAAGCCTCCGCAAGCGCGGCCGAATCTGGGGCCTCGTCGGGGCGGGAGAACAGAACGAAACAGGGCGTTTCCCCGCAGTTTTGGATCCGGCGGTCAAAAAACGGGATGCACCTGCGACCGCGCACCTTTCCACATTCGATTTGTGAGCGGGATCGTCTTGCGCCAAGGTTGGGGTCATGCTGGATTTGCGGTACCTGGCCGGTTTGGTGGAGGAACATTCGGAGGCATTGGAGGCCAACGTTTCGCCCCTGACCCTGCGCGGGCGGACGCTCCCGTTCGGACAACGCCCGGTCCTCATGGGCGTCATCAACCTGTCGCCCGACTCGTGGTACCGGGAGAGCGTGTGCCTCAACCCGGAGAGTGCCGTGCGGCGCGGCCGCGTGCTGGCGGCGCAGGGGGCCGACCTTGTGGACGTGGGGGCCGAATCCACCCTGGCACATGCCGCTCGCGTGGAGGATGCGCTTCAGGAAAGTCGCCTCTTGCCCGTGGTCCGGGAGTTGGCCGCGGCCGGTTTGCTGGTGTCCGTGGAAACGTACTCGGCCCGTGTGGCGCGCGCCGCCCTGGAGGCCGGCGCCAGCGTCATCAACCTCACCGGCACCGCCGAAGCCGATGCCGTGTACGAACTGGTGGCGGCCCACGACGCTGCCGTGATTCTCTGTTACGTCCAGGGACCGCACGTGCGGGCCGTGGGCGATTTCGTTTTCACACCGGACCTCCTCCGCACCATGCACGAGTCGTTTGCCCGTGAAATCGAGCGCGCCCGCCACCGCGGCGTCGAAAAAATCATCCTCGATCCCGGCCTGGGATTCTATTACCGCAACCTGCAGGACAGCGCCGCGCGCGTGCGACATCAAATGCGGGTCTTTCTCCACACCTTTCGCCTCCGCACGCTGGGTTGCCCCGTCTGCCATGCGCTGCCGCATGCGTTCGAGTACTTCGGCGAAGAGGTTCGTTGCGCGGAGCCGTTTTTTGCCGTTCTGGCTGCGCTGGGACGCACCGACCTCTTCCGCACGCACGAGATACCCCGCGTCAAAGCGGTCCTGGATACACTGCAGATCTTTTGAGCCGGACCTCCGTCTCGCATGACGCATCGATCCGGCAACAGTGCCAGGAGAACGCAGGGGCCGGAATCCACCGGCAGCCTCGCGCGGACCCGGCTGCAAAACGGGCCTGCCGGGTGTAGATTGGAACGGCGGTCCGGCCGCCTCGCGCCGTGATCCACCGGAAGTGCGGCGCGACCGTCCAACCGGAAACCCAGGCCGGCCTCGGTGGAGGCAGGCAAAGGACATGGAGCAACTGCCATGGCGACTCGCTTGCATCCAACGGTGGCACGGATCCTGGCCGAGGCGCTGACACGACTGCGGCGTCGCCATCGCAAACGTTGGGACCGCGCGGCGGCTCGTCCCACCCCCGAACACGTCCATCAGTTGCGCGTGGAAACCCGTCGCCTCCTGGCCCTGGTGGAGTTGCTTCGATCCGCCGGGGTCGGCGACGGCGTGCGGAAACTGCGCAGGTCCCTGAAACGGCGCCTCGACGATTTCGACCCGCTGCGGGACCTTCACATCAGCCGGGAACGGCTCGTCGCCCTGCGCGACGACGTTCCCGATCGGGACGCCTTGCTCGAGCTCTGGACACAACGGGAACAGACCCTCAGTCGTGAACTGGCCGGCAAACTGACCTCGAAACGCTACCGCAAACTGAAAAAGCGGCTGAGCCGGTTGCAAACGGCCCTGAAATCCATGGCCCGCGAGCAGGCACGCGAATCCGTTGCCGGCACGGTCCGGACCCTCCTGCAGCCGCTCTACCAGCAGGTGTTGACCCGTGCGCAACATGCCCGTACGGCCGCCCAGGTGCACCGTCTGCGCGTGGCCTTCAAAAAGTTCCGGTACGCTTGCGAGATGCTGCAGGCCAAACTGCCGGGGCTCACCCGGACTGAACTGCAGGCCATGCGCCGCTTCCACACCCTCATGGGCGAGCTGCAAGACACGGTCGTCTTGCGGCAGGCATGGCAAACCGATGCTCCCAGGGCCGGTGTGCCGCCGACGCGCGTGCGGCAGGTGGATCGGCTGTTGCGCGAGCAGCAGCGCCAGCTTTTGCCCCGCTGCCGGGCCGCGATCGCCCAAGTGACCCGTTGGGAGCCTTCCAGACTGGCACAGCGGCGTCGCTCGTGACATCCTCCGGACTCGTGAAGCTCTATCTGCTGCGCCACGCCGAGGCGGTGGACGCCACCGAGACCGCCTCCGGGAAAGACGAGGATCGGGCCCTGACGCCGCGCGGCCGACGCCGCGCCCGGGCCCTGGCCCACGCGCTGCGCCAGCGCGGAATCCAGTGTGACCTCGTCTGGACCAGTCCGCTGGTCCGCGCGCGTCAAACCGCCGACATCCTCGCCCGCGGATTGCGGCTGGGTCGCGCGCCCGTTGTCGTGGAATCGTTGGCACCCGACCAACCTCCGCGCCACCTCGTCGCCGAGCTGCAGGCCCTGCGGCCGTTGCCGGACGCCATGATGCTGGTCGGCCACGAACCGTTCCTGAGCCGGCTGGCAGCGCTCCTCTGTACGGGTGACCCCGACGGACTGGATCTGACACTCAAAAAATGCGGGCTTTGCCGACTGGAACTGGACAGCGTGCGAGCCGGCCGATGCGCCACCTTGGAATGGCTCATCAGCCCGCGCTGGTTCGACCCGGAGTGAACCGGGCACGAGCCTCCGGCCGCGCCCGGCACCCCGCCCCGGTGTTCAAGGAGTTGGCCCCGGCGTCATCACCCGATAGTACCGCGAGGCCGTTCCTGCGGGGGAGAGCTCGATCTCTTCCATCCGCCGCACAGTGCGCGCAGGAACGTTCGTGAGCGCTTGCCAGGCGCCCGACTCCGGGCGCGCCCCAACCAGCACCGTGTAGGAACGATGCGGCTCGGCCGGGAACCGCAGCCGCCATCGGCCCTCGTCGCGCACCACCTCCAGACACAGCCGGCTGGCCGGATCCCGTGGATCCGTGCCCGCCGCCCACTCGTGAAGATTGCTGGCGCCGTCGCCGTCGGCGTCACCCGCGGCATCGCCGCGATCCAGCGGATCGAATCCATGGGCCCGCTCGAAATAGTCGGGCATCCCGTCGCTGTCCGTGTCCGGCGCGCCGGCGCGATTGGGTCGGCCGGGCGTGGGAGGAGCCGAGCCCCAGTGCAGCGGCTCGTTGCCA
This sequence comes from Limisphaera sp., assembly GCA_026417315.1. Taxonomy (GTDB): domain Bacteria; phylum Verrucomicrobiota; class Verrucomicrobiia; order Limisphaerales; family Limisphaeraceae; genus Limisphaera. Next base: position 14,041 of record JAOADM010000082.1, read on the forward strand.
TACAGCCAGGGAAGGGCCTTCTGCAGGGAATGGCCGCCGCCGTCGGCACGGAGCGGCCACGGGACTGCGTCCGTGTAGGCGACCCGGTCCACCCGCACGTACGGGACGTATCCCGGCTGGCCTGAGTTCGGTCCCTCCGGCCGATCGGGCGCCTGCAGCTCCACTGTGTCGCCGGCATTGTCCAGCCGACCTGCGAAGGGGCCGTAGAGCGGAACCTCGGCAGGAATGTCGTAACGAGCTCGAAACGCCGTCGCCCGCACGGGATCGGTGTTTGGATCGAAATCCACCACCAGTGCGAATCCGCCGGGGACCAACAGGGCCCCTGGAGGAAAGGCATAAGCAATGCCCCCGGCCACTCGCCATGTGTTGGTCGGGTGCTCTGGGTCGTACAGAGCGACCGGCTGCTCGCCGAGGTTGTGCAGTTCGATCCACTCGTTCGAGACGTCTTCACTCTCGGCCGGATGGTAGTGCACTTCATTCACCACCACCGGCCCCACTTGCGGCGGGGCATTGGGACCGCCCC
>JAOADM010000083.1 GCA_026417315.1 Limisphaera sp.
CGGCAACAGGTCCGCAGCGCGAGGGATTCGGGCGCGAGACCGGTAGCGCAGAGCCTTTCATGCGCGGGAATCGGATGCCACGGGCGACACGCGCTCCGCATTGGGAACGGCGTCCGGATCGGCCAACAACGAGTCGACCTGCTCGGGCCGTACGTGGGCACAAAGCTTGTCGTTGATCATCAACACCGGGGCCGTGTGACAACTGGCCAGACATTCGACGAACTCGACGGTGAACCGGCCATCCGCGGTGGTCTGCGGGCCGTGCCGGTGCGGATCCAGCCCCAACCGTTCGCACAATCTCCGGTGCACCTCATGGGACCCCGCCAGCATGCAGCTGAGCGTGCGGCACACTTTGATCTGGTACCGACCGGCCGGTTGCTGCCGGAACATCGGATAAAACGTCACCAGTTCATAGATGTGAATGGGCTGCAATTCCAGCTTGCGGGCCGTCCATTCGATGGCCTCCTGCGACAGCCATCCGAAGTGCTCCTGCAGCGCGTGCAGGACCATGAGCGACGCGCTCCGTTTCACCGGATATCGCGCCACCAACGCGTCAATCCGCTCCTCCAACGCCCTGGGTACCGTCCAGTCCATCCCTTTGTGTTCCTTCCCGGGGACGAGCGCCGCCTTCGCGGCCCGTGCATTGTCCGCCCCGGGCCTTCCCTCCCCTAGCGGTCACACTCGCCCATGACAAAATCGAGCGACCCCAGAATGGCCGTGGTGTCACTGAGGAGGTGACCCGGCAACAGCCGGGGCAGGATGCTCAAATTGCAAAAGGAGGGCGAGCGGATTTTCAGCCGCCACGGGCTGCCCCCGCCCCGACTGTAAATGTAAAAGCCCAGTTCGCCCTTGGGGTTCTCGTGCCCGAAATAGACCTCGCCCGGTGGACAATGAATCCCCTGCGTCACCAGCATGAACTGGTGGATCAACTCCTCCATCGAGGTGAGCACCTTGTGCTTGGGCGGCAAAACGATTTTGCCATCGTCCACGCAGATCGGCTCGCCCGTGGCATTGTCCGGGCCCCCCGGCAGCCGATCCAGACACTGCCGGATGATTCGCGCGCTCTGCCGCATCTCTTCCATGCGCACCAGGTAGCGATCGTAGCAGTCGCCCGTGGACCCCACGGGCACGTCGAACTCCAGTTCCGCGTAACAAAGGTAGGGATGCGCCTTTCGCAGGTCGTGGGCCACGCCGCTGCCGCGGAGGTTGGGCCCGGTCAACCCGTGGGCAATCGCCAGCTCGGCCGGAATCACTCCCAGGCCCTGCGTGCGGTCCACCCAGATGCGGTTGCGGGTCAACAGCGTCTCCACCTCGTCCACGGCCCGCAGCAACTCATCCAAAAACCGGCGCACCGCATCGCACCAGCCCGGAGGCGTGTCGCGTGACAGCCCGCCGATGCGGGTGTAGCTGGTGGTGAACCGGGCTCCGGTGAGGGCCTCGCAAAAGTTGTAGATCTTCTCGCGCTCGGTGAACGTGTGCAGGAACACGGTCACGGCGCCGACGTCCATGGCGAAGCTGCCCAGACCCAGCAAATGCGCCGAAATCCGCGCCAGTTCGGCACAGATCACGCGAATGTACTGGCAGCGCGGCGGCAGGCGATCGTGGATGCCCAGAAGTTTTTCCACGGCCAGTGCGTAGGCGACGTTGTTCGCCAGCGGCGCCAGGTAATCCAGACGATCCGTGTACGGGATGAACTGCGTCCACGTCATGTTCTCGGCGATCTTCTCGTCGCCGCGATGCAGGTAACCAATGTCGGGCGTGGCGCGCGTGATCACCTCCCCGTCCAACTCCAGGACAATGCGCAGGACCCCGTGCGTGGAGGGATGCGACGGGCCCATGTTCAGAACCATTCGGTCGCCGTGGATCTCCTCCCACGGCCCTTCGTCCGGCGGTGACGGCAATGCCGCGCGCGCTTCTTCCATGCGCGCGGCCGCGTCGCCAAACGTCAGTTCGTGCTGGTTGCTCATGCGTTCAGCCTGTCCCCTGCGGACCGCGTTCCCGGAACGCGTCCGCGTCTCAGGACTCTTTTTGCACCGGTCGGGCCCGCGGCTCGCGGGCGATCGCGTCCGGGGCTCCCGGCAGGGTGACGAACGGGCCGCCCTCCAGGGGCGCCGGTTCGGTGAAGGCCACGCCCGGCACGTCGCTGGGCAGACCGCCAAGGGGAAAATCCTTGCGCAAGGGGTGGTACGGGTAACCCTCCCACATGAGGATCCGCCGCAAATCGGGATGGCCGCGAAAGCGCACGCCCATCATGTCATAAATCTCGCGTTCATGCCAGTCGGCCGCGGGCCAGACGGTCGTCACCGTGGGGAGCTCCGATTTCTCCTCGCTCACGCGGGTCTTGAGTCGCAGGAGCTGGCGATGCCGCAGGCTGTACAGGTGGTAGACGATCAACCACCGCGGCGGCTGGTCGAAGTTGTCCACACTGGTGATGTCCAGCAACAGGTCAAAGCCCAGCTCGTCGCGGGCCACCCGGCAAACCTCGGCAATGCATTCCGGATCCGACAGTTCCAGGCTGACCTCCCCGCGAAATTCGAGCGGCTCGCCCAGGAGCCCTCCGAAGCGGTTGCGCAACTGTTGAGCCAACTCGAGCGCGGTCATGGTTGAAGTCCGGCTTGCAACACCGGCGGCCGCGTCGGCAGGGCGGGTCCCGGTTGTTTCAAGGTCCGCAGCACCGGCTCCCGCCGAACCTTTGCCTGCAACTTGATCAACGCATCCAGCAACGCCTCCGGTCGCGGCGGGCATCCGGCCACATAGACGTCCACCGGCAGGATCCGGTCCACCCCCTGCAACACCGCGTAGCTTCGGTACATCCCCCCCGTGGAGGCACAGGCCCCCATCGCGATGACCCACTTGGGCTCGGCCATCTGTTCATACAACCGCCGCACCACCAACGCCATCTTGTAGGTGACGGTGCCCGAGACGATCATGACGTCCGACTGGCGCGGACTGAACCGCATCACCTCGGCCCCGAACCGCGCAATATCGAACCGACTGGCCCCGGCCGCCATCAGTTCGATCGCGCAACACGCCAACCCCATCGGCATCGGCCACAGCGAATACTGCCGGAACCAGTTCAAAGCGGCCTCCAGGCGCGTCACAATGACGTCGCCCTCGACCTTCGAGTTGTATCCGATCTCCGTGGTGGTTTGCATGAGACCGTCCCCGCTCCGTAAGCGCGGCCAAACCTAGTGGAGCTTCGCCGCCCCTGCAAGGTGAATTGCCCTGCCCGCCCGGCCCCGGCGACGTGAGTCGCCCCGCCCACGAGCCCCGACCCCGGCGGTCCCGCGCGGGTTTCCTGTTGCCGAGGCCGCCGGGACGCGCCAGCATGAGATCTCAGCGGAATGCGCAGCCTGCCCCGGAAACGGCGGCGCGTGGATGTCGCCAGCCCGCGGTTGAACCGTGGGCAACGCCGCACCTGCCGCGGGGCTGGAGCGCGCAAGAATCGCGCAGGTTGGAACCGGAGAGGTGCCGTGCCCCAAACCCGGCACGGAGGAACCGGCCGCCATGACCAACATTACGCCGCGGGAAGGGCCCGAGGCCAGGGCTCCCCTGCCGACGGGGTGGCCCTCGGCCGATTATCGCACCATGGTCCTGCTGGTGGACGACCAGGCCGTGGTTTGTGAAGCGGTTCGTCGTATCCTTGCCACGGAACCCGACATCGATTTTCACTACTGCGCCGATCCCCGGGAGGCCCTCGCCGTGGCCACCGAAGTCCGGCCCACAGTGATCCTGCTGGACCTGCTGCTCCCCGGGATCGATGGCCTCAGCCTGCTGGCGCAGTTCCGCGGCCATCCCACCACCAGAGACGTTCCGATCCTCGTCCTGTCCGTCCGCGACGATTCGCAAACCAAGAGCCGCGCCTTCGCCGCCGGAGCCAACGATTACCTGGTCAAGCTTCCGGACGCACCCGAGTTCATCGCGCGCATCCGCTACCACTCCCGCGCCTACCTGAACCTGTTGCAGCGCGACGCCGCCTATCGGGCCCTGCGCGAAAGCCAACAAAAACTGATGGAAAACAACGCGGCCCTCCTGGCGCTGAACCAGAAACTCGAGGAGGCCACCCTGGCCAAAACCGAGTTCCTGGCCAACATGAGCCACGAAATCCGCACCCCCATGAACGGTGTCATCGGCATGGTCAACCTCCTGTTGGCCACGGAATTGACCGAGGAACAGCGCGAATACGCCGAAGCCGCCCGCCACAGCGCCGAGTCCCTCCTGACCATCATCAACGACATCCTCGACTTCTCCAAAATCGAATCCGGCAAGCTCGAACTGGAACAACACCCGTTCGAGTTGCACGCCTGCATCGAGGAAGCCCTGGAACAGGTCGCCCCCAAGGCCGCGGAAAAGAATCTCGATCTGGCTTATTTGCTCGATGACCACCTGCCCCGCGTGATCATTGGCGATGTCACCCGTCTGCGCCAGATCCTGGTCAACCTGCTTTCCAACGGCGTCAAATTCACCCATGCCGGCGAAGTCGTCGTGGAGGTCCGACCCGCGGGAAGTCCCGACCGTTCCGGTCTGCCTCGCACGGCCGCTTCGACCGCCCCGGGCGAAGCCCCCAACGTCCTGCTGCATTTCTCCGTGCGTGACACCGGCATTGGCATCCCCTTGGACAAACAGGACCGCCTTTTCAAATCCTTCCAACAAGTGGACGCCTCCACCGCCCGACACTACGGCGGGACCGGCCTGGGCCTGGCCATCTGCCGGCGCCTCTGTGAACTGATGGGCGGCCGCATCTGGGTGGAAAGCGACGCCGGCAAAGGCGCCACCTTCCACTTCACCATTCAGGCCCGCGTCGCTCCCGCCACCACCCCGGCCCTCTGGCAATCCCCTCAGCCCGTGCTGCTGCGGAAGCACCTTCTGCTGGTGGAGGACAATCCCACCAACCAACGCCTGGTGCGGCACCGGGCCATCCAGTGGGGGATGCGCGTGACCACCGCCAGTACGGCCGCAGAAGCCCTGAACCTCCTCGAGCACACCCCGGGCGTGGACGTGGCTCTGGTGGACCAGCAACTGCCCGGCACGGACGGCCTGGCGCTGGCGCAGCAAATTCGACAGCGGCCCGGCGGACGCCCGCTTCCCGTGATCCTCCTCTCGAGCCTGCCCCTGCGTCAGGAGGATCGTCGCGCCACTCAGGCCGGGTTCGACCTGATCGTTTACAAACCCATCCGGCCGGCTCAACTCCTCGACACGCTCTGTCGTGCCATCGGCGTCCAAATCCAACGCGAAAAGAAAACCCCTTCGCCGCCCGTCCTGGACGCCACTCTCGCCCGACGCCTGCCCCTGCGCCTTCTGGTCGCCGACGACAACCCCATCAACCTCAAGGTGGGACTCACCATTCTGCGCAAGCTCGGCTACCAGGCCGACACCGCCACGAACGGCCGGGAAGTCCTGGCCGCCCTGCAACGCCAGGATTACGATATTCTCTTCCTCGATGTGCAAATGCCGGAGATGGACGGACTCGAGGTCGCCCGCCACATTCATCAACACTGGCCCCGGCACAAACGCCCCCGCTTGATCGCCATCACCGGCGCCGCCTTCGCCAGCGATCGCGAGAAATGCCTCGCCGCCGGAATGGACGACTACATCTCCAAGCCGATCCGCATCGAAGAGATCCAGAACGCCCTCGAACGCTGGGGTCCCACGCGCCTCCGCGAATTCGACACCACCGCCTTCCTCGCCCGACAGCCCCAGGCTGCACCCGAAGCCCTGCTGGATCGGGAGCTGCTCGAGGAGTTACGCGACATCCCATCCGGCGAGAATCTCACCATGCTGCAGGAGCTCATCGACCTCTACCAACAAACCGCTCCGCAACAGCTTCACCAACTGCGCCAGGCCGTGGCCGACCCCACCCAATTGGCCTTCCACGCCCATTCGCTCAAAAGCATGAGCATGAACCTGGGCGCCCGAAAAGTCGTCGCCCTCTGCCAGCAGATCGAAAAGGCCGCCCGGGCCGGTCAGACCCAGCCCGTACCGGACCTGGTTCGCGAACTCGAGGGCGTCCTGGCCCAAACCTTGTCCGAGCTGGCCGCACTCCGCGGCTGATGCGCGCCCTGTTCCCCCCACCGAACCGTGCGGACCCTCCAGCTCCTCCGACCCCCGCGGCTCGAACCCGGAGATTTGATCGGTTTGGCCGCTCCCGCCAGTCCCTTGCCACAGCCCGCCGACCTCGATCGCGCCGTCGCCCGGCTCGAGGCTCTCGGCTTCCGCATCCTGCCCGCCCGACACCTGCTGCGCCGGCGTGGGTACCTGGCCGGGACCGATCGGGAACGCGCCGCCGATCTCCATCAACTGGCGCGCCACCGGAAGGTCAAAGCCATCGTGAGCCTCCGGGGCGGATACGGCTGCGCCCGGCTCCTGCAGTGGTTCGACCCCGGGCTTTTCCGTGCGCACCCCAAAATCGTGGTCGGCTACAGCGACCTCACCGCCCTTCACTGCGCCCTCCTCACCCACGCCCGGCTCGTCACGTTCCACGGGCCCATGGCCGTGCCCGACTTTGCCCGACCCGATCTGCCGGATTTCACCCTTCGATCCTTCCTGCGTCTCTTGACGCGGTCGGAGCCCTACGGAAGTGTCCGGGACCACTGCCCGGCGCCTGCTCCTCGCATCCTTCGTCCGGGCCGCGCCGTCGGCCCTCTGCTCGGGGGAAACCTCACCGTCCTGGTCTCCACGCTGGGCACGCCCTGGCAGCCGGATTTTCGCGGCCGCGTCCTGCTCTTGGAAGAAGTGGGTGAGCCGCCCTACCGTGTGGACCGCCTGCTCACCCAATTGCTCAACGCCGGCTTGCTCCAACAAGTCGCCGGAATCGCCATCGGGACCTGCGAGCGATGCGAAGACCCGTGGGCACCCACCTCCAGTGAACCACGGCCCACTCTGGAAGACGTCTGGAAAGATCGCCTGGGCCCGCTGCGCAAGCCGGTCGTCATCGGCCTGCCCTTCGGGCACACCCCCGGCAACGCCACTCTTCCCCTCGGGGTCCGCGCCGAGCTGGACGCCAAGCGTGGCGACCTGATCCTGTTGGAACCCGCCGTGGCGTGAGCCGTGCGCAGTTCCTCAGCGGCAGTGAAGGGCGCGCCGCTTCGTCACGGGAGCGGACGAATCTCGATGTTCCGATACGCCACCGGCCCGTGGTTGCCCTGAAACATCAGCGGACCTTTCGGTTTCTCCCGGCCATCCACCCCGCCCGGAGTCGGCCCTTTCATCTCCACGTTCTCGTGAATGACCACGCCATTCAGAATGACCTTCTCGAAGCGCGCATTGGCGACCTTCTTTCCGTCGGCATCGAACCGGGGGGCACGCCAGTGGATCTCGTACGTGTTCCACTCGCCCGGGGCCCGATATTTCGGCCGGCGCGGCGGTTGCGCCCCGTAAATCGCCCCCATGTCTCCCGGCCCCGGCCGATCGTCTCGCCCGTAACTGTCCAGCACCTGCACCTCGTACTCGCCCATCACGTAGATGCCACTGTTGGATTCCCGGGGCACCATCACTTCCAACTTGATGATCGCGTCGCCGTGAAGCGCCTCGCTGTACAAATCCAGCCCCTGTCCGTGGCCCGGAGCGGCGTTGATCAACTCCTGCCCACCGGGGCCCACCACCAGCCGCCGCGGATCCGCCGGGTCCAATCGTGCCGTGCCCACGGTCCAGTAGTTCCGGTTGTTGCCCTCCGGTTTGGTCTTCCAACCCTCCAGATTCCGACCGTTAAACGGCCGCAAGACAGTGTCCGATTGCGCCAGGGCCGTCACCGCCACGGCAACGCCCAGGCCCGTGATCCAGGAAGTCATTCGTGTCATGGTCGAGGTTCTCGTTTGGTTCGTGCGAGGAACAAGCAATCCCTCTCTGCCCTTGCAGCAAGGGTGGTTCCCCGGCTCGTTGGACGCACCCGGAGTGCCAACCCTTCAAAACCACCCCGGTCCGCCCGGGTCCGACCTGTCCGCACACGCGCGGGACAGTGCCGGGTCTCATCGCGAGACCGAAAGTTCGCGACAATACTCCTCGTACGCGCGGCGCAAACGATCCGCAGAGACCGCACCGCGGTGGATCCAAATCCGATACCGGGCCCGGATGGTTTGGCCCTCGGCGAATGTGGCTGCCTGCACGCCCGGCCACCCCAAACACAGCACGCCGTAATGACGCAGGAGCCATTGCGGGGGATAATCGGGATGATCGGGCGCAACGAAGATGGCCGCACCGCTGGTCTGACGGGTGGCCTCCCACAGCCGCGTCAAATCCGCCCACGGCAAATGGGTCATGGGCAGGTCGTCGGAAATGCGGCCTGCAGGGATGGTAATGGTCGTGTTCGTCCCCGGTGCAAAGCGCAGCGTCAGTCCTCCGTAGCTCTTCCCTTCGGCCCCCTGTAACGTGAGCGGCCCTTTGCGCACCGTCCACGTGAACGCCACATCGACCGCACGAGCGTCCCCCCGCGCCGGATGAACATGGAAGCGCACCTCTTCCGCCACCACCTTGTCGGCTCCCACATACCATCCGTTTTCCACCTCCAACCTCGCCCCCTCCTTTGTGGCCTCGCGCCGTATCCAGCGTTCGAACTGCTGCCGGATCCCCCGCAACAACCACAAATCATAATGGGCCTCCCCGATCCGCACATGCGGCCAGGCCCAAAACAAACCCCGATGATGCAGGTGGTCCGATGGGAAATCGTCCGTGAGCACCTCCCCGTCCAAGCCGTACAGGGGATGCACGTAGGTGCTCCGGGCCAGGTGTTCCGCCACCCCTGGTCGCCGGATCACCCCGTGATTGTACACCAACACCGGACGCTCCTCCTCCCACAAGCCCAGAGAGGTCTCGTTCACGGAACCGAAGCGGAACCCGCCCTGGGTCTGGCCCGGCACCGGGGCAGTCGCCCAAATCATCGCCGCCAGGCCGAGGGCCCGGGCCGCGGCTCGCGCCGAAGCCGTTGTCCCAGTTACCCACCTCTGCGGACGCAGCCGTCTCCACCGCGTTGTCATACTCATGCTCCTTCGCACCCTCAGCGCATCGTCGTCCGCCCCGAACCTGGCCGCCGCTTCAGGCGAAATCATAGACCACAACCCGGGTGCAGACGCGTTTGAACACCTTCTCCACAAACTCCACATGCAACGGGTGCACCTGATAAGCATCGTGAGCCGCCTTGTCGGCGAACACGACGTTCAGACCCACCTGGTAACTCTGCTCCACAACCGGACGCTCACTGGGCACCATTCGACCCACGTGAAAATGCAGAATCCCCGGGATGGGGCGCAGATATTGTTCGGCCCCGGCCACCAGTTCCTCCACCGCCCCGGGTTGCCCCGGATCCGTCCAAAAAATGACAATGTGCGAGAACATCGACCTGATCCTTTTGTCGCAGCCCCCAATCGTACCCGGCGGAAAGGCTATGTAGGCGCCCCGAGCCCCGCAAATACGAAAGCGTCTCGAGGTTGTGCCCAATCGCATTCCCGTTTTTGACCTCCGGCTTCAAGAACCCGGCGAAAACGTGCCTTCCCCCGGGCTTTGCCGTGGGGGACGCCCGGCACTCCGCCCGGCCTTTCGGAAACGGCCCAAAACCCGAAGTGCGCCGGACAGCGGATCTGCCGCGCCAAAGGCCCTGCCTGCGGCACGCTGCAACCGAGCAGCCACACCAACGCGGCCCCCTGCACACCCTTTTCCACCACCCCACCGAGGGTCGGAAAGGTGTCCGGGTTCCCGACACGCCACGGGTTTCTCCCGGTGTGGCGTAAAGGCACCGGCCCACGGCTGCGTCTTGGACAAAACCGATGGGCCCGCTGTCGGATGAATGGTTCCGCCTTCCCTGCGCCCCTGCTCCGCCCCAGCGGGGCGGGAATTCGCCAGCTCCGGCCAACGCATCACAAATTGGATTGCAGATTCACCCTGTCCCGAAGGGGCGAGATTCAGTGTGATGCGCCCGGGCCGGGCGGTGGAGGTCCCACTGGCGGAGCCCTTTCAGGCGGGTCAGGGCGATCCAACCTCGCGGGGCGTTGCCCCGGGCTCGTGAAGGCGATGCGCCTCGGGCACGCGGACGGGCTCGCGGACATTAGAGGGCCGCTTTTGGGTTCTTGTGCGCCGAGCATCTCCCGGAATTGCGCCCGAGTTTCCGGGGAACCCAGAACCTGAAATGCACCGCCACCCGGACCGGACCGAGAATACATTTGCCCCACCGATTTCGAGCACTAGGATGTGGGGCTCCGGCGGCAAACCGCCCGCCCGACAGTTTTGCAAGGTATGAAAAGCTACGACATCGCAGTCATCGGAGGCGACGGCACAGGGCCCGAAGTCGTCCGGGAAGCCATCAAGGTCCTGGACGCAGCGGCCCCCAAATTCGGGTTCAAACTCAACTACACGCATTACGACATCGGCGGCGACCGCTACCTTCGCACCGGCGAAGTGCTGCCGGACAGCGTGTTGGCCGAGCTGCGCCGATTTCCGGCCATCTTGTTGGGGGCCATCGGCCATCCCAACGTCAAGCCCGGGATCCTGGAAAAGGGCATCCTGCTGCGCATCCGGTTCGAGCTGGAGCAATACATCAATCTCCGGCCCGTGCGCCTGTACGACGCCCGGTTCTGCCCGATCAAAGACAAGCGCCCCGAAGACATCGATTTCGTGGTGGTTCGCGAGAACAACGAGGGACTGTACACGGGCGCCGGCGGCTTTGTTTTCAAGGGCACGCCTCATGAAGTGGCCGTGCAGGAAAGCATCAACACGCGTCGCGGCGTCGAACGCTGCCTGCGCTTCGCCTTCGAGTTCGCCCGCAAGCGACACGCCCAACAGCCCTGGCGCGGCCTCAAACCCGAGGATGTCGCCGCCGGCAAACGCGCGCAGCTCACCCTCTGCGGCAAAACCAACGTCCTCACCTACGCATTCGATCTCTGGGAACGCGTCTTCCACGAGGTCGGGAACGAGTACCCGGATGTGAAACGGGACTATGCCCACGTGGATGCCACCACCATGTGGTTCGTCAAGAACCCGGAGTGGTTCGATGTCATCGTCACCGACAACATGTTTGGCGACATCATCACCGACCTGGGCGCAATGATCCAGGGCGGCATGGGCATCGCCGCGGGCGGCAACATCAATCCGCAGGGCACGAGCATGTTCGAACCGATCGGCGGTAGCGCGCCCAAATACACCGGCAAGGGCGTCATCAACCCCCTGGCCGCGATTTGCGCCGGCCAAATGATGCTGGATTTCCTGGGCGAAACGGCCGCTGCCGCAGCCATTGAACAGGCCGTCATCCGCGTGGTCCGCGAGAAGCTCAAAAGCCTGGCCGCAGGCCAAATGGGCTACAGCACCAGTGAGGTCGGCGATCTGGTCGCGTCCCACGTTTAATCCGAACGGATTCATGGCACCCCCCGGATCGAGGTGGGTCACGAACCGACCCGCCGGTCGCGCAAATGATGGCCCGCCCCCATGGAAGCCTGTGCAAATCGCAACCCGGCCGGATGCGAAACCGCAAGGTCTCCGGGCGGCTGCCATCGAATGCGGCCCTCGAGCGGGGCCGCCCATGTTCTCCAGGGAACGCGTCCTTCCCGGCGCCTCTGGGGTTCGGGGCCTGCAGCGCCGGCCGCACCTTCCGACCAGGGCAGATTCGCGCAAAAGGTTTTGCCCCCACGGCCGTTGCGGCAGCATTGAACCGTGTGAGTGCGCCACCCACACCCCGTCATGAATGAATTCAGCAAGGTCGCGGAAACCCTCCGGAACCGGCCCCGAACCTGGCTGGTCACCGGCGCCGCCGGATTCATCGGTTCCCACCTGTTGGAAACGCTCCTTTCGCTGGACCAGAGCGTCATCGCTCTGGACAACTTCAGCACCGGCAAACCCGAAAACCTCGAAGCGGTCCGGACTCGCCTGCAGCCGGCGCAGTGGGCCCGCTGCCGCATCATCGAAGGAGATGTCGCCGACGCAGCCACCTGCGCCGCCGCCTGCCAGGGCGTGGATTACGTCCTGCACCACGCCGCCCTCGGCAGCGTGCCGCGTTCGCTGGCGGAACCTCGGGCCAGTCACCGGGCCAATGTGACGGGTTTCCTCGAACTCCTGGAGGCCGCGCGCCACGCCGGCGTCAAACGCGTGGTCTATGCTTCGAGCAGTTCCGTATACGGCGACGCCCCCGAGCTGCCCAAGCGGGAAGACCGCATCGGTCGACCCCTGTCTCCCTATGCCGCCACGAAGTGGATGAACGAGATCTACGCCGACACGTGGGGACGCGTCTACGGACTTGAATGCATCGGCCTGCGCTACTTCAACGTGTTCGGCCCCCGACAGGATCCGCAGGGGCCGTACGCTGCGGTCATCCCGCGCTGGATGGATGCCCTGTGGCACGGCCGCCCCGTCACCGTCTACGGCGACGGCGAAACCAGTCGGGACTTCTGTTACGTCGCCAACGTCGTCCAGGCCAACCTGCTGGCCGCCACCACGGACCGGGCCGAAGCGGTGCACCAAGTATACAACATCGCAGTCGGGGAGCGGACCTCGTTGAACGAACTCTACCACCTTCTGGTGGTCGGCCTCCGGCGTTGGCGCCCCGATCTCAACCCGCCGTCGCCCGTGTACGAGCCTTTCCGGCCCGGAGATGTGCGACATTCACAGGCCGACATCTCCAAAGCACGCCGCCTGCTGGGCTACGATCCGCCCTACCGCCTGGCGGAAGGTCTCGAACTGACCTGGCAGTGGTTCCATGACCGCGGCGACTGAATCCCAAACAGCACCGCGGCATGCCATCCAAAATCGCCGCAGCAAACCCACCCCGCTGCACCCGGCGCCAAGGCACCGGGAGGAGGCTCGACGCCCCGCGGGCAAGCGCGCCACCCGGCCCGACGCGCCCTGACACCGCAACTTTCGCACCCTTGGGGATCCCAGGGGACGCTACATCGCCAACAGGGTCTCGGCGATTTGTACCGCGTTCAACGCCGCCCCCTTGAGCAGTTGATCCCCGCACACCCAGAAACAGAGTCCGTTGTCGAACGCACAGTCCTTGCGAATCCGGCCCACCGCACAATTGTCTCTGCCCGCCTGATACAGGGGCATGGGGTACTGGCACTGCGCCGGATCGTCGATCACGTCCAACCCCGGCGCCTGCCGCAGCACCTCCAGCGCCGCTTCCACGCTGACCGGCTTCTCGAACTCCGCACTCACGGCCACGGAGTGGGCGCGATAGACCGGCACCCGCACACAGGTCACACTGGCCCGGAAGGTGGGATGATGCATGATCTTGCGCCCCTCGTTTTCCATCTTCATCTCCTCCTTCGTGTAGCCGTTGGGCAGGAACACATCCACGTGCGGCAGCACGTTGAACGCGATTTGGTGGGGATACACCTCCCGGGTCACCGGTTCGCCCCGCACAATCTGCCGCACCTGCTGTTCCAACTCCGCAATCGCCCTGGCACCCGTTCCCGAAACGGCTTGATAGCTCGCAGCGAAAATCCGCCGGCAGCCAAACGCCTTGTGCAAGGGGTAGAGGGCCATCAGCGTAATCGCGGTCGTGCAATTCGGATTGGCAATGATGCCCCGATGCCACCGCACATCCTCGGCGTTGATTTCCGGCACCACCAGCGGGACCGTGTCATCCATCCGAAATGCACTGGAATTGTCCACCACCACGCAGCCCGCCTTCACCGCCTCGGGCGCAAACTGCCTGGAAATGCTCCCCCCCGCACTGAACAACGCCAGATCCACCCCGCGAAACGAGTCGGGCTTCAGCTCCTGAACGGCAATCTCCTCACCCCGGAATTTCAATCGCTTGCCCGCCGAGCGCGCCGACGCCAACAACGTCAGCCGGCTCACCGGAAAGTTTCGGCGCTCCAACGTCTGAATCATCTCGATGCCGACGGCCCCCGTCGCACCGACCACAGCCACATGCGGTTGTCGATTCATGTTCAGTTAAGCGCTCATCATAACCCCGGCCCCTGCCCTGTCAATGGGCCCATCCCGCCCTCACAACCTCCAGCACCTTTCGGTGTCTGAACATCCCGGAACGGACCGCCGAACTCCGGAGGTCCCGGACGCGGCACAGCCGCGGCCAGCCGGGATTCCATCGGGACTCTGCAATTGGGCCCCAAAAACTGAAAGACGCCTCCGCACCTCGCAGCCGGATCCCGACGTGGCATTCTGCCTCCCATTTCCAGAGAAGCCCGGGCCTCCTCAGAAAACGAGAAACCCGAGCGCCCGCGACCGGATCCGCAGAGCCTATGGCCGGTCGATCCCACGCCCCGCCAAGCGCTCCATCCCGTGGTCCGAAACCCGGCGGCGTCCAACCCGCCCGGTGTCCACATCTCCCCGGCTCTCCGCTCCGGGCGGGGCACCCGGAGACGCTCGAAGACGCGCAGACATTGCGGTATTTCACCCCGGTGGAGGGCGTCGCCGAAAACGAAACCACCGCCACCCACCCCAGCACCTGTCTCTTATACACATCT